>JAJYLE010000003.1 GCA_021788025.1 Nitrospirota bacterium
CCGGAAATAAAGGAAAATTTCAAAAAGCTTTGAACATTAAAAAAAGGACTGATTGTTGCACGAAAAAAGCGCAGAGCTTATAAAGAAATTCCTCAGGTATCTTGAGGTGCAGAAGGGCGCGTCCGCGCACACCTTGCGGGCATATGAGGGCGACCTGGAGGCATTCTTCAACCTGTGGAAGATAGAGCCAAAGGACGTCACCCTTTCGGAAGTAAGGGCATTCGTGGCGTCAAAAATAACAAAGGGGGCAAAGAAGAGCTCCGTTGCCCGTGAGCTTTCATCCATACGGGCATTCTTCAAATTTCTTGTGCGGGAGCGATACCTGGAGGCCAATCCGGCCAAGCTGGTGCCGCTGCCGAAGCAGGAAAAAAAACTGCCCTCCTACCTTACCGTGGACGAGGCGTTCGGGCTGGTTGAAAGCCCGGAAGGCGATAACTTCAAGCCTGTAAGGGACAGGGCCGTGCTGGAACTGCTCTATTCAAGCGGCCTGCGCGTCAGCGAGGTTTCCACGCTGGATATTGACGACCTCAATTTCAGCGAGGGGCTCGTGAAAGTGCGCGGCAAGGGGAAAAAAGAGAGGATTGTGCCCGTGGGCGGCAAGGCGCTTGCGGCGCTTAAGCTGTACATGAATGCGCGGTATAAAGTTAGGGCCGGAACGCGCAAAACCAAAAATACGCCGGGGCAGCGGCAATGGAATACGGCGGGCACACCGCTTTTTATAAACAGGCTGGGCGGCAGGCTCACGGAGCGGGCGGTTCGGCGGGCCGTAGTGGAAAACGCGCGGAAATCGCTGCTGGGCAAAAAGGCCTCCCCGCATACATTAAGGCACACGTTTGCCTCGCACCTGCTGCAATCCGGCGCGGACTTGAGGGTGATACAGGAGCTGCTTGGCCATTCCAGCCTCTCCACAACGCAGAGGTATACCCACCTGGACCTTGCCCATCTGATGGAGGTATACGACAAGGCCAACCCGCTTGGGGAAGAGGAATAGTTTTATCTATCAGCCCCGTTTTTGTTAAACTAAATCTCCCATGGATTTAATGCCCTTTTGCATAAGCGCCAAGACGATACCGGACGCATGGTTCCAGCTTGTATACAACCTGTTCGACAGGGCCTACGAGCAGAAGATACAGAAGGGCTCTTTTGAAAACGAGCAGTACAGGCTCCAGTACCCCTCCATGGCAGTGCACATAGAACGCCCATGGGAAGATATGGTGCCGGTGATGCCGCCCGGCTCGTCCATCCCTGCGCCTACCTCAATGGATTACATCGAGGACTATTTCGCAAATTACCTTATGGACCCGCAGCTTGCGGAGAACGAGACATACAGGTATTCCTCCAGGATCCATAACCCGATGCCCAAAGGGGGCACCCAGTTTGAACGTATTATCGGGATGCTGAAAGAAACCCCGCTAACCAATCAGGCAGTTGTGGAGATAGGCGCCCCAACTGACCTGGACGTTTGCATCGGAAATGACGGCAAGCTGGACCCGCCGTGTTTACGGCTGCTGGACTTCAAGGCCGTGCCATCTGAAGGGAATAATCTTGTGCTAACCGTTTCCTGCTATTTCCGGTCGTGGGACCTGTGGGCCGGGTTCCCCACCAACCTTGGCGGGATAGAGCTTTTAAAGCAGTACGCCGCCCAGGAGGCCGGGCTTCAAAACGGCCCCATGTACGCATACAGCGCCGGCGCGCACATTTACGGCTACCAGGAAGACCTGGCCAGGCTGCGCACGCTCCGGATTAAAAAACCGCAATAGCTTCAGTCATTCCGGCTTGCCCGGAATCCCTCTTTATTTAGATTTTGCTACACTTTGCCATGGGGTTTGTTATTTGGATAACCGGTTTACCCGGCAGCGGCAAAAGCTCCGTAGCCGAGGAGCTTAAAAAGAAATTACCGGAGCTGGTAATACTGCGGATGGACGAGATGCGCAAATTCGCCACCCCTGCCCCATCCTACTCCGAAGCGGAAAGAGATGTCATTTATGGCAGTCTGGTTTTTGCGGCCCGGCAGATATCTTCCCTGGGCCACGGCGTGATAATAGACGCAACAGGCAACCTGCGCAGGTGGCGGGAGCTTGCCAGGCGCACCATACCCAATTTTGCGGAGGTATACCTTTACTGCCCTGTTGAGTTATGCATGGAAAGAGAGAGGGGCCGTGCCGGGGCGCACTCTGCGCCCGCTGGCATATACGATAAGGCAAAGCAGGGCTGGCCGGTTCCTGGCGTTAATGTCCCATACGAGGAACCTGAAAACCCGGAGCTTAAAATAGACACAGGGCGCTTGCCTGTCGAAGAAGCGGCGGCGCTTGCGGAAGATCTGATTAAAAAACTATCTGATGGCCCCGCTTAAACGCGGGCGGTCCACATGCTCCGCTTTTTTAATCAGTTCGCGCGCCTGGCCCACCTTTTCCCATATCCCGCACATCATGGCCCCGCGCACTTTGCCGTCTTCCAGGTAATAAACAGTGCCGGTCTCATTCTCCTTTGTCCAGTCAGCGTATGTTTCAAGCCTGGCGTCCACATCGCCTACGGCTTCGTATCCAAACTCGAACAGATCGGAGAAGAAGTACGGCATGTAATCGTAACGCTCATGCGCGCCAGCCATATTTCTGCCGGCCTGCTTTCCCTGGTTAAGCGCGTTGTCCCAATGCTCCAGGCGCATCCTTTTGCCAAGGGCCGTGTAAGGGAAATTGGCGATATCTCCGGCAGCGTATATGCCCGGGCTGGAGGTTTCCAGGTATTCATTAACCAAAATTCCGTTTTCGATGCCCAGGGATGCGCTTTCGGCCAAACCGGTCTCGGGTGTTATCCCGATACCGGCAATCACGATTTCAGAATTTATGAGCCTGCCCTTGCCGGTGCGTACCGCAAAACCTTTCCCTTTTTTCTCAATCGATGCGGGAGTGTCCCTGTTTATTATATTTACTCCCCGCTTCATGAATTCCTGCTGCACGGCATTGCCAAGGTAATCTGGAAACACCCGGTCCACAATATAATCACCAGGGAAAAGCATGGTCACATTTACGCCATTAACAGAGAGAGCGGCAGCAATCTCCGAGCCGATAAACCCTCCGCCGATCACCGTTGCGCTGGCCCCCTGCACGCTCTTTTGCCTTGTGGCAAGATAATCATCCAGCGTCCTGAAGTAGCACACGCCTTCCAGTTCACCACCAGGGATGGAGAGCCTTCGCGGGATGCCGCCAGCAGCTATCAGGAGTTTTTTGTAAGAATAGGCTTCCCCCTTCTCATCCGTTACCGTTTTTTCCCGCGCGTTTATAGAAACAATTTTTCTGCCTACAATAAGGCTTACGCCATTGTCATCATAATACTGCCGGTCCTTTATGAATATATCCTCAACTTTTTTCTTGCCGAACCACAGTTTTTTTGTAAGCGGTGGCCTGTCATATGGAAGCTGCCGCTCCGCCCCGGCAAGGAGGACAGGACCGTTTTTGTCTATTTCTCTAATGCCCGCCACGGCCGACGCCCCCGCCAATCCGCCGCCTATTATGATGTACTCATATGCCCTTGCAGCCATATCGCACCCCCTTATAAAAATCCTTATGCAATTGTATCAGTTTTGAAATCGTTTAAAAGCGTCCGGGCTTTTTCCCTTCAAATGATCTGATTAATTTTTTGGACCTTTTTTGCCTGGCGGCATGATGGGAATTGCCGCGCCCATAGCATAATCGGTTAAAATGTCAGATGCCTTCAATCAGGGTGCTTCCGCCGGAGATAAGAGACAGGCTCAGGGCCGGAGAGGTCATAGAGCGGCCGGTCTCAGCGCTTAAAGAGCTCCTGGAAAACTCCATAGATGCCGGGGCCACCCGCATAAGGGTGGACATCTCCGGCGGCGGGAAACGGCTTCTCAGGGTCTGGGACGACGGCTGCGGCATGGCCCCGGAAGATGCCATCCTGAGCCTGGAAAGGCATGCCACCAGCAAGATATCAGACTCGGAGGAACTGGATTGCATCAGAACGCTTGGCTTCAGGGGAGAGGCGCTGCCATCAATTGCGCTTGTAAGCCGGTTCAGGCTGGATACCGCCCTGCGGGGCTCCAGCGAGGGCGTAAGCATAGAGGCCGAAGGCGGACAGGTGATATCCAACAGGCCATCCGCTGCATCGGGCACCGCCATAGAGGTAAATGACCTTTTTTTCAACACTCCGGCCAGAAAGAATTTCCTGAAATCCGATGCCGCCGAGAACGCCAGGATGCTGGACATGATTACAAAATACGCCCTGGCGCATCCGGCAATAGGTTTTACCGCGTTTGCCGATGGTAAGGAGAATATGGCTTTCCCCCCGGCCGCCGATGAAAGGGAAAGGCTGTCACAGATATACGGCGCGGAATTCCTTGATGGGCTTCACGACCTGCAGGCAAAAACAAAGGGGATTTCGCTAAGGCTTTTCTTGTCCAAAGAGGGCAACTGGCGGGCAAGCCGCTCCGGCCAGTTCCTTTTCATAAATGGAAGGCCGGTAAAAGACAACTCGCTTACGTACGCGGTATATGCGGCGCATACAGGGCTGATGGCCGGAAAGCACCCGGTCTTTTTTATCTTCCTTTCGGTGGACCCGGCCCTCATAGATGTAAACGTGCATCCAAGGAAAGAGGAGATACGCTTCAGGGACAAAGACGCGGCGTACAGGTTTTTAATGCGGTCTGCCAGGGACGCGCTTGCTTCAGGCGCTTCCTCCACGGTTATCGGAAGGGCACGGGAAGCAGTATGGATATCGTCTTCACCCGGAAGCGGCACGGCAGACAGATTACCGGGGACTTCTGGCATCCAGACCACAGGGAATGCAGGTGCTGATTATCTTAAGGCGTCCGAAGCGCCAGCTGCATTGCCACTTATGTCCGGACAAAAGATGCAGCGCGGATATATCCATCTGGGGGGGGCTTTTTCAGCATGGTCCGAGGGAGACGGCGTTACGATTATAGACCGGCACGCCTGCCATGAGCGCGTGCTTTATGAGAGGCTGTTAAAAAGCGGTCCAAATGCGCCTGGCAATCTCCTATTCCCGCTTCGGATAGGGCTTGCCCCGCGTGAATACGCCGTGGTCACGGCGAACCTGCCGCTCCTTAACGAACTGGATATCGAGGCCGAGGACTTCGGCGCTGGCAGCGTGCTTCTGCGGGCCGTTCCCGCCAGTCTGGCCGGCTCGCCGCTTTCAGCTTCCGAGTGGGGCGGTATCTTGTCAGACCTTGCCCATGAAATAGACGAGAGGGGCAGCGCGGAGCCGGCGATAAAAAAGGCAGTTGCGGCCAGGCTTGCCTGCCACAGTTCCGTCCGCGGCGCCGAAGAGCTTTCTAGCGCAGAACTGGATAAGCTTCTTGAAAGCCTGTTTTCCTGTGAGGACCCGTATCATTGCCCGCACGGAAGGCCCACGCTTATCAAGCTTGGCAAAGAGGACCTTGAAAAGATGTTCAGGCGCAAATAGATGCCAGAGACGGTTTACATAAGAAAAGCATCTTACGACTACGCCCGGCTGGAACCGGTTGTATTCGAGCTGCTGGAAGACACGCTTGCCGGCCGTATAACGCCCGGAATGAATGTGATTTTAAAACCAAACCTCCTTGCTCCGGTTGCGCCCCAAACAGCCATTGCAACACATCCCCTTATTGTGAGGGCCGCGGCAGGATACGTGCTTTCAAAGGGTGGCAGGGTAACCATCTCGGACAGCCCGGCTATCGGCTCCTTTGAAAGGGTAATCAGCGCAACCGGACTTAAGGAGGCCCTGAGCGGCCTGAATGTGGATTTCCGCCAATTCAGTACATCGGCAGAGGTAAGCTCCGACGGGCCGTTTAAAAGGCTGGAGCTTGCCAGAGAGGCGCTTGAGGCCGGGCTTGTAATAAATCTGCCGAAACTGAAAACCCATACGCAGATGACGCTTACTGCCGGGGTGAAAAACCTCTTCGGGTGCGTAGTTGGGATGAAGAAGCCGCAATGGCACTTCCGCACCGGTGTGGACAGGCAGATGTTTGCCATGCTGCTTCTGGAGATTTACAAGGCAATCTCGCCAGCGGCCACCCTTGTTGACGGGATAATGGCAATGGAAGGGCATGGCCCCGGCAAAAGCGGCACTCCGCGCCAGTTGGGGGTGCTTCTGGCCTCCAAAGATGCCGTCCGCCTGGACTGGGCCATAGCAAAAATGCTTGGGCTGGACCCGGAAATTGTCCCTACCTGCAAGGCCGCAAGGGAGGCAGGGCTTGTCCCCGAAGATTTTATTGTAACCGGAGATGTCACGGCGGACACTTTACTGGCGGCAGATTTCAAGGTCCCGGATCCGGAGGGGCTTGTTTTTGGCCCTGGGCCGATGAAGGGATTTTTACGGAAACATCTTGTCAAGCAGCCTGTTGAGGACCCAGGCCTCTGCAAGCTTTGCGGCGAATGCTGGAAATACTGCCCGGCCCACGCACTTGAGAAAAAAGGGCGCAGGCTTTCCTTTGACTACGATAAATGCGTAAGATGTTACTGCTGCCTGGAGGTATGCCCGCAGGGGGCCATCTCCGCCAGACATACCCTGTTGGGGCGATTGATAGGAAAGTTATTCGGCAAATGAAAGAGGCGGGCGGTCTGGACAGACATAAAAGCGGTGACGGGCCTTCTTCAGAAAAACTGTATTTAAGCAATCTGGCAGTCCTTTTTGCCGGTTTCATATTTGGCCTGGCTGCGGCATATGCCTTTAATTCTATGGGGATTAATCCGTCAGGCAGCCTTGAAGAGGCAAGGAGGCTGGGGATAGCCAGCGCAACTACACTCAGGGGCTATTCCAAAACAAAGGATGTTTTGACGTATGTCTCGGTTTTTGGCTTTCCCGTCCTGTTTTCATGTGTATTCTGGCTGCTATGGGCAAACACCGGCAGGCGGGCTGGCCTTGCCAGGATTTTAGAAGAAAAGGAAAGCGGCGGGCAGGATGTTTTTGGCGCGCACGGGGAACACCGCTGGTTCTGGCGGCTTGCCCTGCCGGCCATGATAGCCATCTATTTTTTCTATTTCAAACTGATCATTTTCTATCACAGCCCGATTAACAACTGGCAATTCACCAATTGGCGCTTTCAGGGTGAGGAAGGCGTGGTGCTGGCATGGGCGCAGCAGATACTTAAGGGACGGGTTTACGGCAGGGACTTTCTCTCTCCGTATGGCCCGATGCTGCTGTATCCAGTTGCATGGCTGATGAAGCTGACCGGCCCCTCCGTAATCATGCCCCGGGTGTACACGTTCTTTCTTGATTTTGCCGCGTACGCCATCACCATAGTTTTCCTGCACCGGACAGTAAAGTCCAGGGCGGTCTTCATCTTTGCATCTCTTATGACATTTGTCATATTATTCTCGTTCGACCCGTTTTCCGTAAACAGGACTTTCCTGCGCTTTACTCTTGGATTGCTCCCGATTTTGCTGGCCTATATCTATATTGAATCCGGTAAGAAAATATTCCCGTTTCTTGCCGGGCTGGTTGCAGGCCAAAGCCTGCTTTTCAGCCAGGAGGCAGGCATCTGTTCCGTTCTGGCCGTGGCAGCCGCATTTGCGCTTTCTTTCATAAAAGACCGCCGCGCCGGCGGTTCTGGCCGTGGCAGCCTGGCCGCCGCGGGATGGTTTGCGCTTTTTACGGTTGTATCCGTTGCTCCAATGCTCGTGTATTTTTCCGCAAACGGCGGCCTTGGCACTTTTTTCAGCGCCATAACCCTTTTTCCAAGGCTCTTTGCAATCGGCTTCGGGGATATTCCGTTTACCGATTTCGCCAATTTTGTGCGCCATCCATTTTCAGGCGGGCTGCTTGCGTTCTGGGCGATACTGATATACGCCCTCACAGCCGTATGCCTGTTGCCTTTTCTGGTCCTAGGTTTCAATAAACGGCATATCCTGATGGCTTCCGTGCTGGCATTCGGTGCCTTGCTTTACCGTTCCGCCCTTGGCAGGTCCGACTTCCTGCATGTTTTAAATGCCGCGCACCCGGCCTTTCTGCTGGCATTTCTTTTCATGGATGATGTGGTGTGCCGTATTTCATGGGACGCGCCGGGGTACAGGAAGGCCGCCGGCGGCGTGATGCTGGCCGGGCTATTGGCGTCCATGGGGTTGCTTATGTCCAGACCTTGGTTTGTAAGCATGGCGGAAGAATCCGCCAAATCTGTTTTCAATGACAGCAGATTTTCCGTGGGGGGCGGGTACACGCTAACCGGCATAGAACGCGCAGGGGACAGCAGGTGGGACAGAGGGCTTGCCGAATCGATTGCGGAGGTGCAGGAGTTTCTTCAGCAGAACCTTAAGCCCGGCGACCAGGTCTATTTTTTCCCTAACGACGCCGCCTTTTATTTCCTGTTCAATCTGGATTGCCCCGTCAAGCACGTGATAGCGTTTAACGCGGCCACCAGTGCCCAGAGGGCAGAACTCATTTCGGACCTGGAGAAGAACAGGCCCGAATTCCTTGTTTACGACAAAACGACATACCGGGTGGACAAAATCCCTGAGACCGTTTATGCGCCGGAGGTAGTTCAGTACCTCAACAGCAAGTACAGGCCCGTGGCCGAAACGAAGGACTTCATATTTGCAAGGCGTATTGCCCCTTAAGCGGGGCCGCCGCTATTTCTTGGCTTTCTTCAATTTTGTCCGCTTCACAACGGTTATTATCGAAAGGGCCTTCCCGCCGTAGACATTCCGCTCTATCGTAATATAGTTTTGCGGTGCTTTTGGAGTGCCGCGGACAATTATGTAGTACATGAAATCTTTTCCGTTTTTTTGCCGGATTAGTTTTTTCCTGAGCCTTCTTTTGTAATAAATGGCCACCTTGGCCGGCTTGTCCAAGGACTCAAATACATACATCTTCTGCCCCGGCTGGCTGAGCGCGCCAAGATGCTCCAGATATTTTGCGCCTGGATATATGGGCGCACCCATCTCCATGGCCAATTTGGCCTGGGAGTTATTAGCGGAAGCGACGGGCCGGGATTTCTGGGCGGCAGGGGCAATCGCGGCCATCAAAACGAAGACTGCGATGAATACAACTGTAAGGGCCGGTGTTCTTTTAAGCATCGGTGTCTCCTTATGTTTTTGAATTTTGGTTTTTTAGAGGGGCCGGTTGGATTCGTCCACTTTGACGATAACAGGCTTGAAACCGGCCAGCTCGCCCTCTGAGAGGTACACGTAGCTGAAAATGATCACCCGGTCTCCCACCAGCCCTTTGCGCGCGGTAGGCCCGTTCAGGCAAATTTCGCCGGGTCCGCCGGGAATGACATATGTCTCGAACCGCTCACCGTTTGAGAGATTGCTGACATGCACCTGCTCATAAGGCATTATGCCGGTTTTGTCCAGCAGGGCGGAATCTATAGTGATGCTGCCCTCGTAATGCAGGTTGGATTCCGTAACACGGGCCATATGCAGCTTTGCTTTAAGAAAACACCTGAGCATTTTTTACTCTATTATCTTGGGTACTCTGTAAAAACCGTCTTTAGGATCGGGGGCGTTTGCAAGCGCCTCCTCGTTGGGCATGGAAGGGGAATTCTTGTCCGGCCTGGTTACATTGGAAAGATCCAGGACGTGCGACGTAGGCGGCACATCCTTTGTGTCCGCCTCATTTAGCTTGTTCACGTATTCAAGTATTCCAGCAAGCTGGGCGCTGTACGTTTCAAGTTCCCCGGCCGTGAGGGCCAGCCTTGAAAGCCTCGCTACCTTTTCTGCGTCTTTTATTTTGATGCCCATCGGTCTGCCTTCCTGCTTGCTGTCAGTGTATTTTTTCCAGATGCGCGAATTTAAGATTCAGTTTTTTAAGCCCTATGCTGGGGAAATTGACTGTGACCTTGGCGTCGTCGCCTTCGCCATAGCAATCCCTTACAATGCCAACCCCCCACTTTGAATGCTTCACCCGCGTGCCGGTAACATAGGGCAACGGCGCCGGGGCGGGCCTGAACACCTCTTCCTTTCGGGCCGCCTGCGGCGGTGCTTTCTCTATCGTTTTATAACAGCTCTTGGGTATATCCTGAAGGAAACGGGAGGGCTTCTGTTCCTTCAGCTTGTCAAATAGCCTTCTCTTCCTTGCGCCAGTGAGGATCAGTATGTCCCTTGCCCTGGTCATGCCGACATAGAGAAGCCTTCTTTCCTCCGCCAGTTCCTCCGGTGATTTGGCCTTAAAGTACGGAAGAAGCCCCTCTTCCATCCCGGCCACAAACACCACGGGGAATTCAAGCCCCTTGGCGCAGTGAAGCGTAATAAGCCGAACGTGCCCTTCCGCGGAGCTTTCCTCGGAGCCTGATGCAAGGGACAGTTTGTCAGCAAACTCCTTTACGTCCTTGCCGGCAGCTGACGCGATGAACTCTTTTACGTTTTCGGCCCTGGGCTCGTCCAGGTCCGTCATATAACCGGTGCTCTCCACTATGGCCTTCAGAAGCTCCGCCGCATCCTTGTACCTTCTGGAGGACAGGCCTTCCATAAGCGATATGAAGGATTCCAGCTTTTCCTTCATTGTTACCATAAGCCCGTTTGCCTTCAGAAGCCCCTTTATGGAGGCATACAGGCTCAGGCTCTTTTTCTTGGCGTTCTGTTCCACCTTTGACAGAGTGGAGGCCCCTATGCCCCTGGGGGGGCAATTTATTATCCTCCTCAGGGCTACGTTATCGTCCTTGTTTACAACCAGCTTGAGATAACCGGCAAGGTCCTTTATCTCCTTGCGCTGATAGAAGCTTACCCCACCCATCACCTTGAACGGTATACCCTCGGACTGGAACCTGTCTTCAAGCGCCCGCGACTGGCTGTTTATCCTGTACAGGACGGCAAAATCGCCGTAGCCGTAGGTGTTTTTTAGGAAGAACTCGCGGATCATCCTTGCTATATGCCTGGCCTCTTCCTCCTCGGAATTCAGCCAGAAGAAGCAGATGTCCTCGCCCTGCCCGTTTTTGGCCTGCAGGTCTTTTCCCATCCGCTTTGAATTCTTGCTCACAATACCGCCGGAAACGTCCAGTATCTTCTGGGTGCAACGATAGCTCTGGTCCAGCCTGATTACTTTTGCGCCCGGGAAATCATTTTCGAAATTAAGCATATTGTTAAGCTCGCCCCCCCGCAGCCTGCATATGCTCTGGTCGTCGTCGCCGGCCACGCAGATATTGCCCTGGGGCCTGGCCATCAGCTTAAGCAGTTTATATTGCGCGGGGTTGGTGTCCTGGAACTCATCTACCAGTATATGTTCGAACATCTTGTGGTAGCGGTCCAGCACCGCAGGCTCGTTTTCAAACAGCTTTATCACAAGCATTACAAGATCATCAAAGTCCAGAGCGTTACTCTTACGGAGTTCGTCCTGGTATCTCATGTAAACCTTGGCCAGCCGCTCCTCAAAACCAAACCCGTCAGATTTGGCCACGAATTCCTTCGGCTCTATCAGTGACGATTTAAGGTTGCTTATTTTCGAGAGCACTCCTTTATAGAGTGCCTCGTAAAGGTTCAGGTCCTTAAGGATGTGCCTGATGAGATTAAGCTGGTCCTCGTCGTCGTAAATGGAAAAATCCGGCGAGTAACCCAGCGCGGATATCTCCTTGCGGAGGATGCGGACGCATTGTGAATGGAACGTGCCAATCCAGCACTGTTTAAGGTCCTTGCCCACCTGGCCGGCTATCCCGGCCCTCATCTCATCGGCTGCCCTGTTAGTATATGTGACAGCCAGAACCGAACAGGGAGAAGCCTTTTTAACCAGGTTTGCAAACCTGCAGGTTATGATCCTTGTTTTGCCGCTTCCCGCGCCGGCCAATACCATAAGAGGCCCTTTGGTGTGCAGGACGGCTTCTTTTTGCCCAGGGTTGAGCTCAGATGTCAGATTTTTTGACATGGACGCGTACTATTAAATTAACATAATTCTTTGATTTTTTTCCACTTTTTAAAAAACAGGCAAACTCGTTTAAGCAAGGGTTCATATTTAATTCAAATTTCATCGGCGCTTTACATCAAAGCCATCATTATTCCACAGTTACGCTTTTGGCCAGGTTTCTTGGCTGGTCCACATCGCAACCCCTGTGCACGCCTATATAGTAGGCAAGCAATTGCAGGGGAATGGCCATCAGTATAGGCAAAAGATACGGATTGGTTCCGGGAACGCAGAATACGTTTTCCGGGGCGGCCCCGAACTCCCGCGCATCTTCGGAATCAGTTATTATCAGGATATCTGCGTTTCTGCTTTTTACCTCTTCCAGATTGGAGAGGGCCTTTTCCTTAAGCGCCCCACGTGCGGGGATCAGAAAAAGCACCGGCATGTCCTTGTCTATGAGGGCTATGGGACCGTGCTTCATCTCCCCGGCGGCATAACCTTCGGCATGTATGTAGGATATCTCCTTCAATTTAAGCGCACCTTCCAGTGCCACCGGATAATTTATCCCCCTGCCAAGGAACAGGAAATGGTCCTTCTTTATAAACTTTTTACCCATCTCTTCCAGTTGGGCCTTCTGATTAAGTATCCGCTCGATCTTGTCGGGTATGCACATCAGTTCCTGAAGCATGGCGCCGGACTCTTCAGCGGTGATCTTATTCAAGGCCCGCGCAAATGATATGGAAAGCAGGTACATTGCGGCAAGCTGTGCGCTAAACGTTTTGGTAGAAGCCACCCCGATCTCCGGTCCGCTTCTTGTAAAAAAAACCGCGTCTGCGCCTCTGGCCGCAGTGCTGCCGGTAACGTTTGTTATCGAAAGTGTAAACGCTCCGCTCTGCTTTGCCAGTTTCTGTGCGGCAAGCGTATCGGCCGTTTCGCCGGATTGGGTAACTGATATAAACAGGTCATCCGGTCTTATTACCGGGCTTCTGTACCTATACTCCGAGGCAATGTCCACCTCAACCGGCACGGATGCCAGCGGCTCTATCATATATCTAGCCGCCAGACCGGCGTGCCAGGATGTACCGCATGCGGCTATCATCACCTTTTTCCTGGATTCCAGGAGACCTTCGGGCATCCCGAAGGAGGACGTTGTCACCTCTCCCTTTTCGGGCTCTATGCGCCCCCTGATGGTGTCCGCGATGGCATGCGGCTGCTCGTGAATCTCCTTCAGCATGTAATGCTTGTAACCGTCTTTCCCCGCCATGCCGGGCGTCCATTGCAGAACCACGGGCTTTCTGTTTGACAGCACGCCCCCCGGGCCGATCAGCCGGTATCCTTCCGGGGTTATGACAACAGCTTCGCCGTCCTCCAGAAACAGGGCCTTTTTGGTGTGCGCCAGGAAGGCAGAGGCGTCCGAACCGATAAAATATTCATCAAGGCCCACGCCCATGGCAAGCGGGCTGTCTTTTTTCACGCCTATTATTTTCCCCGGCTCGCTCTCGTCCATTACGGCCAGCGCATAAGCGCCCTTCAGTTCCTTTACAGCCTCAAGCACGGCCTTTTCAAAAGGCAGGGAGCGGGAGTATTTGCAGATGAGGTGGCAGATCACCTCCGTGTCGGTTTCGGATTTGAAGTTGAAACCCTCAGCCATCAGGTCCTTTTTAAGTTGTATATAATTTTCGATTATCCCGTTGTGGACAAGCACCGTCCCACCGGACTGGTGCGGATGGGCGTTTCTTTCGGACGGGCCACCGTGGGTGGCCCACCTTGTATGCCCGATGGACGTGGTGGAACGCGGCTGTGGATTTTGTGAGATCAGGGCCTCCAGGTGCCTTATCTTGCCAGCACACCGGACTACCTTCAACCCATTGTCTTCCATGAAGGCCACGCCAGCAGAGTCGTACCCGCGGTATTCGAGGAGTTTAAGCCCTTCAAGGATAATGGGGACGGCGCTTCTTTTGCCAGTGTAGCCTATAATCCCGCACATTTTATAGCCAGGCCTCCATAGACTTTATTTGCCTTCCTTCTTTTTAGCGAGTTTCTTTTCTCTTCTTGTGGCCCAGCCCTCTACGTTCTTCTGCTCCATCCTGTTTATTGCCAGAGAGCCTGGCGGCACATCCTTTGTTACTGTAGAGCCGGCGGCAATGTAAGAGCCTTTGCCAACTTTTACAGGGGCCAGCAACTGCGAATCGCTGCCCACGAAAACGCCGTTGCCGATTACGGTTTTGTTCTTGTTCACGCCGTCATAATTGCAGGTGATTGTTCCCGCCCCCACGTTTACACCCTTGCCGACCTCTGCGTCCCCTATATACGAGAGGTGCATGGCCTTGGTGCCCTGGCCTATAAGCGAATTTTTTATCTCCACAAAATTGCCGATTGCCGCACCCCGGCCTATAACCGCGCCTGGCCTGAGATGGGCAAACGGCCCTACGCGGGCACCCGCGCCTACCCTGGATGCCTCCACCACCGATGAATCCTTTATCACGGCCCCGTCCCCGATGGCGCTGTCCACTATACGGGCGTTGGGATAAATAACGCAGCCTTTGCCTATGGACGTTCTGCCTTCAAGGTAAACATTTGGATAGATGACCGCGCCTGGCGCAATCCTTACCCTGGCATCAATAAATACCGCGGAAGGATCGATAAACCGTACGCCATCTGACGCAAAGCCCTTCACAAGCGCCGCCCTCAGCACAGTCTCCGCCCGCCCAAGCTCCAAAGGCGTGTTGACACCCGCAAGTTCCTCTTCCGGCCCCGCAACATAAGCGCCTGCCATCAGCCCTTTCTTAAGGACAATCTCAAGCAGGTCCGTAATGTAATATTCACCGCTTTTAGAGTTCGGCTTTATCATCGGCAACAACTTCAGGGCCGCAGGCTCGATCACGTAAAGCCCGCTGTTAACCTCGTTTATGCCTGCGTCCTCTTCCCGAAGTTCCGAATTTTCAATTATCCGCACCGGCCTGCCTTCAGGGTCCCTTTTTATCCTTCCGTATGCGCCGGGCTCGCAGGCCAAAAAAGTTCCTATGCTAAGGGCGTTAGCCTGCCTGGCGTGCAACGACACCAGCCTTTTTATCGTCTCCGGCCTTACAAGCGGAAAGTCCCCATTTAACACAACAAGACTGCCGTTTATCCGGCCAAGTTCATTAATGGCGCAGGACACCGCATGAGCAGTGCCCATCGGCTTTTCCTGAAATGCAAACTCAAGCGGCAGAGCCGCTTTTTTACCTAACGGGTGCGTCTCAAGCGCACCTTTGATTTCGTTAAGGTATTTACCGGCCACAATCACCACACGCGCCGGTTTCAAAGAGAGAGCGGAACTAACCGGATAAGATATCATCGGGGCGCCAAGTACCGGATGCAGCACCTTGGGCAGGGCGGACTTCATCCTCTTCCCGGCCCCGCCGGCCAGCACTGCAAAATACAGCGGCCTGCCCCCCTTCGTTTTCATTAACGGACCGCTTCCCTCAACATATCCGGCGTGGCAATGCCGCCGGACAGGATTATCTTTACTCCGTCTTCCACGGCTATATCCGTGCAGAAGACATCATCCGGCTTGAAAAGGGCCACCTCTCCAAGGTAAAGGTTATTGGTGGGTATGTATATCGCCTGCAAGGGCTCGGTCCTGCCGTCGCTGAAGCATCTTGTTGTGCCTTCCCTTGTAAGAAAGCCGAATGCGTAAACGCCCGGCCTTGGATACTGTACGATAACGAATTTTTTAAAGCTGGATGATTTTGAAAAAGCGTCCATTATCGATTTTACAGGAGAGTAAACGCTTCTGAATACAGGTATGTTCATAAGATATTTTTCAACGGCCTTTATCACCTTGTTGCCAATAACGTTTGTGGAGACGGTCCCTGCTATGAATATAAGGACGATGGCGGAAATAAACCCCATCCCCTCCACATGCCTGCCAAACAACCTGTCGTAAACCGGGCCCAGTATCCCGTCAATGCTCTTGAAAATCCAGATAAGCACCACAACGCTTACAAGCGCAGGCACGGTAACAAAAAGCCCTGCGAAGAACTTGCGCCTGAACGTGGCCCTTAAAGAAAGATGATGGTTCACGAGGCCGTGTCCATGATCTCCTGGGGCATTTCGGAATTCGAGTAGACGTTCTGCACGTCGTCATTGTCCTCGAGGGCATCGATAAGCCTGGCCAGCTGCGCCGCCGCGTTCTTGTCCACCGGCACGTAGTTTTTTGGGAGCATGGTCACCTCGGCCATTTCTACCGCTATGGAATTCTTCACAAGGGCCTCTTTAATGCCCGAAAAATCCTCGGGGGCGGTCACTATCTCGTAGCTTTCCTCGGCCGGGTCATTTTTCATATCCAGCGCCCCGGCGTCCAGGGCAACGCTCATAACCGAATCCTCATCGGCCTTGCTTTTGTCCACAAGAATGTAGCCGCGTTTTTCGAATATCCAGGAAACGCACCCCGCCTCTCCCATGGCGCCGTTGTTTTTGGACATCAGGTGCCTCAGTTCGGAGACGGTGCGGTTTTTGTTGTCCGTAAGCGTTTCAATCAGTATAGCAGTGCCGCCAGGGCCGTAGCCCTCGTATGTCACTTCCTCATAGCTTGCGCCGGGCAGTTCCCCCGTCCCCTTGAGAATGGCCCTCTTTACGTTCTCCTGGGGCATGTTGATCTCTTTGGCCTTTTCAATAACAGTTTTAAGGCGCGCATTTCCCGCGGGGTCGCCCCCGCCAAGCCTGGCGGCCACCGAGATTTCCTTGGCCAGCTTGGAGAATGCCTTCCCTTTCTTTACGTCGGTTGCGGCCTTCTTATGCTTAATCTGCGCCCATTTTGAATGTCCTGACATGGGTCTTTCGAATCAGCCTCCGTTTATTTTTTTCTTGTTCGCAGTTCGGGGTCCACCGGCTTGTTCCTAATTGAATGTCCACAGACCCCATCGGGGTATTTTATCATGGTTTTATGCCCTTTTTCAGCTTCCGGCGCGGGATAATGAACATGGGACGGTTACCCCCTGTTATCCAGACCGTATTCCTTTATTTTGGTAAGCAGGGTTTTGTAGCTTACTTTAAGCACCTCAGCCGCCCTGGTCTTATTCCCCCTGGTCTCTTCCAGCGTGCTTTTTATGAGCTCGGCCTCGGCCACACGCTGCGCCTGTTTTGAGGCATCTTCAAGGGCCCGTCCAACAGCCGGACGCTCCGGCACATTGCTTTTGGCTTTTTCCGCATCCGGCGCTGGCCAAACCGAAAGCCCAAGGTGCTCCGGCAGTATGAACTCGCCCTCGGCCAGGATCATTGCCCGCTCCACAGTGTTTTCCAGCTCCCTTACATTTCCCTTCCACCTGTGGCTTACAAGGGCTTCCATGGCCTCCGGTGAAAACGATCTGGCCCTGCTCTTTAGCTCGGCCCTGAACTTCCCGGCAAAATATTCGGCCAGAAGTGGAATGTCCTCGGCCCTGTCTCGAAGCGGCGGTATCCTTTGGGGAAACACGTTCAGCCTGTAAAACAGGTCCTCCCTGAAATTGCCGGCCGCAGCTTCGGACTCCAGGTCCTTATTGCTTGCGGCCACCACCCTTACGTCTATTTTTATGGAATGGGTGCCTCCCACCCGCTCTATTTCGGACTCCTGGAGCACGCGGAGCAGCTTGGCCTGAAGCTGGGGGTCCAGCTCGCCCACTTCATCAAAGAAAACCGTACCCATATGGGCAAGTTCCATCTTTCCCGGCTTGGTGCGCTCGGCACCGGTAAAGGCCCCTTTTTCGTACCCGAA
This sequence comes from Nitrospirota bacterium, assembly GCA_021788025.1. Taxonomy (GTDB): domain Bacteria; phylum Nitrospirota; class Thermodesulfovibrionia; order Thermodesulfovibrionales; family JdFR-88; genus JAKAKS01. Next base: position 17,516 of record JAJYLE010000003.1, read on the forward strand.
CAATTCCGATTCCAGAAGCTCCCCAGGAATGGCAGCGCAGTTTATCGCCACAAATGGATAATCCTTCCGGGGTGACAGATGGTGGATGGCCCTGGCAAAAAGCTCCTTCCCGGTGCCCGATTCACCAAGCAGCAGCACGGTGCTCTTTGCGGGAGCAACTTTCCTGATGCGTTCAGCCACTTCCGTCAAAACGCGGCTTTTGCCCACTATGACAGGAAGCGCCCCCGGATTTACTTCCTCTTTAAGCAGCATGTTTTCGGTAAGCAGGCGCTGGTTGTCAAGCGCCCTCTTGATTAATAAAACCAGATGGTCCGTATCGAAAGGTTTTGTGATAAAATCGTAGGCGCCAAGCTTCATCGCCTGCACAGCGCCCTCAACGGAGCCGTATGCGGTCATGACTATCACCGGCCTCAGCGAGCTGTCCTCCCGGGAGGCCTTCAGCACATCTATCCCGCTTTTGCCCGGCAGTTTAAGATCCGTAAGGACCAGATCGATTTTTTCCGCCCTCAGCTTTTTTGATGCCTGCATGGCATCGCCGGCATGGACAACGCTGAAGCCTTCGGCTTCAAGGGTTGCCTTCAGCATCTCGGCCGTTGAGGCCCTGTCCTCGACGATCAGGATGCGCTGCATAACGGTAAATTATAACATGCAACCTTAAGATAACGTCTTAAACTCGCCGGAACAGACAGCCACGGTTATAATACGCGATGAAGGTTTTTGCCTCCATAGACGTAGGCTCCAACTCCGTCCGCATGCTGATAGCCGGGAAGGAAGATGGCGAAATTAAGCGGCTGCGTTATGAAAGGCGCACCACTCGGCTGGCGAAAGGGTTTCCCGGCGGAAACCAGATAAGCCTGGAAAACGCTGAACTCACGGCAAAAGCCCTGCGCGAGTATTTGGAAGTATTGTCCGGATACCAGTTGGAGGGTTTCAGGGCTGTGGGCACAAGCGCGCTCAGGGAGGCCGTGAACGGCCGGGAGATTACTGAATATCTTGAGCGTGAGGCCGGATTTAAAATCGATGTTATATGCGTTGAAGAAGAGGCCAGGCTTTCGGCCAAAGGCGTTACAGGGTTTCTTGATATAAACACCGCCATGATACTGGATATCGGAGGAGGCAGCACGGAATGGATTATCTGGAGCGGCAGGAAACTGGTTAAAAGCGGCAGCATACCTGTTGGCGTAGTAAAACTGGCCGGGATGTGCGCTCCGCCGGGGTTTCCCTGCCCCAAGGCCATTGCCTCAATAGAAGACGCATCAGCCCGGATAATATCCAAAACCGGCAGTTATGAGAAAGGCGCGTTCGTGCTCACCGGCGGCACTGCAAGCACGCTTGCCATGGTGGACCTTGCGCTGGAATCCTATAATCACGGGCTTGTGCAAGGCCACAGGGTAAATATGGACAGGCTCCATGAAATTTACGGAATGATAGACCGCACCCCGGTCACTGAAAGGGACAGAATCAAAGGGCTTCCGGCAGACAGGGCAGACTTGATAATGCCCGGTGTCAGCCTTACAATTAATATAATGGTTGCTGGCGGATTCCGGGAGTTGACCGTAAGCGGCACAGGGCTGCCGGAAGGGATAATTTTGGAGTTGACGGGGGGCTTGAATGAATATTAAATGGTTTTTTAAACACCCCCAAACATCCCACTGCCCGGATTTGGTGCGGGAACCGATGCTCCTGCTCAATTCGTCCGGCCGGATTCTAGATCTTAACGACTCAATTGCGCTTGCCCTGAACGCCGGCAAGGAAGACCTCATGGGCGCAAATGCAGACTCGGTTCCGGGGCTTGCCCCTCTTCTACCTGGTATGGAACGGGCCTTTAAAGGCAACATGGCTGTCACCGCCCCGGAACAGATAAAACTTGGCAACCGGATATACAGGCCCACGGTTTATCCTCTGGACCAGAACGGCGAAAGCGAAAAACAGACCAGCGCTTTCGGACTGGTGCTTCAGGACATCACGGAGTACGTAAACCTGGAAGAGGAGCTTGTAAAGCGCAACCGGCTTTTGATGGCGATAAATACCATCTCCACGGTTTTTTTGTATTCCAATATAGCATCACTGTTTGACGTACTCCACGACAAGATACTGCTTGTCACCGGGATGGATTTCTGCTGGACTGTTGTAAGGGAAAAGGAGGGGTTTGCCGCAAGGGGCATGCGCGGCCTTTCAAGGAACCTGAGGGCCAGGCTCGATTCCGGCGCGCTGGATATATTCCACCAGAGCATAATGGACTCCGGCGAGCCCTTTACCGTTATTGAGGGGCCGGAAGTGAGGAATTACGAATTTTTTGAAAAGGACGGCATCGCCACCCTGGTGGCCCAGCCTCTTTCAATCGGGCCTGATAAGGTTGGGGTGCTTGTAATGGGCAGCCGCACAGAGGCGGACCTGGGGTTCGACATGGCCTCGCTTATAAACCTGATAGGCAACCATGTTTCGCTTATCATGGAAAAGGTAAGGCTTTATGAGGAATCCGAGCGCCTCGCCATAACGGACGCCCTGACGGGCCTTTTCAATATCAGGCATTTTTACGACTCGCTTGCGCACGAGATTGCAAGGGCCAGGCGCTACGGCGAGTCCTTTTCCATTTCCATATTCGACATAGACGATTTCAAGAACATAAACGACACCTTCGGCCACCAGGCAGGAGATGAGGTGCTAAGGACCGTGGCATCGGCAATGAAAAGCATTTCCAGAGAGGTGGACCTTGTGGCACGGTACGGAGGAGAGGAATTTGTTATAATTCTTCCTAACACATCCAAGCAGGAGGCGTTCAGGCAGGCCGCCAGAGTGAAGGACGGAATCGAGGCCGAGACCTACCTGTCAGGCAAGACCAAAGTCTTCGTAAGCGGGGGGGTTGCGTCCTTCCCCGGCGACGCCACGGATGAAAAAGGTCTTTTATACGCTGCGGATATGGCCCTTTATGAGGCCAAGTCACTCGGCAAAAGACAAATAAGGCTTGCGGGAGTCAGCTGATTTGAAAAAAGTGTTCGGAAGACCGCGCGCCCTTAAAGAAGGCGTCCGGTTCCATTATTGCCCCGGCTGCGGCCACAGCATCCTGCACAGGATTGTGGCGGAGTGCGTGGACGAACTGGGCATCCGGGAGCGCGCTATCGGAATAGCCCCGGTAGGGTGCGCTGTTTATGCCTACGACTATTTCGATTTCGATATGATAGAGGTCCCTCACGGCAGGCCGCCAGCCGCGGCAACCGGGTTGAAACGCGTTCTGCCAGACAGGATTTTGATCTCTTACCAGGGCGACGGGGATCTGGCTGCCATAGGCACAGCGGAGATAGTGCACGCCGCCAACCGCGGAGAAAATATAACTGTAATATTTGTAAATAACGCCATATACGGCATGACCGGCGGACAGATGGCCCCAACTACAATACTTGGGCAGAAGACCACCACAACGCCTCTTGGCCGCCAGGCGGGACCAGCCGGTTATCCGCTTAAAGTATGCGAGCTCCTGGCCGCCCTGGATGCCCCGGCCTTTATTGCAAGGAGTTCAGTAGACAATCCCAAAAACGTGGCCGCCACCAAGAAACTTATAAAACAGGCCCTTCAATATCAGATAGACGGCAGGGGATTCTCCATGGTTGAGGTGTTATCCCCCTGCCCAACAGACTGGAAGCTCTCTCCGTCCGAATCCCTCAAGTGGATTTCAGGCCCATTAATGGAAGTTTTCCCCACGGGCATATTCAGGGACAAATATCAGGGAAAAGATGTCTCCTGAATCCTCGCGCTGCGGACAGGCGGCAAATGACAACACACGGGCGGTGCTGCTGGCCGGTTCCGGCGGGCAGGGGATTCTGTTTGCCGGGAAGCTCCTTGCACAGGCCGCGCTGGACGAAGATAAAAACGTTACATGGTTCCCCTCTTACGGGGCCGAGGTAAGAGGAGGCACGGCAAACTGCACTGTGGTTATTTCCGGCGGGCAGATAGGCTCCCCGATTGTGGGCTACCCTGACGTGCTTGTGATCTTAAACAACGCCTCGCTAAACAGGTTTACCCCAAGGCTGAAGCCAGGAGGGGCGCTTATAGTCAATACATCATTGATAGATGAAGCGGCCGCAAAAGAGACAGGCAAAATCTTTCTGGGAGTGCCGGCAGGCGGTATTGCACTGAAGCTGGGCGATACCCTGGCCGCAAATATGGTGATGCTTGGGGCTGCCGCGCGGGAGGCCGCCCTCTGCGGGCTGGATGCGCTTAAAAACGCGCTCCGGGAACTGGCCGCGGGCAAAAAGGCACTGCTGGAATTGAATCTGAAAGCGCTTGACGAGGGTTGGAATTACCGTGCCGGTTAGGAAAGCGCTAGTCCCGGAGATAAAGCAGGTGCATCTGCTTATAAACGAGTTTGCCCGACACTATGAGATGCTTCCAAGGAGCCTTTCAGACCTCTATGCCCATGTAAGGGACATCTTCGTCTTTGAAAAAGGCGGGAAAATACTGGGCGTTTGCGCCCTGCATGTCCTTTGGGACGATCTGGCCGAGATACGTTCCCTTGCCGTCAAGGAAGGCCACCAGAGAAAAGGTATAGGCGAGGCCCTAGTAAGAAAGTGTGTTTCCGAGGCCGGCAAGCTGGGGGTCCCTAAAGTGTTTGCTCTCACATACGTGCCTGAGTTCTTCAATAAACTTGGGTTCGAGGAGATAAAGCGGTCCAGGCTGCCTAAAAGGATTTGGGGCGACTGCATCAATTGCCATAAATTCCCGGACTGCGACGAGCACGCGCTGATAAAGGTGATTGGGGAATAATGCTGAAAATCGGCGTCCTGGCCTCCGGCAGAGGGTCCAACTTCCAGGCCGTGCTGGATGCCATAAAGGCCGGGAAAATAAAGTCTGAAATAAAAGTCCTGATAAGCGACAAGGCCAATGCCTTCGCGCTTGAAAGGGCGAAACAAAACGGCATAGAGGCCCTCCATATAAGCGCTAAGGCTTTCCCTTCCATGGACGAATATTTCGTGGCCGTTGCTGAGGAACTGAAAAAAAGAGATATAGGGCTGGTGCTTCTGGCGGGTTTCATGCGGATTGTAAGGCGGCCGCTTCTGGATGCCTTCCCATGGAAGGTGATGAATATTCACCCTGCCCTCCTGCCGTCTTTCCCGGGGCTGCACGGGCAGCAGCAGGCAGTGGATTACGGGGCAAGGATTTCGGGCTGCACCGTCCACTTTGTGGATGCCGGAATGGATACCGGCCCTGTGATAATCCAGGCAGCCGTGGCCTGCAACGCAGATGACACGGAAGACACATTGTCTGAAAGGATTCTCAAATATGAGCATATCATATATCCAGAGGCAGTAAGGCTCTTTGCCGAGGGCAGACTGGATGTAAAGGGCAGGAAGGTTTTCATAAAAGACAGCAGACCGTATCCCACGGACGCAATCATCAACCCGCCTGTTGAATAAGCAGTAAATTACGCATCTCCTAATTCCGTTCCGGTTGTCATCGGCATATCCTTGTGTTAACTTTATCTCATGCAAAGGAAAGCAAAAATAATCTGTACCATCGGGCCTGTCACGATCAGCGGAGCGATGATCAGAGGTCTTATAAAAAGCGGCATGAATGTGGCGCGCCTGAATTTTTCACACGGCACGCACGCCTTTCATGAGGAAGCGGTGAAGACTATCCGGCATGAGTCCGCCAGGCTGAAAAAGAATGTGGCGATAATGCTCGACTTGCAGGGCATCAAAATCCGCCTGGGCACCCTGCGCGGCGGGCAGGTAGAGCTGAAAAAAGGCCACGTCGTAACCATAAGGAAAGGCGGAGGGCCCGGAGATGAAAACACGATATACATCAGGTATCCGCACCTGATAGAGGCATCCGAAGAGGGCCAGCGCGTACTGTTAAGCGACGGCCTCATAGAATTGCAGATAACGGAAAAGGGGACTGATTACCTGACAGCATCAGTAAAGACCGGCGGCATCCTGAAAGAAAAAAAAGGCGTGAACCTGCCGGGGCTCAAACCGCTGGATGTCTCCTTCACCAAAAAAGACGAAGCGGACCTCCTCTTCGGCCTTAAAATGGGGATAGATTACGTTGCCCTCTCCTTCGTGCGCACCGGCAGCGACGTGCTTGCGTTGAAGGAATTCCTTAAAAGGCAAAACGCCAACGGACTGCCGGTAATAGCGAAGATAGAAACCCCGCAGGCGATCAGAAATCTGGATGAGATATTGCCGCTGGTTGACGGGATCATGGTGGCCAGGGGTGACCTTGGCGTGGAGATACCGCCGGAGAACGTTCCTGTGGCGCAAAAGTCCATTGTGGAAAAGGCCAACAGGGCGGGAAAATTCGTCATCATCGCTACGGAGATGCTGGAGAGCATGACCGAGCGCCCCCGCCCCACCAGGGCCGAAACAACAGATGTGTCAAATGCCATACTGGATGGCGCGGACGCGGTGATGCTGTCACAGGAGACATCGGTGGGGAAATACCCGCTTGAGGCCGCCGGCATGATGGGCAGGATCATAGAGGAAACGGAGCTGTCACTGCCGATAATAAGCCGCTACCAGCAGAAAGGGACGTTCTCGGAGGCTGTGGCGCGGGCGGCAACCGACGCCGCACATAGCGTAAAGGCCAAATACATCATAGCGTTTACCCAGTCCGGCTCCACTGCGCGGCTTATCTCCATGCTCCGCCCGGATACTGAAATAATCGCTTTCAGCCCCTCAGAGCACGTGCTCAGGCGCATGGCGTTGTGCTGGGGTGTGCGTGCCCGCAAAATAAAAAAATTAAAGAGCATGGACGCCCAGTTCAAAGAAGTGGAAAAAGCCCTGGTATCCGAGAGGCTGGCAAAAACAGGCGATATAATCGTTATAACAGCAGGCGTGCCGAACCAGCAAGGCACTACCCGCCTGATGAAGCTGCACGTAATAGGAAAAGAATAAAACCCCGCCCCGCCATAAATCGGTCAGCTGGCATCAAAAGGCAGTTCCAGCGTCAGGACATGATTAAATGTTTTCCTGTGAATAGGACAGGGGCCAAGCTTGCTTACAATCTCCATGTGCTCCCGCGTACAATAGCCCTTGTGCCTGTCAAAACCATATTCGGGATAAAGCTTGTGATAATACGCCATCAGCCTGTCCCTGATGTATTTGGCCACAACGGAAGCGGCCGCTATGGAAGCGCTATGTAACTCGCCCTTGATTATGGAGACCTGCTCCACAGGCACTTCAGGGAGTTTTACGGCATCGATAAGCAGAAGGTCCGGCTTTTCGTTAAGATGCTCCAGCGCCCTTCGCATAGCCAGCCTGGAGGCCTGGTAAATATTTATATTCTCGATGGTCTCAACGTCCGCTATGCCCACGCCTACGTCAATAGCGGAAGCAATGACCCTTTCGAAAATCCGCTTCCTGTCTTTTTCCGGGATCAGCTTGGAGTCCCGCAGGCCCTTAATAACCCTGCCTTCAGGCAGAACAGCCGCGGCGGCCACAACGGGCCCGGCCAGAGGGCCGCGGCCTGCCTCGTCCAGCCCGGCTATCCTGGCAAAACCCCTGGCCCTGAATGAATTATCGTAGCTGTAAAGGCCGGCCACAGCTCGCCGCCCGGATGGGAACCGGCTTACGCCTTTACCGCCTTCCTCTCCTTGAGCCTGGCGGCCTTGCCTTTTTTCTCCCTCAGGTAATAGAGCTTGGCCCGCCTGACAACGCCCTGCCTCAGTACTTTTATGCTCTCGATAAAAGGCGAATGGACCGGGAATATCCTTTCCACGCCCACGCCGAAAGATATCTTCCTTATAGTGAATGTCTCCCTGATGCCGCCATTTTTCCTGGCGATAACCACGCCCTCAAAGGGCTGGATCCTTTCCTTGTCGCCCTCTTTTACCTTGGCCATTATACGGACGGTGTCGCCAATCTGGAACCGGGGGACCTCCCTTTTAAACCCTTCCTCTATCGAATTAATCATGTCCATATTCTTCCTCCTTTATTTCCTTTAACAATTTCATGTCCTGCGCCGACAGCGTCTCCTTTTCCAGGAGCTCCGGCCTGCGGGCCAGCGTTCTTTTCAGGGCCTGTTTCCGCCTCCACCGGGCAATCTCCGCATGATTGCCTGAAAGCAGCGCTTCCGGCACCTTCATCCCCATCCACTCTGCCGGCCTTGTGTAATGGGGAAAATCAAGCGTCCCGGCCTGGAAAGACTCCTCCGCGCTGGATTCCTCATCACCCAGCGCGCCGGGTATCAGCCTGACGACGGCGTCTATTATAACCAAAGCCGGCAACTCTCCGCCAGTTAATACATAATCCCCGATGGAGAGCTCGTCGTCAACCAGCGACAACACCCTTTCGTCCACCCCCTCATACCTGCCGGCCAGAAAAAGCAGCCTTCCGGAGTCCAGGGCCAGCCCCTTAGCCTCCGCCTGCGTAAAAACCCTGCCCTGCGGGCTCATAAGTATTACCCTTGTGGGCACGCCATCGGATTTAACGTGCTCTACCGCCCTGAAGAGCGGCTCGGGCTTCATCACCATCCCCGGGCCTCCGCCGTAAGGGTAATCGTCCACCACTTTATGCCTGCCTTCGGCAAAGTCCCTCTGGTTAAACACGCCGAAACGGACAAGCCCTTTATCGGCAGCCCTTTTCATTATGCTCATCCCGAAATAAGCATGGAAAAGCTCCGGAAAGATGGTAACTACGGCAAAACTTTTCATTATTAAATAAATTCAGGGGGTTTCAGTTAAAAAACCCCCTGACAGGTATTGCTTTTTGTAATGGCGGCTATTCCAGTATTTCCAGCACGCACCGCTTTCCGATCTTGGTGCCGGCCGCGCTTAGTATAGTCCTCATGGCGCGCGCCGTCTTGCCTTGCTTCCCTATTACCTTGCCAAGATCGTTGTTGTCCACCCTAAGCTCGAAGACCGTGGTTCTCTCCCCTTCCACCTCGGTTACAGCTACGCTTTCCGGCTTATCCACCAGCGCCTTCGCCATCGCCTCGATCAAAGCTTTCATGGATCAGATGCCCCCCGCCGGCATCAGGCTGTAAGCACACCAGCCTTTTCAAGCAGTTTTTTTACAGTGACAGTGGGCTGGGCCCCGTGCTTAAGCCACTTCAGGGCCTTTTCACGGTCAACATTGAACTCATAAGGGTTCTTTTTGGGGTCGTAGGTGCCGATAATCTCTACAAAAGGCCCGTCGCGCCTGGCCCTCGACTCAGCAACCACCACCCTGTAAAAGGGAGCTTTATGCTTCCCAAGTCTGGTCAATCTTATCTTTGTCAAAAGCTGAACCTCCGTTTAAACTCTTTTAAAATTGCCTACGATTTTAATATATCCGCGCCATAAAGTAAAGCTTGGGCTTTTAAAGCCCGATGTCAATATTGGGGAAAAACCGGGACAGAAGCTTTATCTTATTGGACAAAAGCAGCACCCCGAAGCCCATCAGCACCACTCCGCTTGTAAGCATTATGTATTTCATGTGCTTCAGAAAACGCCTGGAGTAAAGCAGAAAGGAATTTATGGCCAGCCCGGCGGCAAGAAACGGCACGGCAAGGCCAAGTGAATAAGTGGCAAGCAGCTTAAGCCCGTAAGCTGCGGAGCCTTTGGAAGTGGCATAAAGCAGGATGCTGCCAAGTATCGGCCCGATGCACGGGGTCCATCCGGCGGCAAACGTCATGCCAATAACAAACGCGCCCAGATACCCCACGGGCCGCCCGTGCAGGTGTATCTTTCTCTCCCTCATAAGAAAATCCAGCTTTACTATGCCCGAGATGAAAAGGCCGAATATTATTACGAGCACTCCCCCAACAGTCCTTATCGTGCCCTCATATTCCATCAGCCACCGCCCTATCATTGAAGAAGACGCGCCAAGGCCTATGAATATGCTGGAAAAGCCCAGCACAAAGGCAACCGAGTTGGCAAATGTAAGCCGCTTTATCCTGGCATGGTCCTGAATGGAATCTTTCCCCGCCGTAAGGCTTTCAAATGAAAAACCTGTTATGAAGGACACATATGACGGTACAAGCGGCAAAACGCAGGGCGACAGGAACGACAGCAGGCCGGCCAGAAAGGCAAGAGGGAAACTTATGTCCTTCATGCCGCGCAGTCCTCACCGGAACCCCCGGCCTTTTCAACGGCGTGGGGGATTACATCAAGCACTGCTTCCAACCCTTCGCGCACAGCCGTGGGGCTGCCGGGCAGGTTTATTATCAGGCAGCACCCCCTGGTGCCGGCAACAGCCCTGGAAAGCATGGCCCTCTTTGTTTTTAAAAGGCCGTGCGCCCTAATCGCCTCCGGTATGCCGGGGATCTCTTTTTCAAGGATTTCTCTTGTCACCTCCGGGGTAATGTCCCTGGGGCCAAGCCCCGTGCCGCCCGTGGTTATTACAAGGTCCGCCAGCATGGCGTATTTTAACAATTGCTCCCTCAATATATCCTTTTCGTCCGGTATAAGCTCGTAATAATGGGTCTCTATGCCGGCCTGGCCAAGCATTTCCTTTATCACATCCGCGCTGGTGTCCTGCCGCTGCCCTGCGGCACCCTTATCGCTTAACGTGATTATCGCGGCCTTGATCATAAAGGTGTAACCGGATCGCCTTTTTTAACGCGCCCGCCCCTGAGCACTTTTGCAAATATCCCTTCCCTGGGCATTATGCAGTCCCCCGCCAGCCTGTATATCTCGCATCTGGAATGGCACTTCTTGCCTATCTGCGTAATCTCAACCTCCGCCGGGCCGATCCTGAGCTTGTCCCCCAGTTTAAGGCCCGTCAGGTCTATTCCTTCTGTGGTAATGTTCTCGGCAAAATCCCCGGCGCCTACATCAAGCCCCTTTGCCTTCATCTTCCCGATGCTCTCCAACTGAAGGAGGCTTACCTGGCGGCCCCATTCTCCGGAGGCATGGGCGTCCCCTTCCATCCCGAAGCCCTCTTTCAGATGGCCTTCCGGAACGGGCGTTTTACGCATGCCCTTTTTTTCGCTAAGGTTTACAGATGCTACCTTTCCCACAGAGCTTATTATACCCGCCAAGCCCCTCTTTTTTATATGTTCAAAGCAAATTCCAATTTTTCAGCATTTGCGGGGGCTTAGCCACTTTTTTTGTTCAAGCTGTTCAATCTTTGCCATGGATTAGAATCCGCTTTCCCGGCGCAATTGCCTGAAAGAAGGGGCCGCAGGCCGGATGGGGGCCCGACACCGCCCATCTTAGCCTGGAAGGCCATGACATTGTCAATATGACATGCGTCAGGGGGTTGATATCAATTCATTTTGAAAAAATCTGAAATTCAATACTCCTGCGGGTAGCAAACAATACATGAAAAAGGCCCTCCTATAATTAAAGGAGAGTTCCCCTTCGAATGCTTTTTTTTTGCAGTCCACGCGTATTCATTGGGCAAAACCGCTGTGGCCGGCGCAGTTGCGTTTAAAGTTAGGCAGGCTCTGGCGCTCGAATGCCTCCAGATTTTTTTTTACCGTTCCTTTAATCGATTGCAAGGCCCCTATCCCCGCGTCCTCCAGTGCAACCACAACCCCATCGACCAGACTCTCAACGATCACAATGTCCACACGTTCACTTACCAAAGCCTTTAAGGGAATGCCCCCTTGCAATTCATTGTTTATAGTTTTTTTCTTTTTAGTTTTAGCATCAAAAATAAGCAGCGCAGGAGCTGAGCCGAAATCTTCATAGACCACGCTATCGAGGCCCTCATCTTTTTCGATTGGAAAGCAGAGTTTCATTGATTGTCTCCTTTTTTGCTTATAGGATTATAAGAAAAAATAATCTTAAAGTCAATTTATAATTTTAAACATATTTAAATTAAAAAATCAGGAGGGCAACATGTCAAAACAGACTTCCGATTAAGCTGCCCCCCGGATGCTTTAGCCGGGCGGACTCGGGCATAATAACAAGACTGCCACGCCTGGCTCGCAATTACAATTTTACGGCAAAGCCGCTATAATCCCGCCGCCCAGCACCGCATCTCCATCATACAACACTGCGGACTGGCCTGGGGCCGGGGCCCACTGAGGCCCGTCCAGTTCTATCAGCAGTCCGTTTTCACCAGTCATTTGAACCAGCGCGGGCGCGGGGCGCATCATGGAGCGCACCTTCACGCCTGCCCTGAACGGCCATTTTGCCGGTTTGCTAAGCCAGTTTATACCAGACACTAACACCCTTTTTGAAAGGGCCTTTTCACGTTCCCCAACATAGATGGCGTTTTCAGAAGCATCTATCCTGTAAACATAAAGCGGCCGGGGCGGGCCGGGTGCAGGATTTTGCACGCGGAACCCCTTTCTCTGCCCTATTGTAAACGCGCAGACGCCTGAATGCGTGCCTATGCGCCTGCCGTCCTGGTAATATACAGGCCCTTCCTTCATGGCTTCATGGCCAAGCTCTTTTAATGCCGTGCGGTAGTCATCCCCGCCGGTAAAGCATATCTCCTGGCTTTCCGGCTTATTGAAAACCGGCAGCCCCGCCGCGTGCGCAATAGCCCGCACCTCCGCCTTTTTTAACTTTCCAAGCGGCAGGAGCAATCTTTCCAGTTCCTCTTTCTTCTGGGCATAAAGGACATAGGACTGGTCCTTTGCCGGATCAAGCCCGGCAAGCAGCTTCACATCGCCATTATTCCGTTCGATCCTGGCGTAGTGGCCTGTGGCAATAAACTCCGCGCCGCACTTCCCTGCCTCCTGAAGAAGCACGGGGAACTTCACGTGCATATTGCAAAGTATGCAGGGGTTGGGCGTAAGCCCGGCGGCATAGGAGCGGACGAAGGGGTTTATGACCTTTTCGATAAAAAGGTCCCTGGCATCCACAATTTTAAACGGCATGCCGATGGCTTCCGCAGTCCTGCCCGCCTCCTGGGCGGTCTCCAGGCTGCAACAGGAGCTTGCGCATGTTTTTGTTTTGCCCCTGTTTTCAAACATGAGGAGGCTTACGCCCTCAACTGCAAAGCCTTCCTTTTTCAAAAGCAGGGCGGCAACGGAAGAGTCCACCCCGCCGCTCATGCCAACTATTGCTTTGGGCATTTTTTATATTAACACCGCTTGGCAGGAAGCCGGGCGTGCCCTGCCGGCAATATGATATTATTGAACTCGCCATGAGCGTTCTTGACTGCATAGGAAACACCCCGCTGGTCCATATACAAAACATTGCCCCCAATGGCAATGTGCGGGTGCTTACAAAGCTGGAGGGCTCAAACCCGGGCGGCTCCGTAAAAGACAGGATAGCCCTTTACATGGTGGAAGCCGCGGAAAAAGAGGGAAAACTTGGAAAAGACCGCGTAATCCTTGAAGCCACCTCCGGCAACACCGGCATAGGACTTGCCATGGTTGGGGCCGCAAAGGGCTACAAGGTAAAGCTCACTATGCCGGAATGCGTAAGCATCGAAAGGCGGCGCACCCTGGAGGCATTGGGGGCAGAACTGCTCCTGAGCCCTGCAAACGAGGGAACGGATGGCGCAATCAGGCTTGCTAGAAGGATAATGGCGGAATCGCCGGAAACCTATTTCATGCCGGACCAGTTCAACAACCCCGCCAACATCCTTGCCCATTACGAGACCACCGGAAAAGAAATACTGGCCCAAACCGGTGGCGAGGTGACTTATTTTGTGGCCGGCATGGGCACCACCGGCACGCTGATGGGCGTTGCAAAAAGGCTGAGGGAATACAACAGGGACATAAAAATAATCGGGGCGGAGCCGGTGCTGGGCCATAAGATACAGGGGCTTAAAAATATGACCGAGTCTATCATTCCGGGCATATTCAATCCCGGTGAGCTGGATGATAAATTCACCGTAAAGGACGAAGACGCATACGAAACCGCCAGGATACTGGCCACCAGGGAAGGGCTTTTCGTGGGCATGTCCAGCGGGGCCGCGGTTTCGGCCGCCCTTGCGCTTGCCAAAAAGCTGGATAAAGGGACTATCGTCACAGTATTGCCCGACAGGGGCGACAGGTATCTGTCTACCGTCCTCTTCGCCTCGGTCTGCGGCAAATGCCCGCCTTAAAAGCTTCCCTGCCTTGTATCTCCGCTAAATATAAAAAGCAGCCAGTATCGAAAGCGCAAGTGTCCCGGACCATCCAAAAAGGACTGCCCTTGCCACGTTAAGCTTTTTCAGTTTCAGCCAATCATTAGCGCCGCCCATTGCGGCTGCAAAGGCCAGCGACAGCGGCATCTCAAGCGACAGGCCGTAAAACGCCTTTGGTATTGCGTAATATGGTTTTTGCAATGCAAGCGTTATTATTACAAATCCAAAAAGACACACTGAAGAAACGATCAGCAGCCCTGCCGGGCTGCCCTGCGTTATGAAATCCCTGAAAGCAAGGCAAAGGCCTGCCAGCAACAGGATGGCGGCAGGCACCGAAAGCAGATAGACCAGCGACATGAAACTGTAATTCCACCCGGGCCTGGCCGCATAAGCGGTGCCGCTGAAAAGCCCGTCGCCCCACATAGTGGAATATATGCCGTCCCAGAAAGAATGGAAGCCCGAAAAAAACGGGGCCGTAAACACCATGCCAAACCGGGTAAAATATTTGATCGAGTGATAGCCGGGGTCCATCCACCATCTGCCGCCGAAAGCAATGTCCATATTCGTAATGGCGGGGTTGCCCAGATATATCCAGTTCCGGATATAAAACCAGCCGCACACCAGGAAGGCGGCAATAAGCGCTCCCGCAATAAGACCGGCCGTCCTGCGCAGGCCCGCCTTCTTTTTTATGCAATCTGCAATAAGCGCAAGCAGGATGGCGGGCGTCAGTACAAATGCGGTCATCTTGGCAAGAAGGGTCATTCCAAGCAGAATCCCAAGAATTATAAACGGCCCGGCCGATGGCTTTTGTTTTTTCATAATCCAGAAGGCGCATACCAGGGTGGCCGACGCCAGCGCCGCCGCAAATGACTCATTGGAAATGTACTGTGAGATATAAATATTCATGGGCAGGAGGCCCGCGAAAACAACGGCTGCCGCGCGTTTTGCAGCATCTCCGGGAAATACCAGGCCGGAGGCGATATAGGCAAGCGCTGCCTGGGCCGTCCCGCTTGCAAAGGAGATCATTTTCACGCCGTAAAATGAATAAGACATGTTCCCCCACAATGAGTAAACAAGCTTGTAAACCGCCGATGCAATGGCATAGAACAAAGGGGGGTTGTACATCTCCCATCCGTCCGTGGCAAGCGGCAGGCCGCCGCCGTCAACCAGGCGTTTCAGATATGCTATATGCCCGGACACGTCAAATCCCCGCCACCATGGCAGCCTGGGCAGGTTGTGCACAAACACATACACAAGGGCCAGAACCACGATTACAAGCGCCCCACCCGGCAGCGCCCTTTGCTTAAGGACGCCTTTCAAGGCCGGCAGCCTGAAAAGCAGAAAAGCGCCCATGGAAGCCAAAAAGAACAACGCCAGCCAGGAAAACTTCGAGGCCATGGAAGCCCACGGGCCGGGGTCCTTGAAAGATACGGGGTTTGGCAAAGTGTCATCGGCTATCACGGCCCGCACTGGCCTGAAGCTGTTCAAGGGGACCAGCCGCCATGAGGCGTCGCTGCCTATATGCGGGTTAAGTCCGTTGACGCTCAGCCATAAAAGCGGCGGGCCGTTGACATTGCCAACATATGCGATTATCGAATTCTCCGCGTTCCTTTTCAGATAGCCGGTAATATCGAAACTGCCGGTTTTTTTCCAGTCCCCGGTGTTTTTTTCAAACCCATGTATAAGTACACCGTTTACATAAAGGGCATACGAACCAAAAGCCCTTACCCTTAACAGCACTCTTGCGGGGGGCTGGCTGACAGGAAAATTTTTCATGAACTCCACGGTCATTGCGTCGGCCAGGCGGCTTATATGGGATTCAGGGGGACTGCCAATCCATCGCCCCCCGGGCCTCTGCGTTAAAAACGGGAAGTACGGCGAGCTTGACGCCTCAAAAAAAAGCACGAACACAGGGATGGCAATAACAATGACGGCGACGGCGCCCAGAAGGACAACCCTCTTTCGGAAAAAAATTGGGGGGATCCTCCTTCCCTGTTACGCCTTTTTAATTCTTATATATTCCACAATCCCGGTGAGGGAGGCAAGCACGATGCTTAAAAACCAGGCGAAGGAAAGCGCGGTTGCCGCCTGGGCGCTGACCCCCACGGCGCCAAACAGCAGGACGAACGAGGCCTCCCTTATTCCAAGCCCGGATATCGAAATGGGCACAAAGGAAAACGTGATGATAAGGGGCACAAACACCAGAAAGAGCGCGGGAGAGACCGTTATGTGCAGGGAGCGGGCCAGTATGTACACCGAAATTATATTCAGCAACTGCACGCCAAAGGAAAGCAGCACTCCTTTAATGATGGCCGCCTTGCCGAACATGTCGAAATAGCCGTAGAATGCCGCCAGGTACCTTATCCCCTTGCCGATTCTAAGCACCAGGAAAAGCGCCGTGAATATCAGCGCCCCGGCCACAACGGCCGGAAGCACCAGTGCAAGCAGGCCCAGCTTCTCGCCAAAAAAAGTGACGGAGGGCGCCATGCTCCTTAAATAAGGGAAGCCAAACGGATAGGCGATTATGGATATAACAAGCATGGCTATAAAACCAAGATACCGTTCCATGAAGATGGAAGCCGCCGCCTCGGCGCCCTTGCCGGTGAGCTTGTAAAAATAATATCCCTTGATGGCGTCGCCTCCCACAAGGCCTGGCAGTATAACATTAAAAAAACTCCCCATCAGGTAAAGCCAGCAGAGCTTCCATACGCCCAGGTTGGAGCGCACCAGCAGCCCCCATCTAAGCGACGATACAAAAAGGCTGAACAGGTATAAAAAGACCGCCAGAAGGAAGGCGGCAATGCTTATCTGCTCCATCAACCCGGCCACTTTGACGATGCCCGCCTTGTGCATGATAAACCACAACAGCCCTCCGCTGACTACAAGCTTCAGCAGCATGAAAAGAGGCTTTTTCAATTTTCTGGAAAGGCTTTTTTCTTCGCTCAAACTTTGCCGCCGGTAATCTTCTTTATCGTGTAGATGGGTTTTTTCTGGCTTTCGTGATAAGTCCTTACAAGCATCTCGCCAAGAAGGCCCATGCCGATAAGCTGGATGCCGATTATAAGCATCAGCACGCCCAGAAGCAGCAGCGGCCTGCCGCCAATCGGCCGCCCGAAAAATATCTTCTCCGCCGCAAGATAAAAGGAGATCAGAAAACCGCCCGCGGCAGACAGCAGCCCCATCGGGCCGAAAAATTGTATCGGCTTGGTTGAAAAGCTTTGAAGGAATTTCACGGTAATAAGGTCCAGCAGAACCCTTACCGTCCTGCCGATGCCGTATTTGGATTTGCCCATGCGCCTGGGGTGGTGTGTGGTCTCCACTTCGGCCACGCTCACGCCGTACCAGTTGGCCACTGCCGGTATGAACCTGTGCATCTCGCCGTAGAGCTTCATGTTTTTCACCACATCGCTGCGGTACGCCTTCAGCGAGCAGCCGTAATCGTGGAGTTTTACGCCCGTCACCTTGCTTATAAGCCAGTTGGCAATTATCGAGGGAAGCTTTCTGTTCACAAAAGTGTCCTGCCTGTTTTTGCGCCATCCGCTGACAAGATCGTAATCCCCGTTTGCTATCATCGCGTACAGTTTGGGGACATCGGCGGGATCGTTCTGGAGGTCGCCGTCCATGGTTATTATTACCTCACCGCTGGCATGATCGAAACCGGCGGCAAACGCGGCGGTCTGGCCGAAGTTGCGCCTGAATTCGATTACCATTATGCGGGGGTCGGAAGCGATACTGGCAAGCTCCCCGGCTGTGCCGTCCGTGCTGCCGTCGTCTATTAAGATAATTTCATAGTCCACGGACATTCCATCCAGCACCGGCTTAAGCGCTTCGTAAAGAGGCTTTACGTTTTCCCGCTCGTTGAAAAGCGGCACTACTATCGAGAGGGCTTTCCCTTTTTCCTCTTTGAGAATGCCGGAATCAGAACCCATTGAATCCGCCTTTTCCCTTCCTCATGCCTTTGAAATCACGGCAGACAAATATGGAATAAGTTTTACCGTTCCGCACCATTTCTGCCCAGCGCTTCGCGCAGCTTCTGAAGGCTGTAGCCACCTGGGCCGGAGGACTGTCCGCTATTGTAACAAAAACGGCGTTATAGTGCGTAAAGCCTTCAAAGCCGGGCCACAGGTCATACTGGTTCATCCTGCGTCCCCGCCGCCCCCCAATGTTGGCGCAATATGTTACCGGATGTCCTTTCATGTAAAAGGCAAGCTCGGAGGAAAGCTGATAATCGCCGGTGAACACAAAATACGGGGTTTGGACATGCAGGGAATCCACTGCGCCCGCTATCTGCCGCCAGCCATGCAGTCTCTTTGTGGGGTCCAGCCTGGAAGGCAGGCGGAAAACGCCGGGGTAAAGCATTACGGCGCTTAAAATCACGGGCAGCACAACCGCCCCAAGCGCAAGCGCCTTCCTGGGGCGGGTACTATATTTGAAGCCCTTGAGAAAGGCGGCGCTCACGGGCAGCAGGGCCATAACGTAGCCCGGCATCGCCCAGTTTGCCTGTATCTTCTGTGTAAAACTTTTAACCAGGAAAAACGCAAGCACCGGCACTGAAAACCAGAATGAAAAACCGTTGTCGTCATTTCTGTGTTTTACAAGCGCATATATAATGAGCGCGAACAGAACCGGGGTTATTACGCCCGCCTGCGATCCGGCAAAAAGTAAAAAATTGAAAATAATATGGGCCGGTGAAAGGTCCATATATGCATGATCCGCGTTATGTTTCAGCATCACCCAGCCGTGGGCGGCGTCCCACATTACCATCGGCACGCATACCAGGGCCGCCATCGCAAGCATTGCATATGGCCCAGCAGTGATGAGCGCCCGCCTGTCCTCACGTGAACTCAACAGGTAAAGAAACGCCGATATGGCAAAGAAACCCATCGTGAGCTTGTCGGTAAGCCCAAGGCCAAACACAATGCCGGCCAGAAGCCATTCGTATATGCTGCCTGTGGTTACCGCCCGGTAAAAACAGTAAATGCTCAGAATCCAGAAGAAAAGCAGCGGCGCGTCTATTGTGTTTAGTACCCCGAATGCCGAAAAAAGCGGCACGATATTATAGGCAATGGCGGCAAGCATCCCGGTTTCCCGGTCAAAAAGAAGACTGCCCAGTTTGAAAAGGACAATGCTTCCCAGCAGCATCATTACAGGCGCCAAAAACCGCACGCCGAATTCGTTCTGCCCGAATATGGCCGTGCCGCCCTTTATGACATACGCTATCATCGGCCCCTTGGAATAATAGCCCGCCGCCAGCCTGCGGGACCATTCCCAGTAATGCGCTTCGTCGCCGGAAAGCCCCGTGGTGCCGCTAAGTATGTAATAGAGCCTGAAAATGGTTATGCCTGCAAGAAAGATTATGAAGCCGCCCTGAAGGCCCTTTTTGCAAAACGCAAGCACAAAAAAGATGAAAACGAGAGCGCCGGCCAGAAGGGCGCTATGATGTCCGCTGTTTATCCATTGAAAAAGCGGCAGGGGGAGCCAGGCGTCAAATGCCCTGGGGCCCACTCAGGATTTCCTTTACGGTTTTCCTCAGGTCGTCTATCCTGAAAGGCTTCTGGAGAAAAGGAGACATGCCGGGCGGGGCCGCCGCTCCGCTTACGAAGAGAAATTTTATACCAGGGCAGAAGGCCCGCACCTTGGAGCACAGGACATCCGTATCTACGCCTGGCACATGCAGGTCCGCTATGAACAAGTCATACGGCCCCACGGCGAGGGCCTCAACGCACTCCCGGCCGCCGGAAACGCCGGTTGTGTCGTATCCTACTTTTCCCAGTGCCTTTTCTATTGTTTGCAGGACCAGGGGCTGGTCTTCAAGTATAAGGATTTTTCCGCCCATTTGCTTTTATAATTAATATCTAATTTAGCATGAAAGGCCGGCTGATTTAAAATTCATCCGTTAGACTGGGCAATAATAGCCGCCTATATGGCGCTCTCGCTTGGGGTGGGCCTTTACTTCACAAAGAGGGCGTCTTCAAGCTTAAGCGAGTTTTTCCTCTCCGGCAGAAGCCTCCCGTGGTGGCTTGCAGGCACCTCGATGGCTGCGGCAAGCTTCGCCGCGGACACCCCGCTTTATGTGACCGGGCTTGTAAGGGGACAAGGCATCTACGAAAACTGGCAGTGGTGGTGCTATATCCTCAGCGGCATGCTCTCGGTGTTCTTTTTCGCCAGGCTTTGGAGGAGGCTGGGCGTATTGACGGACGTGCAGTTGATAGACCTGAGATACGAGGGCCGCTCCGCCCGCATATTAAGGGGTTTCAAGGCCGTCTATTTCTCATTCGCCATTCACACGATAATCAAGGCGCAGATAATACTTGCCATGGCCAAGATACTGGAAGTTATCCTGGGCTGGGGAAAATGGGACGGCATACTGGTCTCCAGCGCGATAGTTCTGGCCTATTCCACGATGGCCGGATACTGGGGCGTGGTAGTGACGGACTTCTTCCAGTTCATAATCGCCATGACTGGGGCCATCCTGCTGGCGGTTGTTTCGGTTCACAAAGCGGGCGGGCTTCCCCACATAATGGCAATCGTGCCGGCATCCAAACTGGCATTCTTCCCTTCCCCCGGAAAGGCCGCTTTCATGGCCTTCCTCGGGTACATAGGCCTTAGCTGGTGG
Source organism: Nitrospirota bacterium (assembly GCA_021788025.1). Lineage (GTDB taxonomy): Bacteria > Nitrospirota > Thermodesulfovibrionia > Thermodesulfovibrionales > JdFR-88 > JAKAKS01. The sequence continues at coordinate 38,081 of JAJYLE010000003.1, forward strand.
TCCAAGTATTCTTCCGACGGCGGAGGGATAATCGTGCAGCGGATGGCATCTTCCAGGGATGAAAAGCAGAGCCTTCTGGCCACTTTTTATTTTAACGTGGTCACATTTGCAGCCAGGACATGGCCGTGGGTGCTTGCCGCCCTCGCCTCCATGGTGCTATATCCTGTTCTCAAGGACAATGAAACGGCTTACCCGAAAATGGTGCTGGACCTGCTTCCCACTGGACTGAAGGGATTGATGCTGTCCGCCTTTTTCGCGGCCTTCATGTCCTCCGTGGGCACGTACCTGAATCTTTCGTCGGCATATATGATTAACGACCTTTACAGGCCGTTTATCAAGCCGGATGCATCCGAAAGGCATTATTTAATGCTGTCCAGGCTTATCACCCTTGTGCTTGCGGGTGTGACTGCGCTTATTACATATCACGTTTCATCCATAGTTGGGGTGTTCAAGTTTCTGATAGCTTTTGGCTCCGGCACCGGCCTGGTATATATAGCCAGATGGTTCTGGTGGCGGGTAAACGCCTGGAGCGAAATATCGGCGATGATGGCCTCCACGGCCGTAAGCGCGTTCGTATACGAAAACAGGCTGTGCGCCGCCATGCCATTTTATGACAGGCTGGCCGCAATAATAGGGGTGTCCACCGTAATATGGATTGCGGTCACACTCCTTACAAAACCTGTTTCAAAGGAAAAGCTCAGGGCCTTTTATGAAAAGACATTACCCGGAGGCCCCGGCTGGGGAGATATACGCAAAGGGTTCGAGGGCCGGGACGGAGGTAATTTTTCAAGGCCCTTTTATCTGTGGCTGCTTGGCTCGGTTTTCCTGGTAGGGCTTACGATGGGCATAGGCAAGATGATTTTCGGCTGGTACGCATCGGGCGCAGCCTGGCTGGCCCTGTCCTTTGCGGCAGCCCTGGCGCTGTGGCGCGGAGTAAAAAAAGGCGGCATTGTATAAACTATTTATATGGATGATCAGCAAGTAAACCAGGGCTGCTGAAAACCAAGCGGAGGTGCCGGTGGGCACTTGGACCAACAGGGCGTATGTCCCCTGCCCTTTTCCTCCAGCCAGGAGAAAACCGCGCCTGATGCCGGGGCAATCCGGCAGGCGATTCAAAAAAGATATGCGGCGGTGTCGGTAACCGCCTCCGGCAACTTCAGTTACAAAACAGGCAGGGCGGGCGCGGAACTGCTCGGCTATGATAAAGACCTGCTTGGCCGCATGCCGGATGAATTGATAGATTCCTTCTGCGGGGTTGGGAACCCTTTTACACTTGGCCCGGTCAATCCCGGTGATAAAGTTCTGGATATAGGCTGCGGGGCGGGATTCGACCTTGTGGCGGCAAGCTGCCTGGCTGGCAAAAACGGAAAGGTATGCGGTATAGACGTCACACCGGAGATGCTTGGGAAAGCGGGAAAGGTTTTGGCCGGATACTCGTGTTCCGCTTATGAATTAAAAGTTGCCGGGGCGGAGGAAATACCTTTTGAAGACGGCTCATTCGACATCGTTATCTCAAACGGCGTTCTTAATCTTTCTCCGGCCAAGGTAAATTGCTTCAAGGAAATATACCGAGTGCTCAAGCCTGGCGGCCGCCTCCAGATTGCAGACATTGTGCTGAAAGGTGAAAGGCCCGCAAGCGCAGACCCCCTTCGTGACTGGGCAACCTGAATAGGCGGCGCGGTCTCCGTGGCAGACCAGATGGATTTAATTAAAGCGGCCGGTTTTAAGGATGCTGAATTCGCCGGAGCTACGCCTGTATCTACTTCCAGTTTCACCGTTGGCGCACTCTTTAAGGCAAGGAAGCCGTTGTAAAATTTTTCGTCCTTCCCCTGTATAATCTAAAAAATGGACTTTTCTGAACTTGTCTCTTTCGGCGCTCATCCGAAGATCGCCGGAACTCTTCCCGCTTCGGGCGGGATTTCTTTATATCCTCCGCAGGAAGAGGCGGTTAAGGCGGGGCTGTTTGAGCCTGGAACATCACTGGTTGTGGCCGCCCCCACCGCGTCCGGGAAAACCCTGATAGCCGAGATGGCCGCACTGGACATCTTCCTGAAAAAAGGCGGCAAGGTTATATATCTGGTGCCGCTTCGGGCGCTTGCACGGGAAAAATATGAGGACTTCACCCGCAAATACGCAAACACCGGCTTAAGGATAGCGCAGAGCACAGGTGATTTTGACCGTGACGAACCCTGGCTTGCCCAGGCAGGGCTGATAATCACAACCAACGAAAAGCTGGACTCCCTTCAGAGGCGGCGCTCCAGGCTGCTTGAAAACCTGGCTCTTGTGGTGGCCGACGAGGTGCATCTTCTTGGCGACGCCGGCAGGGGGCCAACGCTGGAGGTGGTGCTGACCAGGCTAAGGGCCGTTAAACGCGGGCTGAAAGTGATAGCCCTTAGCGCAACCATACCCAACGCAACTGAAATTGCGCATTGGCTGGACGCCAGGCTGGTGCAGTCCACATGGAGGCCGGTGCCGCTTAAAGAAGGTGTTTTCCATAACGGGGCGGTGATCTTTAATGAAGGCAGCGTAATATGGGTGGAGAAGAAGAGCGGCATAGATTCCGTTGACCTTTCCATCGAGACCATCGGCGAGGGCGGGCAGGCCCTTGTTTTCGTTGGCACACGAAAATCCAGCGAGGCCCTTGCAAGGAAGGCGGGGCGTTACGTGGCAGACTTTTTATCGGAAGCGGACACTGATTTTCTGGAGAAGCTGTCAAAAGACATACTGGCCGCCGCTTCGGAGCCCACAAAACTCACCAAACGCCTCTCTGAAAGCGTTAAGGAAGGCGCGGCCTTCCACCATGCGGGCATACCATACGCCCAAAGGAAGCTTGTGGAGGACGCCTTCAAATCAAACAGGCTGAAACTGCTTGCCGCAACCACCACGCTTGCCATGGGGCTTAACCTGCCTTCGCGCAGGGTTGTGATCAGGGACTGGTGGCGTTATGTGCCGGGGACGGGGATAAGCTCCATACCGGCCATCGAGGTAAAACAGATGGCGGGCAGGGCCGGCCGCCCAGGTTATGACAATTTCGGAGAAGCCGTGCTGGTGGCCAGAAGCAAGCGCGACGAGGGCCAGCTTTTCGATAAATACATACGCGGCGGTCCGGAGGAGATCGAATCCGCACTGGCCAGCGAGGCCGCCCTCAGGGGCCATGTGCTGGCCTCCATAGCCGGGCTATTTACCAGGACCAGGCGGGACCTTATGGATTTCCTTGGCGCAACATTCTTTGCTTTCCAGTCCGGCAGCAACAGGCTGGAGGATGTAGCAGAAGACGTGCTGGAATTTTTGCACTCCGAAGGGCTGATAAATTTTTCCGGCGGGGCCGGATATTCAGCCACAAGGCTTGGGCACAGGATATCCGAGCTTTACCTGGACCCTTTGTCCGGCGTTATCTTCAGGGACGCGCTGTCCATGCAGAAGGAAAAACTGCCGTTCGCCCTGTTCCATATGCTTGCCATGGCCCCGGACATGATGACGCTCTCTTTCGGGAAAAAGGACTTTGACGAGCTTATGGAAATCTTCAGCGTCCATGCTGAAACCCTGCTGGTTTCAAAGGAAGGCCTGGCCGCAACAGACCAGATGCTCTCGGAAATAAAGACCGCCTCTGTGCTGATGCAATGGATTCTGGAGACCCCCGAGGAAAAGATAACAGACCACTTCGGCATAGGCCCCGGGGACCTGCGGACGATTGTGGAACTGGCGGACTGGCTGCTGTACGCGGCGCAGGAGATTGCCAAGGCAATCGGAATGAAGGATGAGGCCAGGGCCATTTCGCCGCTCAGGGTAAGGGTGAATTACGGAGTGAAAGAGGAGTTACTGGGCCTTGTAAGCCTTAAAGGTGTGGGCAGGATAAGGGCAAGGAGCCTTTATGAGGCAGGCGTTAAGGACGTAAGGGGAGTAAAGGACGCCAGCCTGGAGGTCCTTCAGAAGGTCCCGAAGATAGGGCATGCGCTTGCGCTGGACCTGAAAAAACAGACTGGCGAAGGCTAGGCGGAGCGGAAAGCCTCCGCGGGCTTTTCACAGAAGGTTTGTAATTGACATTACCTCTTTTCATCTGGTAATTTACCCGCGTGAGCACCCTTGGCCGTTTCCGCATATTCCCGTTTATCCTGAGGCAGTCCCCCTCCAGCGCAGTTAAACGAACAGAAGGCCAAAAAGAAGGTTTTACCCTTATAGAGCTGATGGTTGTCCTTATAATCCTGAGCCTTCTTGCCGCGCTTGTAGGCCCCAGGCTGTTTTCAAAGGTCGGCAAAGGCAAGCAGGTGGCCGCAGCCTCCCAGATAAAAATATTCGGGCAGGCGCTGGACCAGTACAAGCTGGACACAGGCGATTATCCCACAACGGAACAGGGCTTGAACGCGCTCCAGGCAAACCCCGGCGGTATCCAGGGCTGGGACGGGCCATATCTGAAGAAAGGCATCCCCAAAGACCCATGGGGCAGGCCGTATAATTACCAGTGCCCCGGCCAGCATGGGGATTACGATCTTTATTCATACGGAAAAGACGGCGTGCCTGGCGGTACAGGCGAAAGCAAGGAAGTGGACAGCTGGGAAAATAGCGGTTCTTAGCCTGGCGTTTTGCTACAATATTCGCATGAGTGACAAACCTTACCAAAGCCTTGAAGATTTCCCCAAAATGCCGTTTCTGCCCGATGGGCTCTCCTCCCGCTTTATCCGCGAAAACCGGATAGTGCCGCTTGGGCTGGAAAGCGGCACGCTCAAGATCATCATGGCGGACCCGGATGATTCGCAGACGGTGAGGGCCTTGAGGGTTGCGCTTGAAACCGAGATAGAGGCATACGGCGCGCCGGCCCAGGTTATAGACGAATACTGGGTGCGCTTCTACGGGCGCAAACCTGAAGACATAACCGACATAGTAAACGGGATGAACGGAAGCGGCGGGCTGGAGATACTGAAGGACGACGGCGAGGACTCGGCCCATCTGAAGGACCTGGCCTCCGAGGCCCCGATCATAAAGCTTGTAAACGCCCTGATAATGAGGGCCCTTGAGACCAGAGCAAGCGACATACACCTTGAACCGTATGAAGACGAACTGAGGGTAAGATACCGCATAGACGGAATACTCCATACGGTGGAGTCCGTGCCCAAAAGGCTGCAACCAGCAATCATCTCCAGGCTGAAACTAATGGCAAAGCTGAATATCGCTGAGCGAAGGCTGCCCCAGGACGGGCGCATCAGGTTCAAGATGTCCGCCAAAGAGATTGACATGAGGGTATCCACCATCCCGGTCCTTCATGGGGAAAGCCTGGTTATGAGACTTCTGGACAAAGAGAGCATTGTGATAGACCTGGACCAACTCGGGTTTCCGGATGCCGCCCTATCCACTTTCAAGGAACTTATTAAAAAGACCCACGGGCTTATATTCGTAACCGGCCCAACCGGAAGCGGCAAGACCACCACCCTGTACGGGGCGCTGGACAAAATAAACTCGCCGGAACTGAAGATAATCACCGTTGAGGACCCGATAGAATATCATCTTAAGGGCGTAAACCAGATACAGGTAAAACCCGGCATCGGGCTCAGTTTTGCAAACACTTTAAGGCACATCGTAAGGCAGGACCCGGACGTGATAATGATAGGGGAGATAAGGGATTTAGAGACGGCCGAGATTGCGATACAGGCCGCGCTTACCGGCCACCTTGTCTTCTC
>JAJYLE010000102.1 GCA_021788025.1 Nitrospirota bacterium
CTGGACCTGTACGCGTTTGTAGGGATAATAATGCTAATCGGCATAGTGAAGAAAAACGCGATCATGATGATAGACTTTGCGCTGGATGCGGAAAGGAAAGAGAGCAAAACCCCCGAAGAGGCCATTTACCAGGGCTGCCTTATAAGGTTCCGCCCCATCATGATGACCACCATGGCCGCGCTTATGGGCACCCTGCCCATAGCCATCGGGTTCGGGGCGGGGGCGGAGTCCCGCAGGCCGCTGGGGCTTGCGGTTGTGGGCGGGCTGTTCTTCTCGCAGCTGATTACGCTTTTCCTTACCCCTGTGATATACGTTTACATGGACAAGACGCAGGGCTGGATGAGAAACAGGGCCGTGCTGTTCAGAACTAAAAACGCGCAACTAAAGCAGCAGAGCTAAAAAGGCTGCATTAGCGCTGCTTTTTCTCATTTGTTCTACTGTACCAGTTCCGGAATGCCCGCGGTCACGCCGAAAGGGCCTCCGCCAGTCTCGCCTTTGGGGGCGTGTTTGCTGCAATCGGGGATTATATAAATGGACCTGGGCAGGTAGACGGCAGGCGTGCCATCCGGGTTTCGCAGGTTGAAAGCCGCAACAAAATTTTTCCAGCACTGCTGCCCGGTGAATTGCTCCGGGCATTTCCAGTTGCCCATTTCCCTTGGAACTTCCGTATAATCCGGGGTATCCCCCGTAATCCATAACACGTCCACATCCGCCGCCCCTATAACCCTGTTGCACGTTGGGCTTCCGCTTGCGCAGTCCAGCACGGGAACAGTGAGCAGCCATGGCCGGTCCGGACAGCCTGCAACGGCGCCGCCGTTGCATACCGGGCCGCTGCCGGCCGAATCTATCCAGCACTGCCGGAAGCTGCTGAAAGCGTTTTGCATCGGCCCGCTGCTGGTGCTCAGCCAGTTGTCCATGTATATGACATTCGTATTGGAGGCATTGCAGCTTCCGCCCGAAATCTGGATTATGCTGCTTACGCCGCTATTGTCCGTTCCGGCGGTGCCGGAGCATCCGGAACCGCTTGCGTTGCTTTCATCCGTCCAGTACCCGGTAAGGTTTTTTGTGCCGGAATTTTTTCCGCCGCTGTTTATGAACCTGCCTGTTTCGCATGAATAATTACCGCCGGAATCTGTGATACTCTGCTTGCATATCGCAAGCGGGGCCGTGGCCTGCCCCGGAAGCAGTGTGCCCGCGAAACCCACGCAGGCCACCGCCTCCGCGCGCACGCCAAAGCCCATATCACCTAATATTTTTTCAAAAAAAGACCTTCCCGCAGCCGCGCCGCGCCGGGCAACTACCTTTACGGCATTGATAAATTCCGGATTTGAATCGGTTGCATAAAGGGCCGGGGGCATGCTCCCGGCGGCGCTCCTGGTAAACGTGCGAGTGGCAAAACTCCAGTGGCCGCGCTGCACTCCGGCATCGTTGGAATCGGGCCTGTTCACCTCAATGGGGCATGCCTCCGCATAGCTGGAGATGGCTACGCAATATGCCGCATGGTTAGCGCCGGGGTTAACCCCTGTCGCGTTTTGAATATAAAGCTGGCTGGCCCCGGCCAGCGCCGCCGCATTTGCCGCCCTCTGCAACTGGTTTCGGACTGCCATCAGATGCCCGGCGACAGCGGCCAGGGGGGCAAGCCCGAAAAAGGATACAAGCATTACAGCAGCATATAAGACTGCCAGGCCTTTTTTTAAGATCCGCCGCGGTCTCATTGCCTGCACCTCATCGTGAACTCCGCGCCGGTGTGGCGCCCCTAATCCACTAAATCCTGCCCATGTACAATGGGCCTTGCGGATATGCTGCCGCCCTGGTATGCGGACGGGGTTAGCCCGGTGGCGTTTTTAAACTGCCTTATGAACGTGCCAAGGTCGTTGAAACCGGTCTGGTCGGCAACGGAGGAGACCGTCCTGCCGCTTGCCTTAAGGATGTCCTTTGCCTTTTCTATGCGCATGCGCACCACGTACCTTATCGGGCTCATCCCGGCATGCCTCAGAAAGAAGCGGCAAAAATGGTATTTGCTCATGTTGGCAACGCCGGCAAGAGTGTCAAGACTGATCTTCTCGGATATGTTATCGTCAACGTATTGCATAACCCTCAGGAGCGCGGCTGGTTTTTCGCTGGTGGCGGCCAGAGGGCCTGCGGCATCCTGGTCCGCCGGTATGAATCTTCTCCTTACCTCCCTTGTGGCCCTTTTTGCCTTCAGAAACTCCTTTAGCACGTCCTTCATGGAAAGTACGTCCACAGGCCTTGCAAAGCTTAGCCTTGCCCCGGCCTTTAACGCCTTCAGCGTGGTTTCCGGGGCCCCGTCCGGCGCTATGAATATCACCGGGACCTCCGGGCGCGCCGTCTTTATTTCGGCCAGTATCTTCAGCCCCGCCGGGGCGTCCGGGCCGCAGTCCAGCACCGCCGCATCAACTTTGCGCTTGCCGGTGATTGCGGAAGGCAAGTCCTTAAGCTGGCAGACATCCACCAGCTCGTCTTTCAGTATCAGGCTTTTCCAGAATTCCAGATCCTCGCGCCCGGCCCCGGCCACCACCTCACCCCGGCAGGCAACGGACTTGGAATTCATGAAAAAAGGGGAATCCAAAAGGCCTTCGGTCTCCATCTCACCACCTCCGGTATGCTGGAAAAATTTCCGCCCCTGGAATACTCCTGGACGCGCACAAAGGATCAACTTACTTTCCAAAAAGCAACAATTATGCCCATGGCGCAATAAATAGGAAAAAAACCCGCCGCAGAGGCAAATGGGCGGACAGGCAGGCCCAGGATGCAAAAAGGCATGTAACTTTCAGAAACAGCCTGTTACCTTTAAACGCATTTGGGAACCAATGGATGGAATGTCAAAAGCCACGTCCCCGCCCTTCGCCGGGGGACTGGCCTGTGAAAGCAAAACCCTGCCCCGCAGTAATTATAAATTCATGGCGCGCCGGTATAGCAGCCGTTTTTTAAAGCGTTACGTTAAGGTCCAGCGTATTCTGGCCAAAAAGGAATTTCCTGCGGACCACACGCACCCTAACCACCTGGCCGGGCAGTTTGTCGAACATGGCTATCTTTACGTCGTTCAAGCCGGAAACCTTCCAGCCGTCCACTTCAATTATCCGGTCGGATTCCTTTATGCCCGCCCTGTAAGCCGGGCTGTCCGGCAAGACCGATTTGACAACAAGCCCCCCATCCTTTTCTTCCGTGTATATGCCCAGCTTCGGGGCCTCCGGCGCCTCCATCGGGGCGGCGAAAACAACGTAATTGCCCACTCCCTTGCCATATTCGCCGTTTATGATGGTGCAATAGTCCTTACCCGTGCGCCTTTTCAGCCTGTCCGGTATGCCATCGGAGTACATGACATGCTCCGCCCCGGCAAGTATAATCATCTGGACGCCTGGGTTTTTCGCCATATATGCCGCCGCCGAGTGGGCCATAGTCTCGTCCCATATGATCTGGGACTGGTAGAAATTATGGAAATTCAGCTTCCCCGGGTGGCTGTAGAACACGTCCTCAAGCCGTTTGCGGTAGGCGGAGTTGGACATGTCCATATCCGCCGGTATGGCCTTTTTCTCTTTGGGGGTAAGCGAGTCCAGCCCGCCACGGGACACCTTGTCCACTATCCCGGCCCTTATATTAAGCGCTACTATGGGGATGCGATTGGCTTTGGCGTACTCTATTATTTCGCGGTACAGGTTATAGTCGAACCCCCACCTGGAGAAATACTGGCTTTTCTTCAGGAACTGCCGCTCGTCTATCTTGCCGGCGATATAGCCGTCCAGCGCAAACTGATATGGCACCTGGAACATCTCCATGCCGATTGCAATCTTTTTGCCTTCACGGTGGAGGGCCTTTATTACATCCAGTTCCACCTTGTGGTCCTCGTAATTTGTATGCCGCTCGCCAATGAATATCACGGGGAAGCCGCTCACTTTTTCGATTACCTGGTTAAGGCCCAACGATCTGGCTGGCGCTACCGCCTGTATCTCCTCTGAAAGGTCCAGTGGTTGGCCCCGTTTGGAAACGGCTGCTTTCTTTTCCCTTATAATGCCGCCTTCGAACCTCAGCCAGGAATACTGGCCGTAATGCTGTATCTTTGGAGCGGCAAGCCTTGCATCATCGACCGAGCTGGCATTGGCAAACGCCACCACCCTGGAGGGGGCAATGGGGTTTATCCGCACGTCGATAACGAACCCCGGCCCGCGGTCCTCCGCCCTGCCAAAAAGCCTTTTCTCAACCGCAGTCCCATTACCAAGCACCAGGAGCGTGTTCTCCCTTATCTCGTTGTCCGTCAGTTGCTCCTCGCTTTTGGAATCAAATCCCATCCCGGCGAAGTATTTAATGAAGTCATTGTATTTGGATTCCTCTTTTTTATCAGCCGGGTACACAATCATCTTCTTTTTGGCCCCCATCAGCCTGGAGATAAGAGGCGGGAATTCATCCGGGGCCAGTGTGCGCATGACGTCATAGTTTTCATCAAAAATAACGGATTGCGGCGTAGCGGCCGCATTAAGCTGGAAGGACTGCTTGGGGGCCGCAAGCTGAAGCGTGGTGTTTTCCGTGCCTTTATCCGTAACAATCGTGGCAGGCAGCGAAAGCCTGTAAGGCTTTTTACCCTGGTCGATATAGAACGAGGCAACCGGCTTGCCGTGCAGTACAAGAGGGGTGCCGTCCATCACGGCAAAGCCGGGCACTCCCTTGCGGTACAGCCACTGGTCAAAAAACCACCCCAGGTCTTCCTTGTAAACCGACTGGAAAGCCTTTTTCACATCATCCCATGACGCGTATCTGAATTCGTTGTCCGTTATCAGCTTCCGCACCGCCGCGTAGAACTCCTTGTCCCCTTTCATCTTCCTTAGCATGTGGAACATCATGGCGCCCTTGCCGTAACCTATGGCCATGGTGGCCGGACTGGTGCGCTCCCGGAATTGCGCAATGGTAATCTCGTTTGAAGGATTTACATAGCTGGCGTAATCGGTCATTATCTTTTTCCTGTATTGCCAGCCTTTGCCTTCCAGTTCCGCCAGATGGTGGTCCGCAAGGTAGCTGGTTATGGCCTCCAGCCAGTTGCCCTCCGAAGTGTTGCAGTAGACGTAATTGCCGAACCATTGATGGACGATCTCGTGGCCCAGAGACGTGCCAGGTATGAACGGCAGCCGGACCACATCCCTGCCCAGAAGCGTGAACGTGGGCATGGACAGGCCCGTTGGCATCGCCCCTTCCACAACGGAAAACCTTTTATACGGGTAGTGGACGAAAAGGCGGTTGTACATGCTGAAATATTTTTTTGCGTAATCAAGATACGTCTGGGCCAGGTCCTCATCGGACGGGAAAAAATACGTGTAGACGGTGATGCCGTCAACATTTGTGGAGAGCTCCTGGTATTTTGCGGCAACCAGGCTTATCCCGCCAACCGGATGCGCGAACCTGAACGAGTACAGCCTGCCGCTTGCCGTGTCCGTGTACTGTATTTCGCCGGACTCCGATATGGCTGAAAATTCATGCGGCACCAACGCCTTCATTTCATATGTTGCCAGACCGTCTATCTGCGGATACCACAGGCCGGTAAGCTCCACGCCATCATTGTTTATGACCCCGCCGCCGGGGACTTCGGCCGGCAGCATCTGCCCTGCCCCAGTGAACCTGCCCTGGAAAGAGATGTTTAGCGTGCCTGGGCCGTAGGCCTCGATGTGGTCCTCCCTGAGCACCGGAGAAACCTGGGCCGTTGTCATGGATGCGGATGTTATCTTCAGGCTGCCGGTGTATATTTTATACTGGCCTTCCGGTAGGTCTATGGCTTCCGTGCCGGAAAGAGATGCCCCGTTAAGGTCAAATGACACATTTATTGAACATGCCGGGATTTTTTCAGCAACACCCGCCCCCGTTTTAATATCGCTGGCCATTGCAAGCCCCGCAACTGACAGAAAGGCTATCGTGAGGACGACAATTGCGCGCATTCAGTTGTCCTTTCAAATCAAAAGTTTTTATCTGGGCAGGATGAAATAGAAATTGTTCCCGTTTTTGGTGGCCTCGTAGCCCGCCACCCCGCCGTGCAGCTCTATAACGTTCTTGAAAAAGGCAAGCCCGTGCCCTGTTCCCGGGATGTCCGGCGCATTGGACCCGCGGTAGCCATCCTCAAAGAGCTTGCCCCTTTCACTTTCGGGAATATGAGGCCCGGTATTAAAGACGTTGTATTTTATTCCGTCCTTGCCAGGGCCGAAGTAGTCCTTTAATACTTCATGGCCATAAGATATGTATTTCCTTGTGTGTCCGTAATCGTCCGTGATCTCCCTGGTGAATTTGAGGGCGTTTGAAAACAGGTTGGCGTACACCTGGGCCATAAGCCCCAGGTCCACAACCGTTATTATCTCCTCGTCCGGAATGCCGCTTAGCCGGTCGTCTATCTCTATGCCCGCGTCCCTGAACCTGCCCGCATATCTTTCCAACTGGGGGGCCACAATGTCCTTCTTCATGTTGCATGCCTTCGTCCGCAGCGTAAGCCTGCCCTTGTCGAAATGGCTTCGCCTGAACAGGGTCTCCAGGAACAGTGTCATATTGGTGTAGTGCTTCTCTATATTTTCAAACTCGGCAGAAATACCGCGGTTTACCTCCGATATCGCCGCCAGGAACTCTGACGTGGTAGGGTCCTGGCAATGCCCGCTGGCCAGGCATTCCTTTATCATCTCCTCAAGCTTCAGGCTGTCGGATATCTTTACCTTGAGATTTCTAAGGAACAGTTTATAAACCATATTGGGCACAATTATATTGTGCTCGATATCCGAGACAAGCCCTCTTATGAACCTCAGGTGTTCTATATTTTTCTGGGTGATGAACCTGTTGTGCAGGTTGAACCCTATGCGGTTTGCGTATTTCTGGAAGAAAAGCGCCTGATGGTCCGATAAATTCCAGGTAGGATAGACCTCCAGTATCCCAAGCACGTTGTCCTCCGCCTTGAACGGAAGCTGCGCGCTTAAAATCTCCTTGCCATGAATAGTAAGCACAAGGCCGCCTTTTTCCGTGTAGTAGGGCTGGCTGGCTGGCTTTATATCTTCGGGAAGCGGGGTGCGCAGCGGCAATGCTCCGCTTTCAGTCTGGGCCGCCAGTACCAGCATACCCTCCCTCGCGCCCACCATGTACAGCCTGGCATCGAGATCGAAGAAAGCCTTCGGGATGGCAACACATAGCTTGTAGAAGTCCGTAAGGTCATCGAACTCCTGCGCCAGGTCGAAGAAGGTCTTAAGCGCGTTATTCTCTTTGTGGGAGAAGTTGTAGCTTGCGTAATCGGCCTTCTTGCTCTCTATGCGTTCGTAGATATGGGCGAATGTGGTCATGAACGTGTTATCCGCAGAAGATTATATCAAATCCCCGGCTGCGTGGCACGGATAATCCGGACATCTGCCGCCCCGGCAGTACTAAAATTTTACTTGCGGCGTTTCCTGCTCCTGCTGCGGAGCTTCGTAATACTGGGCCGGGGAAACTCCCGCCATGGCAGCATAAAACCTGCCCGGTATGCCTTTTATATATGCATTGAGGGCCCTTGCGTCCACGTTATACCTCATGCGTTCCACCGCGATCCTGTTTTCCGTGCCTTCCAGGCTGTCCTGGAGCTTAAGGAAGTTCTCGTTTGCCTTAAGCTGCGGATATGCCTCTTTGAGCATCAGCAGGCGGGAAAGAGCCCCCTCCAGTTGGTTTGAGGCGTCTATCTTGTCCTTGACCCCGTTTGCCTGAAAATATTTTGTCCTTGCGTTGGCGATGTCATCGAACACGCCTTTTTCATGGGCGGCATAGCCTTTTACCGTGGCAACAAGGTTGGGTATCAGATCGTAACGGCGCTTCAACTGGTTTTCAACCTGCGCCCACTGGCTTTTTACATTCTCGTTCATTGTAATAACCTTGTTGTACCCTGAAACCGCGGACATGGCGAGTAAGGTTGCAATTATCAGGACTATTATCGTTACCTTCGCTCCGGTTTTCAATGCGCTCTCCTTCTCGATTTTTAAATTCTGAAACGGCCAGGCAATCTTACCAGCTTCCGCCCGCTCCGCCGCCGCCAAAACTTCCTCCGCCCCCTCCGCCAAAGCCGCCGCCCCCGAAACCGCCGCCAAACCCGCCTCCTCCACCCCATCCGCCGCCTCCGAAGATCAGCGGGTAAAGAATAAGGGGCAGGCCGCCCCTGAATGCCGATATTATAATAAGGAGAAAGAACAGGCCCCCGAATATTAGCGGGACAAAAGAGGTCCTTTGGCGCTCCATGTGCTGAGGCTGCGGCACGCCTGTCAGGGTTATGCCCTTTTGGCTCGCTATCCGCTGCGCGACTATATCAACGGCCTGTTCTATGCCTTGCGAATACTCGCCGGCCTTGAATGCGGGCACCAAAACCTGCCTGCCAAGGGTGCCAAGATAGCTGTCCGGAAGAGTGCCTTCAAGCCCGTATCCGGTTGAAAACCAGTACTTCCTGTCATTGGGGGCCACAACAAAAAGGAAACCGTTATCCTTGCCCTTTTGGCCAAGCCCCCATTTCTGGCCCGTATCAACCGAGAATTGCTCGATGTCCTGCCCATTCAGGCTTGGGACGGTAAGGACCACAACCTGAGCGCCGGTCTTTTCCTCAAGCTCCTTTAACAGCGCGTCTATGCGCGAGGCTGTGTTCGCATCTATTATCCCCGCAAGATCCATAACGTAATCGGAAGGGTTTGCGGGAAGAACGGTCTGTTGCGCGGATTGAGAAGATGATGGACCGGATGTGTCACCTGCGGCAATAATCGGAGCTGCTGCAAGAAAGAGAAATGCGAAAGCGAAAATAAAAAACCTAGACTTTAATCTCATTTACCAAATGACTGAGCCTTTCCGTAACCTCGTATATTTTTTCAAAACTCTTGTGGTGTGCGGCTGCCTTCAGGAAGCGGAGAGGCGATTTCTCCTTTTCTTCCTTATGAGCAAACACCATGAAATCCGCCCCGGTTAGCGCTGATATTTTTTCAAGCACCTCGTAATCGCCTGTCGCTGCCGCGTCCGCCCCCAAAAGGTGAAGGACCGCCCGCAGCACCGGCATATAAGGCCTGCTCCAGGCCAGGCAGCGTCCGCCAAGCGCCCCGGCTTCTCCGCGGGAGTACAGATATTCCTGCCGCAAAGTGATAAGCCTGGTTGCAAGCTCTCTTTCGCACTGCTGCCGCAAAGCCCTGTTGTCTATCTCCACCCCGGCCAGTATATCTTCGCCGTAAACGGTCTTGTGCGCGTATTTGTAGTTGAGGAACTCCACGGGGAAGGCATAAGATGACTCTCTGACGAATGCGTCCGGCAGGACTATGGGCGGGGCGAGCCGCCTCTTGCCATGCACCTTGCCGCTGGGGGCCAGTTTTTTAACAAATTGGAAATCGAGGTCTTTCAGGAGTATGAGGGTGTTTATATCGCCCTCGGCCACATAATGCCCGCCTGAGATC
>JAJYLE010000103.1 GCA_021788025.1 Nitrospirota bacterium
CGTGCTTATCCCGGACGGCAAAAGGCTTACGCTCTGCCTATCCAGCCAGGCAGGCTGCCGCATGGGCTGCGGGTTCTGCCTTACCGGCAAGATTGGCTTTAAAAGAGACCTGCTGCCTCACGAGATTGTGGACCAGTTTCTTCAAACACGCAATGCCGTCTACGGCAACCTGCCCGAAACCATAACTAATATCGTGTTCATGGGCATGGGCGAGCCGCTGGACAACCTGGACAATGTGGCCGAAGCGATTAAACGGATAACCGCATTCGCCCGCTTCTCAAAAAGGAGGATCACCGTATCCACCTCCGGGATGGCGCCGGGGATACAGGAATTCGCAGCAAAGGCCCCCGGGGTCAAGCTGGCTGTTTCGATAAACGCGGCCACGGACTCCGTGCGAAGTTCCATAATGCCCATAAACAGGAAATACCCGCTTCAAAAACTGATTGCCGCGCTCAGGGATTTCCCGCTTGCCCCAAGGGACCGGATAACCATTGAATACGTGCTTCTAAAACGTGTAAACGATGCGCAGGCTGACGCTAAAGCGCTGGCCGGCCTTCTCCGCGGAATCCCCTGTAAGATCAATCTGATCCCGTACAACGGGCCTGAGAATTGTGAAAACGGGAGGGCATTCAATATGCCTGATGAAAACACCACAATGGCATTTCAGGACGTCCTTGTGAGGGCGGGGTACACCGCCATCGTCAGAAAGAGCAAGGGGAAGGACATACTGGCCGCCTGCGGACAGCTTGCGGGCAAAGGCTAAAATTTCAGGCAGACTGGCCGTCAGGCAAAAAACCAGCTAGTTCTTTTGAGGGGCGGCTACGCCGTTTTCAAAAATAAATACATACTCGCCCTGCCGGGCGCGGCCATAATCCTCGCGGGCAAGCTTCTCTTTGTAAAAATCGTTTTTGGCAAACTCGTTGAGTGATTTTTCTATCTGCTGGTCCTCTTTTTCCGTTTGCGCTATCTTCGTTTTCAGGGCCAGCCTTCTGCCAAGAAGCTGCCTGTATTTTAAAAAGCCCATATCGCTGAATACCAAATCGCCAACGATATACAGAAAACAAAGAAGCATAAACGTCCAGATGACGAAATTCCGCCTCTTTCTCCTGGCCCTTATCTTTATCCAGAGTGTAGGCTCCATAGTTTGCGCATATTATATATAAGCAGGCTGTCTTTTTACAGCAAAATTTATGAGGGACCTGACGCAAAATTGATTTTGAAGCGAAAAAGAGAGGAAATTGTGGCAGACAAGGGAATAAGGAAAAACCGCCCGGAGGTGCGGCACCGCTGCATTGAGGACGGGTTTCCCTTAAATGACACAGTATGCCGCAATTTCAGTCCCGCCAAGGCGGGATAGCCAAAAGCAATTTTGAGATAGGTTGCTAGGAGGAGCGGATCAGCTTTTTCAGCGCGCGGTCTGTTCTTGCGGGGTCCATCGGCTCCGCCATCAACTCCGCCCGTTTGTTTATATGCTCCAGCATGGAGTCCACAAACACGGCAAAGTGGGCGCATTTCTCCAGCAGCTTTTCAAAGCCTCCGGCCGGTTGAGGGATGGTTCTGTCTGGCAGCATCTGCCCCTTTTTAGGAGACGGCCCCAAAAGGGCGGACAACTCCACAAAAAAAGAGGCGAACTCCTCGTAGTCCTCATACCGCAGGAGTCTGAACGTATAGCTTTCAAAGTGGCGCATGTAGTTTTTTAACGCCGTCAGAAGCACGGCCCTGTTTCGCTGCCCCCCGCTTTTCTTTTCAAACAGCGCCAGCAGCCTGCCCAGAAGCGCCATCTCCTCCCTAAGCCGCATGGATTGTTCGCGCTTGGTCATGAAGCTGTCGAATATCTCCTCCCCTTTTACAGCCGGGGCCCAGTGCTGCACTATGGCCACCACGGAATGCTCGATCAGGTTTTTAAGTATGCCGTGGCTGTTTTCTATCTTGCCCCTCTGCCTGGAGGCGGGCAGCGCCGGAAAATCCCTCAGTTCCTGCCGGAAAACCCGTTTGCGCTCCATGGAAAACTGGTACGCGGACCCGCCAAGAAGGGCGCTTAAGCCGGCCCTGCGGCCCGCATCGGCAGAGGATTCCAGGAATTCTATGAAATGGCCAATCTCCAGCTTCGCCAGCAATAATATGAGGTAGTTTGAATAAAGCCCGGCCGGCCGCCTGGCCGCAAGGTCCACATGTGAAAGATACCTCAGAAACCTGAAAAGCCCCAGAAGCACGGACGAGGCAATCCGCATCTGCTGCCTGTCGGGGATTTTTTTTACCGCCTCCGAAATCCGGGCGTTTTCAATCACGTCGAATTCCAGGTTGATCTCTTTTTCAAAAGGGTTCAAACACCTGTTGCCCCTTATGGCTGAGCTTATTGAACCTCCAACCCCGGCAAATGCCGGCCAGGAGACCGCTCCCGATTCCAGCACCCCTGAAATCAGTTCTTTTATGTTCTGGAAACTGTCGTAAAGGAGATAGAGGCACTGCTCAGGCGTTTCCTGCAGGTGCATCCATTTTTTGAAATCATCGCCCGTCCCCACGCCAGGCAGCGATTTTTCCGCGTATTTGCGGAACCAGTAAAGGTTGCGGCGGCTTTCCGGGATAAGGCCCTCAAGCACTGCTATTACCCTGAGGCAAGCGCCCCTGGCCATTGCAAGTTCCATTGAAAAATCGCGTCCAGGCAGCGGAGTACCCAGAACCCCGCCGGATTTCTGCGGCATGGTTTTAGATGGCGAAACTGGCAGGTCTGCCCCTGCGGGAAAGCGCAGGTCCGGAAAATTTTCCGGGTCGAAATACCTCTCGACGGCCCTTAGAAGCACATCAAGTTCCGAGAAAAGTTTTTTATCGGCTCGGGTTTTTCTGCTTTTCGGCTGGGCCGCGTCCTGCGCTTGCTTCACGGGCTGAGGCGTTTCCCTGTTGATCTACTTTTCCTTTGGCGCGTGGATGGCCTCGCCATGCAGGGCCTCGCAGGCCTCCATGATCCCCTCTGCAAGGGTAGGATGCGCGTGTATTGTGCCTGCCACCTGCCGGGCTGTAAGCCCGTTTTTCATGGCTATCGCGAATTCATGGATCATGTCGGACGAATGGGCGCCAACTATATGTGCGCCGATTATCTTGTCCGTGCCCTCCTCCGCAAGCACTTTCACAAACCCGGTTATCTCCCCTATCGCATGGGCCTTGCCAAGCGCCCTGTACTGGAACCTGCCGGCCTTGTAGGAGATCCCCTTGTCCTTTGCCTGGAACTCCCGGAGCCCGACCGAGGCTATCTCCGGCGAAGTGAATATGGCGGCGGGTACGGTCATGTAATCCATTGCCGCGTCTTTGCCGCAGGCGTTATTTGCCGCAACCACCCCTTGAGTGGAAGCCACATGGGCCAGCATTATCTTGCCGGTGCAGTCGCCTATCGCGTAGACGCCCTTAACCGAGGTCTCCATCTTTTCATCCACAACAATCTCGCCGCGCTTGCCCTTTTCAACACCGGCGTCTTCAAGGCCCATATTTTCGGTGTTGAGCGTGCGGCCGATTGATACCAGCATCTTTTCGGCGGCAAACTCCTTGCCGTCCGCAGTAAAGGCCCTCACGCCGTCCGGCCCTTTTTCCACTTTCTGTATGCTTATGCCCTTGTTGAGCTTTATCTTCCTTTTCTTGAACTCGCGCTCGAGGAGTTCGGATACCTCCAGGTCCTCGGTGCTTACGGCCCTGTCCATGAGTTCCACCATCGTAACTTCCGTGCCAAGGGCGTTGAAAATGCAGGCAAACTCGCTGCCTATAACCCCCGCGCCCACAATAATTATGCTTTTGGGTATGCTCTTGATGGTAAGTGCGTTGTCGCTTGAAAGTATGTTCTCCCCGTCAAACGGGAAAACCGGTATGGAAGCAGGCCTGGAGCCGGTCGCAATGATTATTTTGTCCGTTTCCAGCGTCCTTTCCTGTCCGTCCTTTTCCACCACTACCAAAGGGACCGGCCCAGCGCCCTTGCGGAGGCTGCCCCTGCCTTCGGCAATCTCCACGCCCCAGCTCTTGAAAAGCCCCCTTATCCCTTTCACCTGGATGTCGATGACCTTGTTCTTGCGGAGCATCATTTTTCCCAGGTTGGCAGAGGGCGTGCCGGATATGTCTATGCCGAAACTTTCCACTTCCTTAAGTTTCATAAGCAGTTCGGCCGAGGCCACAAGCGTTTTTGTGGGGATGCAGCCCCAGTTCAGGCATACTCCGCCAACTTCGCGGGACTCCACCACGGTCACCTGCGCGCCAAGCTGGGCCGCCTTTATCGCGGCCACATAACCGCCAGGGCCCGCGCCGAGGACAACTACTCTCATTTCTCCTCCTCTTCCAGAAGCTTTTCGTATTCGCCGGAGTCCAGGAGGTCCTCAGCTTCAGAGGCGTCTGAAAGTTCTATGACAGCTATCCAGCCCTTTTCATAGGGGTCCTCATTAATGGTTTCGGGGGCGTCGGCCAGGTCTTCATTCACTTCCACCACCGTCCCGGAGAGCGGCGCTATCACGGGCGACGTTGCCTTGGTGGATTCTATTTCGGACATCTCGTGATTGGCCTCCACGGTGCTGTCCACTTCGGGCAGGTCGATGTAAACTATATCACCGAGGGCTTCCTGCGCGTAGTCTGTTATCCCGATTTTGGCCCTGTTGCCGGTTATTTTGGCCCAGGTGTGCTCTCTGTGGTACTTGATATTGTCCGGATTCATGCTGCCCTCCTATTTATTACTTTTGTTATTTCGATATTATAAAGCGTCATCCTGCTGAAAAACAGAAAGATACCCGCGTCTGAAATTCAATCATAGGAGCTTTTTTTTGTCAAGAACGGGCGCGGCGCAACTCTGAGGCCTTCTTCTTAAGATCGGCGAGTTTCTCAACCGCATGTTCCGCGGAGACGCCGTCTTCCATCACCGCAACCTCCTCAACGAATGCGTCCGCCCGGCTGCCGAAAAGTTCCATCTGCCCCCTTGTGCGCGACGGAGGCATAAGCCTTGGCATCCCCCTGGAGGCAAGCATCTGGGCCTCCAGGCCGGCCAGAACGGATTTCGCCTTTTCCAGAAGCCCGTTTGGAAGCCCGGCAAGCCTTGCCACCTGGATGCCGTAACTCTTGTCCGCCGGCCCGTCCTCGATTCTCCGGAGGAAGATTATCTCGTCCCCCCACTCCCTCACCGCCACGTTGCAATTGGCAACGCCGGGCTTGTTCAAAGCAAGCTCCGTCAGTTCGTGATAGTGCGTGGCAAACATGGTGCGGGCCTTCACGTTCTCCAGTATGTATTCAGCGGCGGCCCAGGCTATGCTTATGCCGTCGAAAGTGCTTGTGCCACGGCCCACCTCGTCCAGCACTATCACGCTTCTGGCCGTTGCGTTGTTTATGATATTGGCCGTCTCCAGCATCTCCACCATGAAAGTGCTCTGCCCCATGCTCAGGAAATCAGATGCCCCTATGCGGGTAAAAACCCTGTCGGCCACGCCTATCCTGGCACGCGCGGCGGGAACGAAACCGCCTATCTGTGCCATAAGCACAATAAGGGCGTTCTGCCGCATGTAGGTGGACTTGCCCGCCATGTTGGGGCCGGTTATGACGATCATCCTTCTTGAATCCCCGTCCAGGCTTATGCCGTTTGGCACAAAGCGCTCCCCAAGGTCCAGCCTCTCTATTACGGGATGCCTGCCTTCTTCTATCTCCAGGGCAAGGCTGCCGTCCACTTCCGGCATTATGTAATCGTAGCGTTTGGCGGAAACAGCCAGCGAAACAAGAAAATCCAGCCTGCCAAGTTCCCTTGCGGTAGCAGAGAGGGCTGCGGCATTGCCTTTCAGTCTTTCAAGCACGGCTTGAAAGGCCGCTGCCTCCAGGACCTTTAACTTCTCCTCCGCGCCAAGCGCCTTGGACTCATACTCTTTCAGTTCCGGGGTTATGAACCGCTCGGCGTTGGCCAGCGTTTGTTTCCTTATGTAGTCTTCGGGTACAAGGTGGAAATTGGCCCTGGTGATCTCGATGTAATAACCGAACACCCTGTTGAAGCCCACCTTCAGGGAACTGATTCCCGTCCTGGTCTTCTCGCGTATCTCCAGCGCGGCGATAAAATCCTTAGAGCTGTCGCATATGGACCTGAGTTCGTCTATGTCACGGCTGTAGCCGCTCTTTATAATCCCGCCCTCTTTTAAAGTGGCGGGCGGATGCTCGTTTATTGCGGAGCTTATAAACGAGACCACTCCCGGCAGGGCGTCCAGCCCGGATTCCAGTTCGGTCAGCAGCCCGTCCTTAAGCGGCTGGAGGGCCTGCTTTACCTGTGGGACTGCCTTGAGCGAGTTTTTGAGGCCAATGAGGTCCCGCGCGTTTGCCGAACCCATCTGTATCCTGGCCGATAGCCTCTCTAAATCCTGCACTTTTCTGAACGCCCCTCTCAGGGACTCTATGGCCTCATACCGGTCCACCAGGGTGTCCACGGCGCGCAGTCTCTTTTTGATCTCGTCCTCGTCCACAAGAGGCCGAAGCAGTGCGTTCCTTAAAAACCGCCCTCCCATCGGAGTAAGGGTTTCGTCCAGCGCCCATAAAAGGGTGCCTTCCTTGCCGCCGTCCCTCAGATTATTTACAAGCTCCAGATTGCGCCTGGTGGAATAGTCCAGGAACATATAGGAGCGTTCCCGCAGCGGCTTAAGCCTTTCAAAGCTGAGCGCGCCTTTCTGCGTGTCTTTCAAAACGGCCAGAAGCGCGCCGGCGGCCGATATTGCCGCGCTCATCCCCTCGCAGCCAAAAGCGTCCAGGCTGGAAACACGGAAGAAAGACAGAAGCAGCCTGTACGCCTCCGTATAGTCGAACAGGAAATCATCAGACGGGGTGCAATAAAAGCTTTCGAGCATCCCGGAATAGGCGATGTCCTGCCCAAGCCGCGCCGGGTAGACCACCTCCTGCGGCTCAAACCTGCCCAGCTCATCCACTATGGGGTTGTCTGTCTCAAAGAGAAAGAACTCGCCGGTGGAAACATCGGCAATCGCCATCCCGTGCACCTTGCCCGCCGGGCAGAACGCCGCCATGTAATTATTTTCCTTCGGGTCCTCCGGGGAGCGCGTGCCGGGCGTTATCACCTTCACCACGTCCCTTTCAACCACACCCTTGGCCGTGGCGGGGTCTTCCATCTGCTCGCAGACGGCCACCTTATAACCGGCGTTCACCAGCTTGGCTATATAGGATTCCGCGGCAAAGTACGGCACGCCGCACATGGGCACGGGGTCCTCCTTGGACCGGTCCCTGGTTGTAAGCGTAATCTGCAACACGCGCGCGGCGGCCCTGGCGTCGTCGCCGAACATTTCATAAAAATCGCCCAGCCGGAAAAAGACGATGGCGTCCTTGTGCCGCTCCTTGATGTCCTGGTACTGCTTCATTAAAGGGGTAAGTTCCGGCATCAACAATTTAATCATTTGGTGCGCGGATTTTTCAAGCCGCCGCGGCCGGGCGGCGCTGGCCAAATGGAAATGGTCCATAGCGCCGGATTGCAAAAAAAAAATATTACTTGATATAATTAACCACATGCGCAGATTCAGTCTTTTAACTCTTCCCGTATTGGCAATCCTCTTTGCGTCCTCGCCAGCGTTTGCTTTCGGCACAGGCGGCGGGGCATGCGGAGGCGATTGCCGCAGCTGCCATTCGTTAAACGACAATGAGGCGCAGCAGCTGGTGTCCGCCCTGAACCCGGCAATAAAGGTGCTCAGTGTGGAGAAATCCGCTATTGGCGGGCTGTGGGAAATAAAATGCGAATTCAGGGGCCAGAAAGGTCTTCTCTATGTGGACTACGAGAAAAAGCACATAGTCCAGGGCTCCATAATCGACATTGCAACCAAGCGCAACATTACCAGCGATGAGGACGAAAAGCTCAACACCGTTTACACCAATCCGTCAAAAATACCCCTTCAGGACGCCCTGGTGCTTGGCAACCCCAAAGCCAGGCTGAAGGTGATAGTTTTTGACGACCCCGTCTGACCGTTCTGCAAAAACCTTCATCAGGTGATGAAGCAGATAGTAAAGAAAAGGCCGGATATTGTCTTCTACCTGAAGATTTTCCCGCTTGCCATGCATGGCCCTGTAGCCATGGAAAACGCCAAGGCCATCGTGTGCAAACATTCAATGGAGCTTCTGGAAGAGTCTTATGCAGGCAAGCAGCTGAAGGCCTCGTGCCCCGCTCCTGAGATAGCCAGGAACATAAAGCTGGCAGACAGCCTGCACATCACGGGCACACCCTCTATCGTACTGCCCGACGGCAAGGTTGTGGTTGGCCCGAACCCGAACATGCTGGTCCCCTTGATAGACCAGGCCGCCAAGGACATGAAAAAAACGGCCCGCCGGGAAACCAGCCACAAAAAAGCTCCACACTCCTAAATGGACGGGGAAGGGCCTCTTCCCAGGCCTGACAGCACCGCCAACCACGGACGCAAATGCCCCGGCTGCGGCCATACTACCCAGGCGGCAGGCCATATGTGCCATCCGTTTGAATTAATTGAATGCCTTTATTGCGGGAAAAAACCTTCGCCTGCGGGCCATACATGCCCGGACAAGCTTAAACAAGTGGGATTCGTATGCATACGCTGCGGAAGGCTTGCTCCGGAGCAAAGCCTTTTATGCGATCCGCTTGAAATTATATAACTTCTTGAATTTAAAGTAATTTCATAAAGAAAATTTGGCGGGAGCGTGTGGGAATCGAACCCACACGCAAAAAGCTAATTACTTTTTAAATTCAAGACATTACGCTACCTTGCAATAAAGCTGGGGACACTTTGGGGACAGAATCAGGCCAGCGCAATTCCCAGCGGAATGGCCCATAACTTATCTCCAAGCCTTACCGCCTCAGTTCCGTTATAAGCAAGAATGCCTGCCTTACAATGCGGAGTGGCTGTAAGAAAAGTCCGGAGACCCGAAAGGTCCCGGTCATCCCATTTGGCGCTTGCCTTTACCTCGATGGCAATACATGATCTTCCTGCTTCGATAACAAAATCAACTTCGTGCCTGCCTTGGACACTCCAGAAATATAGATGCGCTTCCGGCCACCTGGCGTCTATTATGGACGACAAATTTTGTGCAATGTACGTCTCGAACATTGCTCCAAAGAGGGGTTCTTCCGCAGTTGGACCCAACTCCGTTATTCCCGAAAGATAGCATGCGAGACCGGAATCGCCCATATAGAGTTTTGGTGATTTTATCAACCTGCTTGCCCTGTTTCCAAAAAATGGATTCAGCCGGTAGCTGACAAAAGAGGTCTCCAGCAGGGCAAGGTATCGGGACGAAGTTGCGGCATTTAATTTCACATCCCGGCCAAGCTCGCTCGGGGACAAAAGCTGCCCAGATCGCATGGCAGCCAGATGAAGCATGTGCCTGAATGCGATAATATTACCGATTTGGCTAAGCTCTCTGACATCTCTTTCAAGGTATGTC
>JAJYLE010000104.1 GCA_021788025.1 Nitrospirota bacterium
GTGTTCGTTGTTCCTCCGGCAAGGATTCGAGAATTTCTAAAGAAATGTCGATATCCGAAGGATTTGGATTGCCTTTCAATAAAGAACCAAAGAGATGGATGCGCACTTTGTAGGGTAAGGACTGCGCCCAATGAAAGACGATTTCTTTAATTTTCGATATTGTTATCATTTTGTGAGAGTCGCACGGTGGCAGCTGCAGCAGTCCTTTTATGCAAATAGTATTGTTCTCGTAAACGCTCAGAAATTTCGAAAAGTATGACCCATATTGCTCCAAGGAAAATTAAAATACTATAACGTTCTGGAACAAACACCGCTACAAGAATCAGCGAAATAATGCCTAGCCAATAATTCCTATCACTTGCTTTCTTTTTTGCAATATATTCTTCTTGTTCATCAGATTTGGCCATTCCTATCTCCTCTTTAATTCATGTGAATTTTTTCAAAATATCTACCCCGAGTCGATGTAGGCCGGGTTACGCCCCGCTAACAAGACCTATATTGCTGCCGATGCTGCTCCCAGCAATGAATTATTTCTGTGGCGTCTGAGCCGTCATATTTTGGAAGGTTAAAAGGACGGCCAAATCTGACCTGATGAAGGTGAGCAAGAATTGCGTAAGCAGAGTCAATCCCAAGTGCCAATTCTCTTCCAGAAATAGCTGCTTCTCGCCAAACCTTCTCCGGGTTGAAAACGTCCTTTTTGTCGATATGAAAATGAGTCTTGTTCCTTACGTGGGTTAATTTATTCCCTAGTGTCTCCAACAATGAAAACTGAAACTTGTGATCTTCGGCAAATTGTTCAACTGCTTTTTTCTCACATCGATATAAGTACCAAAAGGTTGAGCTGCAGGGATTTTTATCGAATACCTTTATAGCATGAGAACACATATCATTGAACATGGCATCATAGGCAAGGCGAAAAAAATCAACGGTGTGGGATGATTCCGCAGCTTCCATGCCTACCATTGCCCTTCTTTCAAGAATGGCTCTGCCCAATTCATTTAGGTTACGAAGAAGTGCGCGTTCAAACCTCATCTGCATTTTCCTTATTCATTTCCTATGCCCTCACATAATAATCAAATCTATAGATCGTTGGGTAGCGCTGCCGCATCGCGGCATCTCAGCTCAACTTCACTAAATAAATTACTGCTTGTACTATGCACATTTTGGTAATCGTTTTCAAGGCAAGATTGAGGGCGAAACCTGAGCCCCGATGGGCAACCCTGTTTTTGAAGGTTCGAAGGGGAAGTCAACTTCTCCCACACGCTGGCATATGTGTCAGCCCTCATGTGTATCTACCACCGGAAGGCTTCCTCAAAAGCCATGACATGAAAATCATGACATGTGTCATATTTACCATGTCATGCATGGCCGGGTTATGATGGCGCCGTGGGGCGTTGTGCCTCTAACTGGGCTCTTTGAAAAGTGGACGGCGAAAAAAGCAGATAAGCAGCAGGCATTGGCGAATGGACCAAGGCTGACAGAGGCAAGGCCGCTGGTGTCATGCTGGCTGGATACCTTAAAAAAGGAGGCGGCAGATTGAACGGATTGAACAGACGGCAGGATAAAATGCCCTTTAAATCAAGATGTTGCAAATTTCGTGTTGAACACTAAAAAAGAGGCTGGCTTGCGGGCTATTCCTTCACAAACGGTTCCGGCAGAAGCTCCCTTATCGTATAGGTCTTCACCGAGTTCCTGGCAGGCAGGATAACTTTTATCTCCGGGGCGAACTCGAACAGCAGCTGCCTGCACCCCCCGCACGGGAAACACTGCTGCCCGTTCCGGGAGGTTACAACGATGGCTTTCAGCCCAAGCGCCCCTTCGGATATGGCCTTGAGCAGCGCAACCTTTTCCGCGCATACGCTTAGTGTAAGCGAGGCGTTTTCGATATTGCACCCGGTGAAGATGCGTCCGTCCGCCGAAAGCACGGCCGCGCCCACCTTGAAACCGGAGTAGGGCGCCCTTGCGGCGGATGCCGCTTCCCCGGCTTTTTTTATGAGTTCCTCAACAACTGCCGGCGTCATCAGTATTTGAATATCTCAAGAAGCTGGTCTGTGTCCGCGCGGTCCACAGGCAGGTTGGTCCCGTTGTGGAAATCATGCTCCGCCTTGTCCATGTTGCCATGGTAGGCGGGGTCCAGCTTTACCGCGTTGGAGAGAGCTTCCGCAGCCGGGCCGTACTGCCCCTCCGCATTGAGGGCCAGCGCCATCATGTAATATGCCGGGTAATTGTCTGCCACGCGCACTACGCTCTCTTTGAACGCGGTAACGGCGGCGGGGTAGTCCTTCTTCCTGTAATACGCCTTGCCAAGGTTGTAATAGGCCTTGTCCGGAGTTTCATAAAGCTTGTTGGCAAGCGCTTTTTTGCAGGCGGCTATGGCGCCATCGTATTGATGCAGGCCGTAATCCACCAGGCACAGGTTATTGTAGGCCTCGGAGTATTTATGGTCCAGCGACACGGCTTTCTGGAAGGACATCTTGGCCTTGTCCAGTTCCTGGAACTGGATGTAAGTGTAACCCAGCGCGTTATAGACCTTCTCGTTGCTGTTGTCGTATTTGAGCGCTTTCTGGAATTCCACGAACGCAGCCTGGTAGCGGCCATCGTTGAGGGCGGACAGGCCAAGCTTGTAATGCAGCTGGCCTTCCCGGTAGTCCTGAACGGTAGCGCATCCGGCAAGCGCCAGGGTGAGTAAGACCGGAAGCAGGGATTTTTTAAGCATCATAAGAACTTACCAGAAAGGAGGCCGCCCTGTAAACAGGGCGGCTTATTTTTATATCAGCCTGCCGGCCTTCAGCACGCCGGCCAGTTTCTTTTTGTTGTCCTCGGACATGGCGCACAGGGGCAGCCTGAACTCCTCCCGTATCTCGCTCATCATCGCAAGCGCGGTCTTTACCGGGATGGGGTTTGTCTCTATGAACATCACTTTATTTAGCGGCTCCATCTTGTAATGCAGCGCCCGCGCGGCCTCGATATTGCCTGCCTTCCACGTGTCCCATAGTTTTGCCGCAAGCCCCGGCACGATATTGGCCGTTACAGATATGCAGCCGCGCCCGCCAAGCGCGTAGAGGGGCAGGGTGGTGAAATCGTCGCCGGAGATAACGGTGAAGGAACTGCCGCAGAGGCGCAGTACCTCGCTTGCCTGCTTCATGTCGCCCGTTGCTTCTTTAATCCCTACGATGTTCTTTATCTCCGCAAGCCGGGCAACGGTTTCCGGCAGGATATTGGAGGAAGTCCGGCCAGGTACGTTGTAGAGTAACAGCGGAAAACCCTTCACGGAATCTGCCACGGCCTTGTAATGCAGGTATATGCCCTGCTGTGTGGGCTTGTTGTAGTACGGGGACACCAGAAGGGCCCCGTCCGCGCCAAGCTTCAGCGCCTTGCGGGTTATCTCTATGGCCTCGGCCGTGGAATTCGCGCCCGTCCCGGCTATTACGGGCACCCTGCCTTTGGCGGCCTTTACCACAACCTCTATCACCCTGTAATGCTCGTCGAAATCCAGGGTGGCGGATTCACCCGTTGTGCCGCAGGGGATTATGGCGTCCGTGCCTTCATCTATATGCCAGTTGACCAGTTTCTTAAGCGCCTTCTCGTCCACTTTACCCTTTTTGAAAGGCGTAACCAGTGCAACCATAGAGCCAAACATCATGATACCTCCTGTTAAATGTATATCTCACCCTCGAATACCTCTTCAGCCGGGCCTGTCATGTATACAACGGAGCCGTCCCATTCTATCTGGAGAATGCCGCCTTCAAGCATTACGGCAACCTTTGCGTCCGTAAGCCCTTTCAGTATGGCGGCCACCGCCGAGGCAGACGCCCCGGTGCCGCAGGCCAGTGTTTCACCGGAACCCCTCTCCCATACGCGCATCCGTATCCTGCCCCTGTCCAGCACCTGCACAAATTCCACGTTGGTGCGCTCCGGGAAGAGGGGATGATTTTCTATCAGCGGGCCGTACTGGCGCACAGGGAACGCGCCCGCGTCCGCAACGAATATTACGGCGTGCGGGTTGCCCATCGATACGCAGGTAATCCCGAAGCTCTGCCCGTTTATCGAAAGAGGGTAGTCCACCACCCTGCCTTCCAGGTTTACCGGTATCCTCTTTGCGTCCAGGACGGGTTCGCCCATGTTCACGCGCACCAGCGCGGCAGTGCCCGCCTGGCCTTTTGCCAGCGACGGCCTGATAATGCCTGCCTTGGTTTCTATATCGAGGGTTTCTTTTCCGGATAACTTGTGCTTCCATATGTAGGATGCCAGGCAGCGTATG
Source organism: Nitrospirota bacterium (assembly GCA_021788025.1). GTDB lineage: Bacteria > Nitrospirota > Thermodesulfovibrionia > Thermodesulfovibrionales > JdFR-88 > JAKAKS01. The sequence goes on from JAJYLE010000104.1 coordinate 4,262, forward strand.
CCGTTGCCGCACATCTGCACCTCGGAGCCGTCCGCGTTGAATATCCTCATGCTGAAGTCCGCGGAGCGTGAGAGCCCCAGCAGCAGCAGCTGGTCCGCCCCGATGCCGAAGCGCCTGTCGCATATTCTTTTGGACAGCGTGGGCAGGGCCAGCCCGGTCATGTCGTAAGATACCCCGTCCAGCAGGACAAAGTCGTTGCCTGTGCCCTGCATCTTTGTGAATGGCAGAAGGCGGGTCACATTTCACCCCTCGTCAAATCGCGGTATGTCTCCCTTTTGCGCACAAGCCGGCACTCATCCCCGTCCACAAGCACCTCGGCGGGCCTTGGGCGTGAGTTGTAATTGGAGCCCATTGTGAACCCGTAAGCCCCGGCGCTCATCACGGCCAGAAGCTCCCCGCGCGCCGTGGCCGGAAGCTGCCTGTCCCTTGCAAGGAAATCCCCGCTTTCGCACACCGGGCCAACCACGTCCACCTTTTCAAGCGGCCTCTTTGCCTTGCGCACCGGCAGGATATCATGGTGCGCACCGTAAAGCGACGGCCTTACAAGATCGTTCATGCCGGCGTCCACTATAACGAAATCCTTCACTCCGGAGCTCTTGCGGTACAGGCATTTGGTTACAAGCACCCCGGCGTTGCCTACTATGGACCTGCCCGGCTCCACTATAAGCGTGACGTCCCTTCCTTTAATAAGCGGCAGCACCACTTTTGCCAGTTCCGCTGGGGCCGGCGGGTTTTCATCCTCAGTATACCGGATGCCAAGCCCCCCGCCAATGTCCAGATATTTCAGTTTCATCCCCCTGCCTTCAAGCAGGTCCAGCAGCGCCAGAAGGCGGTTCAGGGAGTCCTTAAACGGTTCAAGCTCCGTAAGCTGTGAGCCGATGTGCTTCTGTATGCCCACAACGTTTATGTTCTTCATGCGCGCTGCGGCCTCGTATGCAGGCAGCGCCTCTTTAAGGGGTATACCGAATTTGTATTTCTTCATCCCCGTGGAGATATACGGATGGGTGCGCGGATCCACGTCCGGGTTTACCCGCAGGGCCACAGGGGCCTTTACGCGCATGAGGCCCGCAACCCGGTCTATCTCTTCCAGTTCGTCAGCCGATTCCACGTTGAACATCAGGATGCGGTTTTTAAGGGCAAGTTTGATCTCGTCTTCGGTTTTGCCCACGCCGGCGTAAACTATCTTTCCGGCCGGAATGCCCGCTTTCAGCGCCCGGAACAGCTCGCCGCCGGATACGATATCAGCCCCTGAGCCTTCATGGGCAAGAGCGCTTAGAACCCCGGAGTTGGAGTTGGCCTTCATGGCAAAGCATATTATATGCGGCACCGCTCCGAACGCCTTTTCATACGCGGTGAAATGCCGCCTGAGCGTTTTTGCGCTGTATACGTATAATGGCGTGCCGAATTTTGCAGCCAGTTCTGCCAGCGGTATGCCCTCAGCATAAAGCTCCCCATGTTTATATGAGAAATAATGCATAGAAGACTTTTTTACCATATACGAAAAAGCCCTGTCAAAAGAATCTTTTTCGGGCTCCGGTATAAACGCTTTTTTTAAGGCCCGCTGACAATCTATGGTGGATGCGACGAAATTGTAAATCCAAATTGGTGGTGCCAACATTTTTGCTGATACTTACCAGCATTCCTTCCTTTTTAAATCGGCCAGTTCCGGGTTGGCACGGTTTTTTCATATAAGGGCTAACATGGAGGAACCCGCTATGATGCTTAAAGAAAAGGTTGAAGAACTGGAGAGGAAGGAGATAATGAACGCCCTCAGGGAGTCTGGCTGGGTGAAATCCAGGGCGGCAAGGGCCCTTGGGCTGTCTGAGCGGATGTTCAATTACAGGCTGAGGAAGTACGGCATCCGGCTTAAGAAAGAGGCGATCATGGAAATGTGACGGGGCGGCGCGGTCTTGTTTGCCTGGGAATAATAAAACGGCATAGGGGACTGGTCCCCAGCCGGATAATTTGAAAGGAGGCGTAGAAGTAGATGAAGAAGGTTTTGGTGGTTTTGACTTTGTTGGCGCTGGCTGTATTTACCCATACTGGTGTTTCACTGGCTGATTCATCGCTTTCCGCCGGTGACATCAAGAACGCCATAGGCATGAGCATATATCTGCAGGGTGGTTTTACCGGCAATTTGCAGGGCAATGATACAAACGACTGGAGGGTTTTCGACAACCACGGGAACCAGTTCACCCTGGACCTGGCCGAGCTTCAGTTCCTGAAAGCGCCGGCAGTGGGACAGGTTGGCTACAAAGTAAAGCTTTCGGCTGGTGAGACGGCCAAGGATATCCATTCGGTTGGGCTTGGCGCAAGCAATCCGGATCAGCCGTTTGATCTTACCGAGGCATACGTAAATTATACACTGCCCGTTGGCAGCGGCCTTACGCTTCAGCTTGGGAAGTTTGTTACCTTTACCGGCGAGGAGGTAATAGAGGCCAGCGGTGATTATAACTATTCCCGCTCATTTCTCTTCAATTACGCGATACCGTTTACCCATACCGGGTTCATGGCGGGTTATACGTTCAGTCCGGTGGTTTCGGCCAACGCATATATCCTGAACGGCTGGGACGTGGCAAGCGGCAACAACCACAGCCAGACCTATGGTTTGAGCACTACCGTAACGCCTTCTTCGGCATCTAGCCTGGCGTTCAATTTCCTTTACGGCCCCACTGAAGCGGGTGACAACCACGATAACAGGTTCCTGTTTGACTGGGTAGGCTCCATAAGCCCGGTAAAGAACCTGACCCTGGTTGCCAATACGGATTATGGATGGGAGAAGGGCAGCCCCTCCAACCCCAACCTCCTGAACAAGGACGCCAAATGGTACGGCGCTGCGGTCTATGCCAACTACGTCTTCAGCCCCAAGGTAAGCGGCACTATAAGGGCTGAGGAAATGAAAGACCCTCAGGGCTTCAGGACCGGCGTGGCGCAGAACCTCAAGGAGGTCACCCTTACCGGGCAGTATACGCTGGCAAACAACCTTCTTCTGAGGCCGGAGTACAGGCACGACTGGTCCAACCAGGCCACGTTTAATAACTCCAAGAAGTCCCAGGACACCCTGGCCCTTGGCGTGATGTACACGTGGTAAACAGGCATATTTAAAAAGACTCGATCAAAGGAAAAGGAGAAGGAAATGTCAGAACGAACGAGTGTACCAAAAATAGTTCCCACGCTGGGGCTGACGGGCGCTACAATGAATGCGATGGCGCTGATAGCGCCGGGGGCGTTCCTGTGGATAACCTATCAGATGCAGGCTTCGGCCACTGCGCCCAGCGGAGCGTCTGTGGCCATGGACATATGGCCGGGCATCCTGGCGGCCCTGGCTGTTGCGATACTTACGGCCCTCTCTTATGCACAGCTGGCGCGCATTTACCCGGAGGCGGGGTTTGCAAGCGCAGCGTATTTCGCTGAAAAGGCCTTTATAGACAACACGGGCGGCAAGAGCAAGAGGGGTGCGGTCTCCGCGGCCCGCATATCCAAGCTGGCCACCGGATGGGGCGCGCACCTGTTTTACTGGGTTTATCCAGGCATTATGGTTGCAACTTTCGCAACAATGTGCGGGTACCTGTACAACCAGTTTACCGGGGGTACCCTTTCAATCCCTGTGCTGGTCATGATAGCAACCGTCATAGCCTTTGTAATAGGCTATATAGCCTATCGCGGCGTAACAGGCTCAACGCTGGTGTCCATCTGGATCAACGTAATACAGTGGGTATCGCTGGTGGTGTTCAGCCTTCTGGCCATCTACTACCGCATATCCAACCCGCAGCACGCGGCTGCATGGTCGTTCAGCGGAGTCGTCGACGTGGTAAAGCCGCATTCAGCCACCGGCGTGCTGGTGCAGGCCACGATCGCAATTCTGATATTGGTGGGATTTGAAAGCTGCACCGCACTGGCGGCGGAGACCAAGGAGCCGGAAAAGAACATCCCCAAGGCCATCATTATAGCCCTTGTGGTGCAGGGCGCGTTTGCCTACCTGTTTGAGTACCTGGCCGCGGGCCTTATGGTCAGCGACAAGTATTCGCTTGTAAACGCCGGGAAAACCCTTACAGGGCTTGACGCGGCCGGGGCTTCCAGTGCGCCCATCGGGGACCTGGCCAAGCTGCTTGGCGACAACCTGTTGCATGGCCTGGGTTTCGGGCTGATGATCACGATTGCGATAACCGTTATCATCGCCATAATCGGCACAACGCTTAGCTGCATGAACACCGCCGTGCGTATCTCAAATGGCATGGCAGAGGACAGGGAACTGCCGGAGTTCATAGGGTTCATGAGCGGCAAGTTCAGCACCCCCCACACCGCCATCTGGACGCTGGTGATAGTAACCAGCATTATCGGCGCAATAGGCGTACAGTCCGTTGTGGGGCTCACCGGAATTACGCTGGCCTCAAACCTGGGTACATTCGTGCTCTACGGGCTTATCTGCGTGTGGACTGTTGTGGCTTTCAAGAAGAGAAGTGATTTCAGCGCCCTTAAGCATCTTGTTATTCCCGTGCTGGGCGTGATCGCCAACATTATAATGATCGTGGCGATCCTTTATCTGTATATCGTAGGCGGCGCCGCATCCAAGACCGAAGCGGAGATCTGCTTTTACATCGCCGGGGGCTGGGCGCTTATCAGCATCGGCTACGTTATCATGACATCGGTGAGCAAGACTTACGGGATGAAGATGATATCGGCCATAATCAGGCCCGAGAAGCTTAACGTGCTTGTGGAAGTGCTTAAGGACGAGGACCTGATAATCGGTATGACTGCAACCAGGGTGGAAGGCTTTGGCAGGCAGAAAGGCCAGAGCGCCGGGGCCGATGTGGCTGATACTATAGCCTTTATCCCCAAGGTGCGCGTGGACATCGTGGTAAACGACTGGGACCTGCCCAAGGTGATGGATATTATTCAGGAGGTTTCCCAGAGCGGCCGTATAGGCGACGGAAAGGTATTTGTTCTGGACGCCAAGGAAGCCATGCGAATCCGCACCGGAGAAAAAGGCGTTTACGCCCTGTAATGGAG
>JAJYLE010000105.1 GCA_021788025.1 Nitrospirota bacterium
TCGTGCTTTGATTGCATCAGGCCCATTGCAAGCGCGTGGTGCACGGCTGCGGCTGCAATGGCCGGCAACAGGATGAGAATTTTCTTCATTGGTCCCCCCTGTTTTTGAGGGTCTGAATGCCGGGGCTTTTTTGACCGGTGCCTTAAGACGGGGAATGGCGCTTGCCTGATTCCAGTATAGGATGTAAATTCCGGATTTCAATAATTAGTTTTGCGGTTCAATTTTAAAAATTGCGCATCCGTTTTCGTTTTTGGCATTTAAGCATTTGCGGTGGCATGTTTCTTTAACATGCGCACATGAATATTATTTGTTTGTGGAGGAATGCGGCAGCGCCTGTTTCTGATATGGTTACAAAAGGATTGCGCCAGTTGCAGGCTTATAGTTTTTTCACTTTCCCTTTACCCTGAATATATAAAAAATCACAGGCAGCACGAACAGCACCAGCGGGAACTGAACCACCAGCCCGGAGATTATGGCTATTGCCAGGGGTTTCAGCATCGCGGCCCCCTGGCCGATGCCGGTTGCAAGCGGCATTAAGGCCAGGATGGCGGCAAAGGTAGTCATGGCGATGGGCCGCATCCTGTTTTTTCCCGCGGTTATGAAGGCCTCTTTCCTGTCCATCCCTTCGGGCATTTCGTAATATTCAGACACGTAAAATATGGCCACCTCGGTTGCTATGCCGATAATCATCGTCATACCCATCATGGCGGAGATATTTAATTCCGTGCCTGTGATAAAAAGGCCCGCAAACACTCCCATGACGGCCAGAAGGCTGGTGATAAGTATCGCCCCGGCAACCAGAAAGCTTTCGTACAGATAGAGAAGCAGCAGGAAGATTAGCGCAACGGCGGCGGCAAACACAGCCATGAGCCCGGCAAAGGCTATCTTCTGCTGTTTGTAGAGCCCGCCCAGGCTGTAGTAAACCCCCGCAGGGAAAAGCCCCGGCCGCGCAAGCTCCTTCTTTACGTCGCGGATAACAGAGCCCATGTCCCTGCCGGTTATGCGTCCGGTAACGGCGGCCATCCTTTTGAGGTTGTCCCGTGTAATCTCGGGCTGTCCGCTGATGGCAGTTAATGTGGCAATCCTGCCAAGCGGGAACAGATGGCCGTCCGGGGCGCGTAACTGCAACTGGGCAAGCTGCCCTATGGTTGCCCTGTATTTGCCGGGAATCCAGACCCTTACGCCAATCATCTTGGGTCCCTTCTCAACCTGTGTGGTGACAATGCCGCTTAACATCGCGTCCAGGTCCTTTGTGACCGAATCCGGGTCCACCCCTTCCAGGGCGGCTTTCACGCGGTCCACCTTTATATCCAGGGCATCACCGGCAAGTACTATTCCGGGGTCCACATCGACCACGCCGGGTATCTTGCTTATCATGTCCGCTATTTTAGGGGCAAGAGTATCCAGCACCTTCCCGTTATCCGAATAGATTTTTATCTCGATTGGCTGGGGAACGCCGGTAAAATCCCCTATCATGTCTTCGAGGAGCTGGGCCATTTCAATATGCAGGCCCGGTACGGATTTTTCCACGCGCTTGCGGACGTCATCCATAACCTCGCCAATGGGCTTTCGGGGGAAGGGCTTCAGGCGTATGAAGAAATCGCCCTGATATGCCTCCGTAACTCCGCCGCCAAGCTGAAGCCCGGTGCGTCTGGAATAGGTCTGCACTTCAGGTGTTGTACGGAGGATGTCTTCTACTTGTCTTAGCAGACGGTCCGTCTCGGCCAGTGATGTGCCCGGCTCCGCCAGATAGTCCAGGATGAATCCCCCTTCGTCCATCTTGGGCATGAACCCGGAGCCAAGGTGCTTGTAGCACAGCCATCCACCGATAAGAAGCGCGGCCACAGGTATCAATACCAGCACGGGGCGGCCAAGCAGGCGGGACATGGCGTTTTCGTATTTTTTGTGCGCCTTTTCCGTTACAAAACCGCCTTCCTTCTGGTCCGCATCCTTTTCACTGAGCAGATGGTCCGCAAGCAGAGGGACGGCAAGCCATGCCACAAAATATGAGATAAAAAGACTGGCCGCCATTGTCAGGGAAAGCGCCTTGAAAAAAGCGCCGGTAACGCCGGAGAGGAAAGCCAGCGGTGTGAATATTACTATTGTGGACGCGGAGGACCCCATCAGCGGCCTTGTAAACTCCCTTGCCGCAAACATGATCTTTTCATGGTGTTCGCCGGGCGCCATCCTGCCGCCGCCGCGGAGCCGCCGCACGATGTGTTCCAGCATAACGATAGTGTCATCAATTATCAGTCCCACGGCTGCGGCCATGCCGCCAAGCGTCATCATGTTGAAGCTCTGGTGCATCACGTACAAAAGCAGCACCGAGGCCGCAAGCACCCCTGGCACCGTGATAATGGCTATAAGCGTAATCTTTACATTCTTAAGGAAGATAAAAAGTATAACGGCCGCAAGCGCAACGCCTATCAGTATGGCGTCCCTTACACTGCCGGCCGAGGCGTTTATCAGCTGGCTCTGGTCATACCAGTTTGCTATCTTTACCCCCGCCGGTATCTGGTTTTTAAACCCGGCCAGTTTCGCTTTCAGGTCTTTTGCTATGCGCACGGTATTTCCCCCGCGCTGCTGGTAAACATTCAGCAGCACGGCATCGTGGCCGTCCGCTGTTACCCTTGTCCATTGCGGCACCGTTGCGCGGCTTACGGCGGCCACGTCTTCCAGCAGTACCGGCCCGTTTGCCCCGGAGCGCAAAACCGTGCTGCGGATTTCATCAAGCCCGGTAAAGCTGGTGTCGGACATTACAAGATAAAGCTTGTAATGGTCCTCCAGGCGGCCCACCGCGGTTATGACATTTGCCGCCGAAAGAGACTTGGCCACGTCCGAAAGCGTAAGTCCGTATGAGGCAAGCTTTGCCGGGTCCACTGTCACCCGGTATTCCTCGGTGGTGCCTCCCTGCACCTGCACCCTCGCCACGCCGTTTACCGTGGAAAGAAGCGGGCGGAGCTGATAGAAGGCGAAATCGTGCAGCGCGGTTAGGGAGAGATTGTCCGAGGTAAGGCTGTAGGCCAGCACCGGGTCGATTGTGGGGTCCATGCGTTTTACCGAGAAGGTGGTACCCGAAGGCATAGATGGCATCACCTGGTTTATCGCCGATTCCACCTGAAGGAGCGATTCCGCCATATTCCGGCCCCATCCGAAGTCCACTCTCACTTCCGCGCTGCCGCGGCTTGTGGTGGAACGGACGCTTACAACCCCTGGAACAGCCCTTACCGCCTGCTCCACCGGCAATGTGACCTCGATTGCCATCCGGGTGGCAGGGCGGTCTCCGGCATCCAGCTCGACGGCAATCCTTGGGAAGCTAACGTTTGGAAGCAGGGCAACCGGCAGCTTCACACTGCTTGCAATGCCTCCAAGCAGAAGCACGGCCAGCAGGAAGAGGATTGAACGGCGGTGATACTGAACCCATCCGGTGAAGGTCATTTTGTATGCAGCACCTTTACGGCCATCCCGTCTTTGAGTTCGTAATTGCCAACTACCACAACCTCATCACCCGGTTTCAGGCCTCCGCCTGAAACCTGCACCAGATTGCCGCTTTCAACGCCCCTTTGAACTATGTGCTTGACAGCTTTTTCATTGCTTACTGTATAAAGCACGTATCTCCCGCCCTCAGGCAGCACCGCGCTCCTGGGCACAACCATCCCGTAAGATGAGGCCGTCTGTATCTTGCCCATGACATATTCGCCCAGAAGAAACCCCGCGGATTGCCCGTGCCCGGCTGAAGGCAACGCAACAAAAACATCCACAAGGCGCGTGGTCTGGTTAACCGCTCGGGAGATCTTCCTTATCCGGCCTGTTATTCCGGTTGGCAACTGCTGGTTTACCGGCGAAAGCCGTACGGGCTGCCCTTGAGCCAGCCGTCCTGCGGCATTAGGCTCCATCCCAAGGCGTACCTCCAGGCGGCTTTGAGCTATTGTGCCAACCAGTGGCTTGCCGTCGGCAACTATAGCGCCGTCCTGAACGTTTACATAGCTTACCAGGCCGCTGGCATCTGCCCGTATTACCCGCATGCCGTCCACGCCCATCTTTTGGAAGTTTTTCAGTTGCAATGATGCCTTCCTGAAGTCCTCCTGCGCCTTAAGCATCTGGGTATTGGTTGCAAGCTTAAGATCGAACAGCTGTTTTACATGCGCCAGGTTCTGTTTTGAAATATCATAGGAGTTTTCCGCCTGGCCCAGCTGAAGAAGAGTATCGGGACTGGGTTCCACCTGAATAAGCGGCTCGCCCCTGGCCACCTTCTGCCCGGCGCTCACCATTACCTGCCCCACCCGTATCTCATACGGCACGGAGGCAACCTGCACCGCATTCGGCGCGGGTACAACTTCGCCAAAGGCCGTACCGGCGGCTGTAATCGTCTGCGTCTTTACCGGGGCAACTTCAACGCTTGCCACCGGGCCGCCCGCCTCCGGGGCCGGGCTGTCCGCGATTGCCTTCTGCGCATTGCCTTCAAAAATCTTGTAGCCGCCAAAGGCAAGGCAAACGGCAAAAACCGTAATAAGGGCGCCCCTCCAGTGGAATTTCATCTGCGCATACCTCCTATTGCAAATACTCTCCGGCGCTGATCTCCAGCGCCACATGCAGTTCCGCCAGTGTCTGCCTGAGCTTCAGCGCGTCCAGCCTCCTGGTGGCCAGCCTGTTTACCGCGTTGTAATAACTGAGGGCGTCTATGTTGCCCTCAAGAAATCCGTTATACGACACCGATACAAGCCTTTCCAGCGCCGCTACGGATTGGTCGGCCGCGCTTATCTGGGCCTGAACCGCTTTAATGTTAGCCAGTATGGCAGCGGCGTCCGCCCGCGCCTGGAATATTCTGTTCATATATTCGTCATACAGCATTTGCCTTGTGGTCTTCTCTATGGCTATGTGGCCCTGGTTGCGGTTGAAGAACGGCAGTTTTATGGACAAGGAAAACCCTGTAGTTATGACATTTGTTGTGTCCCTGGCATGGGAGAACCCGATGCCTATGCTTGGGAACTGTGCGCGCACGGCCTCCCTTAAAGTTGCCTCCTGGCTCTGATATCCCTGTTTCAGGGCAAGCAGGTCCAGCCTCCTGTTTTCAATCCCTTTCATTATGCCGTCCAGCGCGGGAAGGGTTTTCAAGGCCGGAAACGCCATGTTCTTTTTCAGCGGGACATTGCTTTTGGGAGGAAACCCAAGCACAAGGTTAAGCCTTAGCCTTTCCTGTTCCAGTTTCTGGCTGGTACTGAGTGCTGTGGAATGCGCGCTTCTAAGCGTTGATTCCACCGCATCCAGATCAACAATCGTCATATTGCCTTCGTCAACCGCTTTTTTTATGGCTTGCAGGTTCTGAAGCAGAGCGTTTTCCTCATTTTTCGCAATCTTCAGCTGCTGCTCCAGCATCATTACCCGGTAAACTTCCAGCCTCGCGGACTGGGCCACCTGCCATTCCTGCCAGGCTATGCCAAGGCTGACGGATTCCTTATTGGCCCGCGCTGCGTCAATTTTTGGTCCGCGTGTAAGCAGGGATTTTATGATGCTCCAGTCCAGCCCCAGCCCGTAGGCGTTCACTGTGCCCTGGTCGCTGCCGCCGCTAGGCACATCCAGGCTGTAACTGAATGCCGGGTTGGGAAGGATGCCTGCCTGCAAAAGCTGGGCATTGGCAATCCCAAGCCGGTCCCTTTCGGCGCGAAGCTGCGGATTTGCGATAACGGCTATAATTGCCGCGTCCTGGGCGGAGATGCCTTTTGCAAAATCTATATTTCGCGGCTTGAGGACGGGATGCTTTATCTGCCTGGCCTTTATCCGCAATGATTGAATATCAGGGGCCGCAAGCCTGCCGGAGATGGCCTGCCGGTTAATGGGCTTGGGCTGATATATAGCGCAGCCGCAAAGCAGGGCAAGCGGCGCTATGCATAACAGCTTCTTTATCATGGAAGATCGCATTTAAAAAATCTTAAACAATGGGCATCTTGTTGTCCATGCCTGCCCGCCTCAAATTTTATGGCAATTTTTTAATATAAGTTCCGGAAATTGCATGGACATTGCGCAAACATTACAAATTTGAAATGTTGTCAGCTTTGGGATTGGCCGGAATGTAAACAGTAAAAACGGAACCTTCGCCCGGCGCGCTGGAGACCTCCACGCGTCCTTTGTGCGCCAGAATGATTGCCTTTACAAGGCTCAGGCCAAGCCCAAGCCCCCTTTGTGAGCGGCTTTTGTCCCCGCGGTACAGCCGGTCCCATATTTTCGGGAGATCCTGCGGCTGAATGCCGGCGCCTGTATCTGTTATCCGGATAATGGCATTTTGATTTTCCCTGGATGTTTGGATTTCCACGCACCCCCCGGAGGCCGTGTACTTGACTGCATTGTCCAGCAGGTTAGCGATGGCCTGCTGAATCCTGTTTTTGTCCGCAAGCACTTGCATATTTCCCGTGAATGAGGCGCGGATGGCCACGTTCTTTTCTTCTGCCACGTAACTGTAAAGGTCTGTCACCTCATTTATCAGGGCCGGCAAGTCCACATCCTGCAAATTAAGCAGCATTGCGCCTGTTTCAGCCTCCGAGATGTCCATTACAGTGTTAAGCATTGTAAGTATGCGGTCCGCCTCCTCTATGCAGTCGGCCAGCGCGCTTTTCAGCGCGTCCGGGCTGGCTTCGGAGCGGAGCGCCATCTCAGCGCCGCCGCGAATTCTTGTAATTGGAGTGCGCAGGTCGTGGGCCACATTGTCCAGGCCCTCCCTCATGCCTTTTATAAGCTTTTCGATTTTTTCCAGCATGGTGTTAAAAAGCCTGCTTAGTTCCTGAAGCTCATCCTTGCTATCTCCCACAGGCACCCTGGCGTTTATCTCCCCAGTGCCGATTATCTGGCGCGTTGCGTTTATCAGGTAACGTATGGGCCTGAGGGCCCGGAACGTAAGCAGCATCCCCCCGGCAAAACCGGTTATGAATACAGGAATCAGTATTTTCAGGAATATCGCGCGGAACCGTGCGATCAATTCCTGGCTGTTAACAGTAAGTTTGCCAACCTGCAGGATTAAACCCGGTGTGATGGGTTTTGACAATATCTCATACGTGTCTTTCACGCCATTTGAAGCGATAGAAGACCATGGCCCCTTGTTTTCCGTTTGGCCGGCGTCCAGCCGCTTCAAATCCGGCGCCGGCCATTGCCCAGGGATGGACAGAAAAACCGTCCCCTTTTTTGCATCCGTGAGGCGGACAAAAAAAAGGTCCTGGCCGGTCGAGTCCTTGAATTTTATTTCGGACAGGGCGCGCTCCAGCCTGCTGCTTCCTCCCATGCGGAAATCGGCTACGTAATCTTCCATTTCGGACTGGATGAGCTTGCGGTCGTTCTGCCTGAATGAGAATTTAAGGGAAAAGAATGTAACAAAGAACAAAATCAGGGAACTGGCAATAAATATGGCCGAGTACCAGAAGGCCAGCTGAAAGCCTATTGTTCTGCTGGAAGACCTAAGCCCTGAAAGCATAACCGATCCCCCGCATCGTCTGGATCAGCTTCTGGTCAAAATCCTTTTCGATCTTGTTTCTCAGCCGGCAAACCAGCACGTCCACCACATTGGTCTGCGGATCAAAATTATATCCCCATATATGCTCAAGTATCATGGCCTTTGAAACCACCTTGCCGGCGTTGCGCAAAAAGTATTCAAGGAGGGCAAACTCCCGATACTGCAAATCGATTTTTTTGCCGCCCCTGAATACCTCGCGCGTGAGGAGGTCTATCGAAATGTCCTGGGCGGCCAGGCGGGTGGTTTCGGCCATGCCTGATGATCTTCGGATCAGCGCCTGCAAACGCGCCAGGAGTTCGGAGAAGGAGAACGGTTTTGTAAGGTAATCGTCCCCGCCTGCGCGCAGCCCGCGCACCCTGTCGTCCACGGAGTGCTTTGCGCTGAGGATTATCACCGGGGTGTTGATCTTCTGGCGTCGTATCTCTTCGATCACAGCCAGCCCGTCCAGCCGCGGCAGCATGATATCAACTATAGCTGAATCATAAACCCCGGTCTGCAATGCGCGCAGGCCGTCCTCTCCGTTGTCCGCGCAATCCACCGCAAAGCCGGCCTGCTTCATTCCGCTGGATATGAAAGAGGCTATCTTTTTGTCATCCTCTATAATCAGAATGCGCATTTCTTTGGTCCCGCAACCATTTATTATAAAAAATAGCAGCCATTTATTGCCGGGCGCCCCGGAGCATGCTATAGTGACGTTATATGCGCGTATGCGTATTCGCAGACCGAACCTGCAAGGAGGTAAAAATGAAGAAGGGCATCAGTGCCGCCATATGCGGCGGAGTTGCCGCGGCCTTTATAGCAACCGGCGCAGGCGCGTTCACCGGGCAGAAGTATTCCAAAGAGGCCAGGATCAGCCTTGCCAAAGCCAGGCATATAGCCCTGAAGGTATATCCGGGCAAGATTGTCTCGGAGGAGCTGGAGCATGAAAAAGGCGGCAGCGGACTCCGCTATTCCTTCGATATTAAAAACCATGGCAAAACGCATGAAGTGGGCGTGGACGCGGTGACCGGGAAGGTGCTGGAAAACTCCGTGGAAGGCCCTAATCCGGACTGAAACCGATTAACTGCGCGGCCCTGTATTAACCACTTGTTTCTTTACAGTTGCACTCTCTTCCGGCCTAATCCTGCTCAGGAAGGGGCTGGCCTATCGTTCTTTTTCCCGAAGAGTATTGCTGTGCACAGACATATTTTAGCGCGCTGAACTCCTGAATGGATAACTCCTGCCGCCCTGTTTATTAATCATGCCCATCAATATGGTTGCTTTGGGATTTCGCGATTCGAGGGGTCAAATGCTTGAAATTTAATGCGGAATGCTGGTACAACTATATGGCTTTATTAGAATGGCTTTGCGGGTAGTTTTTTCACCTGTGGAGTTCTCAACAACGCAGGAATAAAAAGCAGCCGGGGTCAAATCTTGGAGAAAGCAACTTGCGATCCTTAAAATGTCCGGAAATGTAAATGCGTAACATAGGTGCAAGAGACTACAGGTTGGACCTCCTGAAGGCGGTTGCGATTACTTTTGTTTTAATTTGGCACCTTAAACCAGTGGACGTAACAGCAATTCCTGCGCCAGCTACAGTCTTTAACGGTATTCTGGAGCAGATTCCTATAGTGCTTGGCATATTTTATTATCAGGTAACGCTGATTGGCGTGCCTTTATTCATAATTGTTTCCTTGTATTTGTTTTATGGGAAAATAGGCGCGGACAATTATTTCCGGAAAAGAATGATTCGGATATTACAAATTTTCGCATTC
>JAJYLE010000106.1 GCA_021788025.1 Nitrospirota bacterium
CAGAGTCGAACACCGCCCCGCGAAAAAAATAAAACCCGGCCATTTAAGATTCAGGCATACCGGCGAACGCCGCAAATAAACTTGCCCCACAGAACCCCGTTATAGCCCTTTAGAAATACGAATGACGGTTTGTGATTCTCTTTCCATGTTGAAGACATTGATATTTAAGCAACTAAATAGAGCAGGTAAATCGCCCTTAAAAAGGGTTCACAATATTGATTCTTTGCTCCCAATTTGGGCAGGCATTAAATATTAGAAAGAAGAGCCGGATTTGAAAAACACGTTGCGCAATATGACATCGTTTCCATTGACAATGTCATGCCATCCCGGTTTATCATGGCTTTGTGGTGCGGGAGACCCGCCGGAAGCAGGCCCTCCGGATTTGCACATTTTTGAAATACCGGGGGCTGGTAAAAAGAATGGATTTGCAAGGCCAGCGGTTTGAACGGGTTTGAACAGTAAAATCCCAAAAAAGATTTAAAATCAGCAACTTGCAAGTTTTCATTTGAACATTAAAAAAAGGGGGCTGCGGTAACAGATAAAACGGCCCAATTCTAAACCGGAATTTAGCACTTTTTTGCGGTATATTATTAAAATCACTTAAAGGCCTGCGGAAGAAGAAAACGCCTTCCTTTCCAAAGGTTTTCAAACGGGGGGTTTTAATGTCGAAGATAAAGAAGATTTTTGCGCGGGAAGTCCTGGACTCCAGGGGCAATCCAACCGTTGAGGCGGACGTGATACTTGAAAACGGCATCACCGGAAGGGCGGCAGTTCCTTCCGGGGCCTCCACGGGCATCCGCGAGGCGGTGGAGCTTAGGGACGGGGACAAAAAACGGTATCTGGGCAAGGGTGTTTTAAAGGCCGTCTCCAATGTAAACACCATTATCGCGCCCGCACTTGTTGGCAAGGCCGCCGCCAGCCAGAAAGAGATAGACAAGATCATGCTTGGGCTGGACGGCACGGACAACAAGGGCAAGCTTGGCGCAAACGCTATTTTAAGCGTATCGCTGGCCACAGCCAAGGCGGCGGCGCTGGATGCCGGGCTGCCCGTATACAAATACCTGGGCGGCAAGGACGCACGGCGGCTGCCCTGCCCGTTTTTAAACATCCTTAACGGCGGCAAGCACGCGGACAACAACGTAGATATTCAGGAGTTCATGATAACCCCGGTTGGCGCTTCATCCTTTAAGGAAGCGCTGCGGATGGCGGCGGAAACCTATCATCATTTAAAGGCCGTGCTCAAATCCAAAGGGCTGAATACCGCGGTAGGCGATGAGGGTGGTTTTGCGCCGGATTTGTCCTCAAACGAAGAGGCCATACAGATAATACTTTCCGCCATAGAGAAGGCCGGATACGAGCCCGGCCGCCAGATTGCCATTGTGCTGGACCCGGCCGCAAGCGAATTCCACGAGGACGGCAAATACGTGATGAAGGCGGACAAAAGCAAGCTCACCTCCGCACAGATGGTGGACTACTGGGCATCCCTGGTATCCAAATATCCAATCCGCTCCATCGAGGACGGCATGTCGGAGACCGACTGGGACGGCTGGAAAACCCTCACTGAGAAAATCGGCAAAAAGACCCAGCTTGTGGGCGACGATCTGTTTGTCACCAATTCCAGCATATTGTCCGAGGGGATCAAAAAAGGCGTGGCCAACTCCATACTGATAAAACCAAACCAGATAGGCAGCCTTACTGAAACCCTTGAAACCGTGGAGATGGCCAGAAAGGCCGGGTACACCTGCGTGTTTTCGCATCGCTCCGGCGAGACCGAGGATGCAGTGCTGGCGGATCTGGCCGTGGCCGTGAACGCCGGGCAGATAAAGACCGGCGCCCCGGCAAGAAGCGAACGGCTGGCCAAGTACAACCAGCTTTTACGGATTGAAGAGGAGCTTGGGGCGGACGCGATGTTCCGCGGGGATTTGAAGTGGTAGAACAGCCCCGCTTGCCGCTTTAAAAAGGAAGGGTGCCCATGGCACCCTTTTTGTTCCGCTTATAGTTTCCGGATACGGATAAGCACGAAGATCAAAAATCGGGGAACATCTTGAAATTAATGGCCTTGCCGTCTTCCAGCTTTGCCGTGGCCGTGAGTATGCCGCCTTCAACATACTCCAGCTTGAATCCATGGAAACCCCTGGCCACAAAACCTTTTGCATCGGCGGGGCATCCGTGCTCACATCCGGCTATACCTTTTATCATTTTTTTGATGAGGCCCGGCAAATCAAGCGGGGCAACGTCTATGCCTCTGGGTGAGGCGAATTCCCCGATCTGGCCGGCAAAGGCATTTATATCACTGTGAAAAGGATTATCAATCTGTATGGATAACGAATCCTTTCCTATACTAACATCAAGAAGCATGGAGCTTTGTCTCCTTCGCAGATAAATAGATTAAACAAATACCAAATACTAATTATTCTTTTAACCGGGGGTTTCTGTCAAATTTTCCCATGTCAAATTTTTCTACAAATAGCACATAACAGTTTAAAAATGGCTGCGCCTGTAGTCTGCATTGTTAGCTCTTTGAAACTGAAACTTGCAAATTGATTCCGGGGGCGGGCCTACTCTTCAAGCTCCCCGCCGCGCGGGGCGTCTATGCCGTAGCTTTTAATCTTCCTGTGGAGGTTGGAGCGTTCCACGCCGATGGCCTCGGCCGTGCGGGAGACGTTCCAGCTGTTTTCGGCCAGCTTCTTCAATATGAAATCCTTCTCGAAAGCATCCCTGGCCTCCTTGAGCCCGCCAAACTTTGAATAATCCTCACCCCCGGATGTCTCTCCGGAAAGCAAGATATCCTTCTCCTCTATTGACCCCGAATTGCCCATTATGAGAAGCCGTTCGATTACGTTTCTGAGCTCACGGACGTTTCCGGGCCAGTTGTATTGAGCGAGCTTCTTCAGGGCCTCCTTGGATATTTTTTTGGGAGCGCGCCCGTACTCTGCCGAAAGGCTTGCAAGGAAATGCTCGGCCAGCGCGGGTATGTCTTCCCGGCGCGCACGCAGGGGCGGCATCTCTATGGGAATCACGTTTATCCTGTAATAAAGGTCTTCCCTGAACTCGCCTTTTTTGACCGCCTTAGCCAGGTCCTTGTTTGTTGCCGCTATAAGCCGCACATCCACCTTGATGGATCTGGACCCGCCCACTTTCTGAAATTCCTGCGTCTCGATGGCCCTCAAAACCTTGGCCTGCGTGGCAAGGCTCATATCGCCAACCTCATCAAGGAACAGGCTCCCCTTGTCGGCAAGCTCGAATTTTCCCTTGCGGGCCTCCGCGGCCCCGGTGAACGCGCCTTTTTCGTGGCCGAAAAGCTCGCTTTCTATAAGCTCCTGCGGGATTGCCGCGCAATTAATCTCCACGAAGGACATCTTGCCCCTGGGGGAAAGATAATGCAGAAGCCTTGCCGCAAGCTCCTTGCCGCTGCCAGACTCTCCTGTGATAAGCACCTTGCTTGCGCTTGCCGCGGCCATTTCAATCCGCGCCTTGAGATCTGCCATTAACGGTGAGCTGCCAACAAGAAGGGTTTTGGCTTTTAATGAACTCTTCAGCGCCAGGTTCTCGTTTTCAAGCCTGGACTTCTCAAGCGCACGGCTGACTGTGAGTATCACCCTGTCCATGGAGAGCGGCTTTTCCAGAAAATCATATGCCCCGTCGCGGATGGTCTTTACGGTAAGCTCTATCGTGCCGTGGCCGGTTATCATTATCACAGGCATCGGGGGCTGGCCCGCTTCGCCCATTTTGGCTATTTCCTTCAGCGCCTGCGCGCCGTCCAAGCCGGGAAGCCATATATCCAGCAGCACCAGGTCGGGCGGGTCCCGCCGTATGCTGTCCAGTCCCTGCTCGGCCGAGGCCGCGGTAAGGACGTGATAGCCTTCATCCGCGAGTATGTCCGAAAGGCTCTCCCTTATATTTTCTTCATCATCTATTATCAGGACGTTTGACATGTTTATCCTGCACTTACAGGCAGCTCTATGGTAAACACGGAGCCGCGAGGAGTATTTTCGCTTACCCGAATATGGCCGTTATGTTCGGAGATTATTTTGTGCACTATGGCAAGCCCAAGCCCCGTGCCGTCCTTTTTCGTGGAGAAGTAAGGCTCGAAGAGCTTTTCCCTGTCTTCTTCCGGGATGCCTGTGCCAGTGTCGGCCACTTCTATAAAGAGTTTCCCGGCTGCTTCATCAGAAGATATTTTAACCGATATGACGCCTTTGTTGTCCATCGAGTCGCGGGCATTGTCGATTATGTTTATGAGCGCCCTTTTAAACTGCTCGGGATCCAGGTCCGCCATTGGAATGGTTTTTCCGCCCTTGCCGCTGGAAGGCAGGTTTTCAACCATTATGGAAAGCCCGTCATAGTCGTGATAAAGCGAAACCACTTCATCCAAAAGCGCGGCGGCATCGGAAGGTTTCTTTTTGGCCTCGGGCATCTTTCCCAGGCGCGAGAAGGCGTCTACCAGCCGCTTAAGGCTGTCAACTTCTTTAATGATGGTCTTTGTGGATCGTTCAAAGACGGCATCGAAGTCCGCGTGCCCCTCGGCCCTCTTCTTCATCATTCTCTCGGTGACCAGTTTTATCGGGGTGAGCGGATTTTTGATCTCGTGGGCTATTCTTCTGGCCACCTCCTGCCAAGCCAGCGCCCTTTGCGCACGTATAACATCCGTAAGGTCGTCAAAAACAACCAGCATGCCAACGCTGTTGCCTTTCGAGTCCCGCAGCCCAGAGATAAACACCCGCAACAAAACCAGCTTGTGCTCGATGTCTACCCAAAGCTCTTTCTCCAGAAACTGGATGGTCCTTGTGTTAATCTGTTTTATCAGAGATTTAAGCTCGTCCGAGCGCACGTTTACAAGCAGATCCTCGTAACCTTTTTCTGTTATCAGGGCAGCCTCCAGGCCCAGTATCCTGCAGGCGGCCGGGTTTATCGTAAGCACGTCGTTTGCCGGGCCAAGAGAGATGACGCCGGTCTGGATATTGTCCAGTATGCCTTCCATGAAGAGCCTTCTTCTGTCGGATTCCTCATATGCCCCGGCCAGCGAGCTTTTCGATTCCTTTAGCTCCGCCACCATCTGATTAAAGGAATCTATTAAAAGCCCCATCTCATCTGAGCCCCTTGGGCTCACCCGGATGTCCAGATTGCCGCCTGCCACCTCCCCGGTTGCCTTCGCAAGGTCTGTAACAGGTTCCGTGATGGACCTGGCCAGTCTCTGGGCCGTAAAGAGCGCGGTAAATGTGATGGTAAGGGCTATAAGCCCAAGCACAAGATAGAAATTGGCCCTCATGGGCACACGCCAGTTCTCCAGCTTTATAAGGGCCTCCCTGGAACTTCTGATGCCTTCAACATCCGAGGAAAACTCCGCAGGAAGCGTAGTGTTTACAATCACCACAGAGCCGTCCGGCCCCGGCACGGCCGCTGTTATTACGTCTCCGGCGCTGGTGGTTAGCACCTCGGCGGAGCGCTTGCCTGAAAGGGCGTCCGTGACGGCCGGCTGTGGCTGCGCCGGAAGCTGGTTTTTTCTGAGCCTGTAAACCTTGTAATACGGGCCAAATGCATGGGCCCCGTTTGCGGCCGCCCCGGCTATGCCCAGGGCCCTTAATTTTTCCTCGTCATAGACGGATTTGGCCAGCCTCAGCGAGTTTTCAAGCGGATTTCTGAACTGCGCATGGAATATCTTGTCCATGTACTTCATGGCAAGCCCGCTTGCCACTATATAAACAAGCACCACCGGCACAAGCGTAAGCAGGGTGAAGATGAAAATTATCCTGGCCCTGAACCTGAAGCCTATCACCCTGTTTTTCATCCCCAAAAACAGCTCCAGAAACCCCTTTACCACCAGGTACACAAGCATGCACAGGGCAAGCAGGTTCAGGTTTAAAAGAAGCATGTAGAGCAGGTCGCCGGGGAACTCCCCGTGCCTTATGAACCGGATCTCCACTGGAAGGAAAAGCCCCAGCACTATGGCAGAGGGTATGGCGAGGTAAAGCATTTTTTTAATCTTCACGGCTTTGTCCCCAGGTACAATATGCCCGACTCAGCTACGGCCTTGAATTCATAATCCTGTATAAAAAAGAATATCTGCCCTAAAATGGGAGCCATATTGCCCGCCTTGCTCTCCGCGGTCACCCTCACTATATATTTGCCGCTTGTAAGCTCCTTTAAATCGGAAAGCTTTACATTCTTAAGGATAAAAGCATTCCCCATTACACCGTTGCAGTTTTTGTATCTTGTCTGGCGGGTCTTGCCTGCCTCGCTGGTTGTCAATGTATATTCCCCCTTTACATTGTCGCATTCCAGGCGGCGCTCTATCTTTGTTCCCAGCACAAACTCGTCGGGCCAGCTATGCCATCTCCTGAAGATGTCCACATAAAAAATGAGCCTTTTCTGCATGCCGTCCTGCAGGTCCCTTAGGAAACGGCTGCCGGGGGCCACCTTTGCAGAGACTAACAGCTGGTCCGGGGGGTTGGATTGCCCGGATGGGATTCTGATCGAGAATCCGCTTATGCCCGCGGCCATGGCCGCAACCGGCGGGAATATAACGAGGGCGGTTAACACCGCCAAAGCGGTGCCAAAACATAATGGCTTATAACGGTTTTGCGACAAAACTTTCCCCGGAAATTATAACATGCCGCTTTGTTGTCCCTGCCACCAGGAATTATTAAATGCGGCATCGCTTTTGTTTGTTCCGGATAATCCTCTTGCCCGCAGGGAAGCTAAATGGCTAAAATGAAATGGCTAAAATGAGGATTATCAAGACGGATAGGGAATTTGCCGGCTTCATCAAACTTTTAAGGAGGCGGGCTGCCGGCACGGACAACCAGGTGCTGGAGAACACCAGCAAGATTGTCCAGGCGGTGCGCACCAAAGGCGACCGCGCACTTTCCAGCTACACCAAACGTCTGGACGGCCATTCTAAAATCAGGATAGGGCAGAAGGAACTTGAAGAGGCCGCCGCCATGGCGGACAAGGCGCTGGTAAAGGCGCTGCGGACGGCGGCAGGCAGGATAAGAAGATTTCACGAAAAGCAGGTGCACGGCAAAAAAACCTGGTTTATGGAAGAGACCGGGATAAAGACCGGGCAGATAGTGCGCCCCCTTGAAAGAGTGGGCGTATATGTGCCAGGGGGCAAGGCGTCCTACCCTTCAAGCGTGCTTATGAACGTCATCCCGGCCCAGGCCGCTGGCGTGCGGGAGATTGCCGTGGCCGTGCCCACGCCTGGCGGCAACCTGAACCCGGCTGTAATGGCGGCCCTGAAACTCCTTGGCATAACCGAGGCATATTCGATTGGCGGCGCACAGGCCGTGGCCGCCTTTGCATTCGGCACAGAGACCATAAAAAAAGTGGACAAGATAGTGGGGCCGGGTAATATCTATGTTGCAACGGCAAAACGGCTGGTGTTTGGCGAAGTGGATATAGATATGATCGCTGGCCCAAGCGAGATTTTGATAATAGCGGACAGTTCAGCCGACCCTAGTTTCGCCGCGGCAGACCTGCTTAGCCAGGCAGAACATGACGAGCTTGCCAGTTCCATACTTGTTACCGACTCGCCGGATTTTGCAAATGAGACCATGCGCATGCTTAAAGGGCAATTAAATGCCCTTTCACGGGAAAATATAGCTTCCCGATCTCTTAAAAATTATGGCGCGGTAATAATTGTCAGAAACTTAGACCATGCGGCGGAAGTTGCAAACCAGATTGCGCCGGAACACCTGGAGCTGATGGTGCGCCGCCCCGAAAAGTTTGTAAAAAAAATCAGAAATGCCGGGGCGGTTTTCGTTGGGCCCTGGAGCGCCGAGCCTCTTGGGGATTACGCAGCCGGCCCAAACCATGTGCTTCCCACTGGAGGCACCGCCAGGTTTTCTTCGCCCCTTGGGGCCTATGATTTTCTGAAGCATATGAGCTATCTGGAGTTCACCCTCAGCGGGCTTGAACGGCTATCGGGCACGGTGGAGACCATAGCCTCTTTTGAGGGGCTGACGGCACATCTGAATACAATTATGATAAGAAGAAAAAAAGGTCTTGTTTAGAACATCATCCCTTCGCATCTTCCTTGTGCTCATCGTTTTTTACGCCTTCTTTACACATCCATATGCAACCACCAACGACGGCAGCAGGTTCGCCCTCACCGCGGCAATAGCGGAACACGGCAGGCTGGATATCGGCGGGACTCTGGAACGGCTGGTATCATATCCGTTCCGGCCCACGGACGTTTCTGTTTTTAACGGAAAAGAGTTCTCGGACAAGCCGCCGCTTGCAGGGTTTTTAGGCGTGCCGGTATACCTGCTGGCGCATCTTTTCACCTCTGACATGCAAACGCTCATCTATCTTACAACTCTTTTTGTAAGCGGAGCCTGCGCGGCCCTCACATGCGTGCTTCTTTACCGGTTGTTGCTTGGATACGGACTGGAGGAAAAAAAGGCGGCCTTTGCCGCGATTGCCACGGGGCTTGCCACCAATCTCTTTTATTGGGCAACTATAATGTTCGGGCATGCCCTTACCACCTTGCTAGTGCTTCTGGCCTTTTATTTTCTTGAGACCCGGAAAGCAAAAGGCACGCAAGGAGCCTTTTTTTCAGGACTTGCTGCCGGGCTTTCGGTAATGAACGATTATTATGCCATTTCGGCCGCAATAGTCCTTTTTGCATACTGCATTGTTAAAGCAAAACAGCCCGGCATGCGGTGGGGCTGGTTCTTGTTCATCCTGGGCGGGCTGGGCCCGGCGACAGCCTTTTCCGCTTACAACTACGCCGTTTTCCAAAACCCCTTTGCAATAACCGTGAGGCACCTTAAATATCTCGGGTTCGTGCACAAAACGGGGCTTTTCGGTCTTGGAGTGCCAAGCCTTAAAGAGGCGTGGAAATACCTGTTTGGCCTGGATTACGGCCTCTTTTTGTATAACCCGGTGCTGCTGGCCCCTGCCTTCCTG
>JAJYLE010000107.1 GCA_021788025.1 Nitrospirota bacterium
CAAGAGCGGGCGAGGGCACGAAAGCCATCTTCACCGGAGACCTGGACCAGATAGACACCCCTTATCTGGATTCCCATTCAAACGGGCTTTCCTACCTGATCAGCAGGTTTATAAACGAGCCCAATTTCTGCTACCTGAACCTGGTTAAAAGCGCCAGGAGTCCCCTGGCCGAGAGAGCGGCGGAACTGCTGTAAGATTTCTGTCTAATATAATCCCTTAAATTTTAATCTCCCACGCAATCGGCCAGCACGGACCTTAATTTTGCCAGGTCGAACGGCTTGCCTATGAACCGGATTTTGTTGTTTTCTGCCAGACGCTCGTCCTTGTCAAAGTAAGCGGTCATGATAATTACCGGTATTACGGACTGCTGATTTATCAGTTTGCCTGCCTCTATGCCGTTCATCTC
The DNA here is from genome assembly GCA_021788025.1 of Nitrospirota bacterium. Classification (GTDB taxonomy): domain Bacteria; phylum Nitrospirota; class Thermodesulfovibrionia; order Thermodesulfovibrionales; family JdFR-88; genus JAKAKS01. The sequence goes on from JAJYLE010000107.1 coordinate 407, forward strand.
TCCCACTAACCTTATATCCATCAATACGGCATCCGGCCGCTCCGATTCAGCCAGCGCCAGCGCCTCTCTTCCTGATTGCACCGGCCCGCATACTCCATAGCCCCACATCTCCAGCAATTCAGTAAGCCCTCTGGCCGTGTTTATCTCGTCTTCGGCTATCAAAATCCGTTTCAATTTATTTCCCTTTAAAAAAATTCACTAAGATTATCATTGCATTCTCATTTGCGCCAGTCCCCATTTGGGGCATGGAAATCTAAAATTATAATTTTAGATATTGGTGATAGAATGTAGGTGTAAGGGATAGTTGACCGGTTTTTTAATTGGCCAGAATGGCCGCCTCCTTGTGTGTGCAGGTGAGGAGATGGACCGGACAATCGATGCAAGGATAAAAGCCTCGATTGAAGCTTTTGAAAAGCTTCAAAAGAGATCACCCTTCATTTTTATCCACGACGGCAATTACTGGCTAAATCCTCACGCCAGGAAGCTCATCTCCCGGAAGGCCATACCGCTTGACGATTTCATCGAATGGCTCAGGATGGGCGTGGCCCATCTGAAAAACCTCTCATATGACGATTTGATTATAAATATAATGCAATTGCCGGGGGGCGCCGTAATGGTTTTTTTGAAGCAGGCGGACAAAGGGGCCGGTGCCTGCCCCAGGGTAGACCTTACTATTAAGGAAAGGGAAGTCCTGCGCTTTGTTATCCGGGGATTTTCCAACAAGAAGATCGCCGAATCCATGAAGATAAGCCCACAGACTGTAAATGCCCACCTGGACCATGTGTACCAGAAGCTTGGATGCTCAAACAGGGCGGCGGCCGTTGCAATAGGGTTGAAGAATGGCCTTTTCATTCCACGGCGCGGCGGCAATACACATTCCTGAATTTCCGCATTCCCTCCTTTTGTGCTGTATAATTTTCTAGTTTGAATCCTGACCGGCTTTGTCCCGGGGATCGGTGTGGCAATGGATTTTCTGACCATAACTTATCTTGTCCTCACGTATACGGCATTGTCCGTGTTTACGGCAGGGATTCTCTGGAATCTTGTTGTGCATCGGGATAAAATTGCACCGGCACCGGCCAAGCCAGGAAGAGCAATACGCCTGCTGTATTCATTCATGATTGCCAGCATGGCATTTGCCATGCTGAGGCATGCAAGATTTGTCCTTAATCCCATTCCGGCCTGCCTGGCGGAATTCCAGAGTATAGGGTTGTACGGAGAATGTCTGCTGCCTTTTTTTGCCATTGCGTTTTTGGCGGCTTATGCCAGGTATGAAGGCCCGGCCAGTGATATTATTGCGGAGTGGGTTGCCGCAGGCCTTCTGTTTCTGACCGCGGCTTCCGGATGGGCCCTTAAGTACCTGGCTGGCAGTGCTGTTTCGGATGTGAAGAATTTCCTTGTTGGCGCCCTTGCGTTTCACCCGGCGGCCATCGATCCGCATCCGCTTTTTCTGCTCCACTATACTTTATTTCTGGCTCTCGCCATCTGTGTGCCGTTTGTCCGCATTCCACGGGCGGTTTCAATCTCCTGCCCGATTGTCTTGGCTGGAATACTAATCGCGGCTAGGCCAGATTCGCAGATGCGCGCGGTCCGGACGCCGGATGCTGCCGTGCCACGGTACCACTATCCAGCGGACTATTGGCTGAGAAATCATGGGCGGATTCTGGCCGGGACCCGCGAATTCAGCATCGGGGAGTGCTGGTTGTGCCATAAGGCCGGGGCTTCCTGCAAGAACTGCCATAAGTACATCGGCGTTCCAACCGTCCGGCAGGTAATGGAATAGATGAAACGGCATCTTTTAAAAATTTTCCTTACAGTGCTGCTGGTTTTCTTTGTGCCTGGATTATCCCATGCGGGGCAGGCCTACTTCTGCATTCAGTGCCATACTGCAGCACAGGTAAACGCCATGGCCGGGCGGCTTCCCGGCGGCGGGGCCAGCCTTTACCGCGCAAGCCACGACCCATGCCCTGCCTTAAGCAGGATGAAAACGGATATGTTTCTTACTGAAAGCCGGATATTGAGAACACAGTATGTTATCAGCCAGCCGGGAGCATGGGGAAGGCAGGGATTGGCCGGTTTTAATGGGGAACTGGACCGGCTCTATATACTTTTCGAGGATGTAAAATCGGGCTATCCGGCCAACCTGTCGGCCGGTGCCGTAACCGGCGGACTCGCCGGAATAAACGCCGAAGTAAACCATATATGGAATGAAGTTGACGGCGCCCGCAACGGCATAAAGGATGGCAAGGCAATCGGGGCTGGCGCACTGGGGCTTATGCTTTTTGCGGCTGCCGCGTTTCCATTATTCAAAAAACTGTTTTTGAGCAGGGGCAAAAGCGTCCTGCCGTTGCTGGCATTTCTGGCCTCCCTTGTTCTTTTGTCCTGCGCTTCCTCCCGGAGTAATGAAGCATTTTATTCAGGGCAAATAGCAAAGGCCGATGCCTTTTCAGAAAAGTCTGAGAACACGGCCTGGCGGTCTTGGGAGGCGGCCAGGCTGGCCTTCATTACAACTGACGGGGCAGAAAGTGATGTGCTTGTCTCAAAGGCGGTTACAATGGCCCGCTCGCTTGCGGCCCCGGATAAAATCCGGTATTCCCAAACACTTATTCAACAGTCTGCCCAGTGGCCGGCGTATTGGAGAATGCGTGCCATGCGCGCCGCGCAAAGGCTGGCAACCGATGCCGGGACAGGCTGGCCGTTGAGGGCCATCGGTTCGGTAATGGCCCAGGCAGGGCGGGATGACGAAGCAAAAAAACTGATCCTGGCATCCGCCGCCATTTCAGACAGGCTTGCGGCCCATCCTTACAGGGATTATGAACTTAAGGCGGCCTCTGTGGACCTCTGCGGATTTGACCTGAGAGATGCACTTGCAGTCTCAGAAAAAATAAGCTCGCCTTTGATAAAGGTTGCTGCTTTAAGGGAAATGGGAGAGCGGCTTGGCTCTGTGCTGATGATAAGAAGCGCCCTTTCAAGGCTTGAGCAGGCCGGGCCAGTACGGGCGGGCCGGTTTTATAAAAAAACAATTGAATCTGGCAAGATCGCCGTGGCCCTTACAAAGGCCGGAGACCGGGATAGTGCAAAACAAGCCATTGATTTTGCCCTGGCAACGGCAAGCTCACTCGGACCAGATATGAAGTCATTTGCCCTCGATGCACTGGCCGGATATGCGGCCCAGGTTGACTTTGGTAAGGCCTTGGCAATCGCCGGGCAGATAGGCAAAGAATTCCCGGAACAGCGGCTGGACGCAAGGCTTGCCGTTGCAGGCTCAAAGCGCAATCCCGCGCGCGAAGAGCTTTTGTCCGTTATCAATGAGGCCGGCCAGATAAAAGATATTTACATCCATGACAGGATATTGGCTAGGGCTGTTTCCATGCTTGGGGAAACCGCCCCGGAGGAAGCGCTTAAACAATCAGCCCTAAACTCTTTTAATTTCCGCCAGATGCGGTCCAGGGCCCTTTCATCCGCTTTTGCGCGACTGCTTGTTGACGAAAAAGGCGGCTGGCAAAAAGAGATAAACGCCTTTATTCCGGATGCGTACTGGCGCGCGCAGGCGTATTACAGGGCAGCCAGTGCGCGGGCGGAAGATCATGGCCCTGGAAGGACATCGGCCCTTTTTTCCAGGGCCATGCGCGAGGCCAGGCTGGCAAAAAGCGAGTTTTTGCCCTGGCGGATTGCCATGAACTGGGGGGCGCTGTGGCTTCAGTTCAACGATATGCCGCCTGGCCAGCTCCGGGAAGAACTGACAAGCAGGCTGGCCAATCTAGGTTACGGCACGGATGTTTCCGGACAGGAAAGTCCCGGCCAGGGGGGCGAGGAAGACTTTGCGCGGATTTTGCGCTCCGCACACCCTTACTTTGCCGCGGTATGGCTTGATAAGATTGCCAGGAGGCTGTATTTGGCAGGCGAAACCGGGGCGGCAAGAGAGGCGTATTCATTAGCAGTGATGAAATCGCGCGGGATAAAGGACGCTTTTTTAAGAGGAGAGATTTCCTCCGCTCTTGCAAAAAACGGGCTTATCATAGATAATAAAAAGGCTCGCGCGGCCTTCGAAACCGCTTTGGATGCGGCCAGTCTGACAGGCCCCTTGCAAGGAAGCAGTGCTCCCTAAAATTTAACAGGAGGTGAACCGGCCAATGTACCTGGTCAGCGTTGATGTAAACAAGTGTACAGGGTGCGAGGAATGCGTGAACGTGTGCCCTAACAGCGTCTTTCAGATGACCGACGGGAAATCTGATCCGTATCAGGGTTCCGAGTGCGTGTTTTGTGAAAGCTGCCTCGGCGTATGCCCTTCTGCCGCAATCACGATTACAGAAATGTAATTTCAACCGGGGATGCGGCCGACCCCAGGGTTCGGCCTCCCCGGTTTTTAATTGCCTCCTCTTTTATGCGCCAGATCAAGTAAAAACGTGTAATATTTTTGCTTTAATTTTTACCCCGCCGCCGGGCCCCAGGGCGCTCCTGCTGTTTCTTAAGTCACTGTTTTTTTAAAAACTTATTTTATATAATAACTAAACTAATTTATTAATTTAATTAATTTCAGGAGGTAAAATGAAGGTTAACTGTTGGGAATTTAAAAAGTGCGGCCGTGAGGCGGGCGGGGCCAATGCAAAGCAGCTTGGCGTTTGTCCTGCTTCCGTAAATGATCCGCTGCACGGGGTGCATGGAGGCGTAAAAGGAGGCAGGGCCTGCTGGGTGATCTCCGGTACCCTCTGCGAAGGCACGCTCCAGGGCACTTTTGCAAGGAAATTTAGTTCATGCAAGGAGTGCGAGTTCTATCAACTGGTAAAAAAAGAAGAGTCGCCCAATTTTATGCTTTCAGCCACATTGCTTGCAAAGGTAGGCAAGGCGGCGTCCTAGAAGAAGATCAAAAGGGGCTAACCTCAATGGCTAGCCCCTATTTTTTGCAATGGGCACGGGCGGTTTCGAACAGCCGGCCCCTAGCGTGTCAAGCTTGTGCAGCCCCCCCCTGGTTTTCTCCCTTGTTCTCTAATGCTTGATATTGCTTGAAAATCTGTTGCTCAGGGGAGGCGTCTTATCGGTGTCATCCCTTATTTTATCCTGACAGGTGCACAAAACGTGCACAGTCCCGGACATTCTCGATCTTGTCAATCTAGGAGTTTTGATAAAAGATTCCAGCGGTGGCCGCAGTACCAGTTATTCGCTGAGAGCTTAACCCATTCAGAGGGATGCGTCTGCCGGAATTTTAAAGCAAAACTGCCCATCTTATGCCGCGCAAATAGCCGCCCTGCTGGCCGCCGCGGATTTCGCCGGGAAGAATGGGGAAGATTCAACGGCCCGGCACTTCAGAGAGACAGCGGACGCATGGAACGACAGTATTGATAATTGGATTTACGAGTAAGGCACAGCCCTTGCCCGACAACTGGGAATCGAGGGCTATTATGTTCGAATAACTTCACCCGATACGGCCACCTGGGGCATCTCCTTTGCAGGGGTTTGTTTCCATAAAGAACCGTCCGCTGGGGTAGAGCCTTGAGCCGGCCTCATCCATTATAAGTTCGGATGCCCTGGCGCTTGTCCGTTTCGGGCTCCTCTATGCCGCTGGTGTGGGCGCATGCCAAATACCTCAAGATGAAACGTTCCATCCGTGATGGGCAAGTCTTTGACATGCCGCCACAGACCGTAAAGCGATATCTGGAAGAAAAAACCACCTCGCCTTTCGCCATCTGGCGGTTTAACCAAAAAATCTGTTCAATGCTGGCGGGGAAAACACTTTGTATCGAGGTGCTTTCTGCCTGCATGGTCCGGTGGACATCTGACGGATGGCGTACTTATGAGAACGTCAAAACCCGCGACACAGGGGTCGGGATGTATCTTGCGGAACTCCCGGCAAAAGACCTGCCGTCTGGGACCGCTCTGGAGTTTACTTTCCTTTGGACTAATTCGGACATCTGGGAAAATGTGAACTTTTGCGTCAATGTCATGTGACTTTTTTGTAATCGGCCATGGCCGTGATCAGTCCCAGACACACCCCGCCCGCTATTTTCATCGGAAATTTTGGACGGCAATTATGAAGCTTCGGGCACTACTTTTTTTGCTTTTTAATTTTTTCCGGTCCCGTGAAATGGAAAATCTTATAGGGGTCATGATCAAAGTGGTAAATCTTAGCAACTGCAATTTCGAACCGGTTCAACAGAGGCAATTTATGGATGCCAATCGCGAATAAAGTCCCTGCAAGTGGCCCTAGCCAATAAATCCACCACCCATGCCAATTACCCGATAAGACAGATGGCCCCAGGCTGCGCGCCGGATTGGTGCTTGTGCCTGAAACAGGCGCTTCGATGTAAACCATCAGGGCGTAAAGAACTGGAAAAAGAAGTGGAGTAAAACGCTGTATCTTTTTGTGGCTGAGAAAAAAGAAAAGCCCGGTAATCAGGGCAAATGTGGTAATGGTTTCTCCTATAAACGCTTGCAGGGCCCCATAATGCTTGCCGGGCTCTGTAACTCCAAAATCCACGCTGGAACCCACCTGCCCCCATAGGACAAGAGGCAGCGCGCCAAGGATAGCGCCAATAAGCTGGGAAACCACATATCCAATGGCATGGCTGCCACTGATCTTTTTCTTGAGATAAAACGCCAGAGTAACGGCAGGGTTAATATGGGCCCCGCTTTCTTTCCCGATGGGTGATACCGCAATTGCCGCACCAGTCGAGCCGAATAAAAAACCCGTTATCAAGCGGCGCAGACCGGTATCGTGAATTAGAGTGGCAACGCCGCTACCCTTGCCGAAATCCATTATCACAAAAGATAGTCCAACAAAAACAAGAATACCTGTGCAGGCCATTTCAGCCAGATAGACATTTAGAGGCAATTTCATTGTCAAAAAGGCAACTCGCCTGAAAGCCTGTTTGTCTCCCATTTCACTCTGGGGCTGACTCTCTGCTGATTCCCCAAGAAATATTTGGCAAGACGGAAGCAACCTTATTTTTCCAGATTCTGATTGCTCTGTCAAAATGCCGGCTCGAAAAAATTAATCCGTGTCGACCTCTTCAGTATCGGCCTCTTAAAGTATCGAATATATAAACCTTGGCAATACCTCTGAGGTATTCCCATCTTTATTCGGCCCATAACTGAAGACAATAGACACGTCCTCACTAGCGCATTCAAAAATGTCAAGGACACAATCCAAAAGAAAAGGAGCTAGCCATAAATGGCTAACCCCTTGTTTTTAAACATAGGCACGGGCGGTTTCGAACCGCCGACCCCTACCGTGTCAAGGTAGTGCTCTCCCCCTGAGCTACGCGCCTTAAGGTCTTTCTTTTTTGTACCATAAACGCCTGCTGTTAATCAAGGGCTGTGCGTGAAATCCCTTTAATTTTCCTCAATTTTTTTATATTATAAAACGATTGAAATGAGAGCCGTCAAAAAGAGAATGGCCGCTGTTCTGGCGCTGTTAGCGGCCTTTGCAGTCCTGTTTATAATACTACGGAGCCCGGAGGTGTCCAACTCCCTTAAACGGACGGCCGTTACCGGGTTTGAAGCCGCAACCGGGTATCAACTGCTTGTGGACAATATCTTCATCAACCCTTTTCCCCTGTACGTCGGAGTAAAAAACCCAAGGATATTCGATGAAAACGGCAAAAAAATATTTTCAGCCGGCGAGGTGAAGGCATACGTAGACCTCTCCGGGCTGCTGGACAAAACCCTTCTGTTCAGCCGCATTGTTGCCGACAATCCCGATGCGGACATCGGTGCAGGCAATCTGGCTCATCTTAAGACGCTGCAGGGCAGTAGCAGCAAAAAGGGTTTCAGAATCAGGGTGAAATCCCTGGATATCCGCTCCGGAAGCGTTCGGTACAGCGGGCCGCAGGAAGGACTGTCCGTTGCAACCTCCGGCCTTGAGGCCCAGGTGTTCACCTTTGGCAAGGTCAGCGTAATGGCGCACGCCAAGTCGTTGCGGCTGGACGCAAAGGGCATCCCGGAATTAAACGGCAGCATCAAGGCCTTTTCTTTGACATTTGGCGCACAACGGACCAATATCAACAAACTGGACGTGGAGGCCGGTGGGTCCAGCCTTGAGGCCCACGGCTATTATTCTCCAAAAACCGGCTTCTACCTGGACGCCAGCGTTGGGTTGCTTCCGGCCACTGTGAAAAATGTCCTTGGCCTCAAGGGGCCGGGCGGCGGAAGGCTTGACGCAAGCGGCCAGATAAAAATACCGGAGCTGTCCGCGGCAGGGTTGCAGAGAACTTATGTAGACATTAAATTCAAAGGCGGTTTTCAGATACAGACGCTTCTGGAGGCGGTAAAGGCAGATGTGCCCATAACCGGCGCGGCGGATGTAAGCGGCACTCTGAAAGGGCCTGTGCTTGATTTGGAAGGTGACGGTTCCGGTTCGCTTAAGAAAAGCTCGATTTACGGGCTGGCCACCGATTACGCCAGCTTCGATACATCTTATTCGAAGGGCGTGCTGGGCTTTTCCAATATCAAGGCGGCGGCTTACGGCGGCAAGGTGGACGCC
>JAJYLE010000108.1 GCA_021788025.1 Nitrospirota bacterium
CCAGGATGACTGCCTCCCTGGCGGGCCTGCCCGGCTCCACAATCTGTTTTACAAGCGAGAGATTGCCTTTTTTCTCCCTGGCAAAGTAAGAGGTTGCGGTAAGCAGACCTGTTTTAGGCGAATAGGTCACAAAAGAAACTGTGGAACCTTTTTTCCCCAGGTACTCCTTGCCGGTTACGTTGACCGGCGCCTGCGCCGAGGCCAGTTCGTCCCTCAACACGTCTATGGCCTTGCGGCACTCGTAAAGCCTGTCCAGTGAGCCGCCCGCCGTGTCCGTGGCCTTCTGCACCATAAAGAAAGTGCCGTAAACGGCGGCAAGCACCAGCGCCCCGATGGCAACGGCAACCAGCACTTCAAGAAGGGTAAACCCTTTTTTAGAGCCCGTCCGCGATTTCAGCCATGCCAGGGCGGGACAGCCGGAAGCTATTTTGATACAGGTTCTTTTCATCCCCTGTAAAACACCCTGAAGCTGGCTGAATCCCGGCCCTCCGTACCGTGTGTCACAACCACCACCATGGACTTCAGGCCCGGCAGCGGCCCGTCCTCTATCTTTGTGGAATACTCGTAATCGGCATACGGTTCCGGGAAGCTTCCATTCTCCTCTTTCGGGGATTGCTTCAACTCCTGTATCTTCTGCCGGGCAAGCATCCCGGCAACGGCCTCGGTCTGATACCTGTTTACTACGGAGAGGTTATGGTTAACAAGCTCGATAATGCTTATAAGCAGGCCGCCGGCAATCGCAAGCGCAACCAGCACCTCAAGAAGGGTAAAACCGTTCCTATTGCGCCTTGGCATTTTCAATGTACACCCTGCCGCTCATCTCCTCAAGCTTTACCTTGTACGCCTTGCCGCCGTGCTCGTCCAGCAGCACCGTGATGTCTTCCGGCGCGCCGGAGTAATCGAACAGTACCTGCAGCGTGCCCTGGTTAACTTCGCCCCTGGATGGAATGGTAACGGATTGCAGGCCTGGGGCATCCATCGTCTTTTTGCCGTCCGGACCGTCCCAGTTGATTGTATGGTTGTCCATATCGAACGTAATGGAGTAGTTTTCCTTCCTTGCCTGGGAGGCCTCATTTATCTGCTTTAGCACGGAGGCGATCCTCAAAGGCACGGAATCGGAGGACCTTGACCTGAGCGCCGGATATACAAGCGCCAGCATCAGGGATATTATGAAGAGCACTACGGCAAGTTCCAGGAATGTAAAGCCGTCAGTGCTGGCCGAGGTCCCAGCTCTTGATGGACTTGTCATCACCTTGGCCGTCATTCTGGCCGCCATCCGGCCCAAGACTCAGCAGATCGTAATCGCCATGCTGGCCGGGCGAGGCATAGACGTATGGATTTCCCCAGGGGTCTTTGGGCACCCTGTTTTGTTCCAGATAGCCGCCTTTTCTGAAATGCTGGGGAATGCGGCCGGTGGTTGGCGGCTCCACGAGGGCCTGAAGGCCCTGGTCCGTCGACGGATAGAAGCCATTATCCAGGTAATAGGACTTAAGCCCTGTCTCCAGATTCCTTATCTGTATTTTGGCGTCTGTTACCTTTGACTCTTCGATGTGGCCTATAATCTTGGGGGCAACTATCGCAGCAAGCCCTCCAAGGATTACAAGCACTACAAGAACCTCTAGAAGCGTAAAACCTTTTCTGCTTTCAATCGGCATATAGTAAAACCTTTTCTTCAATTTGCATGTAGTGTATTTTACAATTTTTATGACTACATACGCTAGGGCCGTCAACATCAGGGCCATTATCATGGCCGGATACCTTGCAGCGCAGACAATGGGATAAAGCATCCACCTTACAACTGTCCTCAGCCTTTCATGCCGGGCTATGAAGCCGGCGGCGGGAGGAGAGTAGCGGTAATAAAGGGTAACGAACTTGCGGCCTGCCCAATTAGCAAGAAGATACCTGTCCCTGAAATGGTCCAGAAGAAGGACGTCCTTCGCCATGGGGCTGCCGAAGGCCGCCGTGGCTATAAAGCACCCGTGCCCTCCCGATGAAGGCGAAGAGGGGGAATCCGTGGTCACGGTAATTTGCGTGGGCTGAGGTGAAGCGCCTACCTTGTTTTGGGCGCTTATGCTGTATTGATAAGTGGTATCCTGGGACAGCCCGCTGTCGGTATAGGCGCTGCCGGACAGGTCCGCTATAGCCTGGAAACTGCCGCCCGGGGACGACCTGGAAAGAACGTAAACGGAGGCATTGGGGTCCGGGGTCCATGCAAGCGTTACCGAACTGGCGCCTACACTGCTTGCCGCGAAATTTGCGGGCGCCGGCGGAAGCAGGCTTTTATACACGTCCAGACTCCCGCCGCTGGAGACCTTCCCGCTCAGGGATGGGCTCTTGTCCACACCACCTAGTATAAGCGTCTTAAGGCCTGCGGCGGAAACAGACGGGAATTCAGATTTTATCAGGGCGGCTGCGCCTGCCACAAACGCCGTGGACATTGAAGTGCCGCTCTCATACAGGTATCCTGTTCCCGGTGCCGTGCAGGTTACATTGAAATTGTGAATTACCGCGCTCTCACCTGGCGCGGAGGTCTGGAGCCTGAACCTGAAATATACGGGAGCGCCGGTAAACTGGTCCAGCGAGACAAGTTCCGCGCCGGTATCGGAAGGGTTGGGTACTGCCCCGCGGAACTGGCCAAGTGTGGTCCAGTTTGCGCCGTCTTTTGAAGCTTCCGCGTATAGCGAATCGCCGCCGGAGGCGATAAGGCCCAGATTGAAACCGGCAATGCACGCGCTTTGCCCGGTGAGGTCTATGGGCGGACTCTGGGCATATGAATCGGAACCGGACTGGGGCGCATCGGCAAGGCTGCTGTTGGATACCGTCCATAGCCCTGTGGGGTCCGTCCAGTCCGGGTTATCGAAATTGTCCAGGTATACAGCCCGCCTGCCGGCTTTAAGCGAGAGAATCTGCTCGCCAGGGGCGGCCAACCCCACCGTAGACGGGCCGTAATTGGAAAAGGCGGACAGGTTTCCAGCCTGGCCAACAGATGCCACAAACAGCAGATTTGGCAGCACCGGATAATTGTAATTGTCTGTATTGGCCCCGTCGTTGCCTGCCGCAAACACAAACAGCATATCCGGGTACAAGGCAATTGCGCTTTGCAGGCTGGCCGGAAAAGGGATGCCGGGCGGAAACGCAAAACTGCAGTTTACAATGCTGGCGCCCCTGGCCGCAGCGTACTGTATTCCCTGGAGAATGGTGTCCAGATAGCCGGCGCCGGAGGCATCCAGCACCTTTACCGGCATGATGCCTGCTTGCCAATTAGTCCCGGCTATACCAAGATTATCATTCCCATCCGCCCCGGCAATCCCGGAGACGTGAGTGCCGTGCCCGTTATCGTCAAAAGGCTGCGGCCCGTTATTTACAAAATCCCACCCGTGGACGTCGCCGGTAATCGAGTAAGAGCCGCCCGCAGCCGGGGTGGCCGGGTTTGGATTGGCCCATATATTGGCTGTTATGTCCTGATGAGTATAATCCACTCCGGTATCAAGGACCGCTAGGACCACCGCTGAATTCCCCTGGACATAGGACCAGGCTGAAGGGGCATTTATGGCTGGCAGCGCCCACTGGCTTCCGTATAAGGGGTCGTTTGGAGCGGTTTGAATACGGGCCGCGTAATCCGGTTCGGCAAATGCTATGCCGGGGTCCTGCCGGAGAGCGGCCAGGGCATCTTTAACACTGATACCCGGCGGCAATTTCAGTTCTTTTATGCCTAACACGGGGAATGTTCTCCTGGTACGCAGGGCAAGCCGCGCTTCAGCGGCAGAAAACCTGCCTTCAGCGGCAAGGGCCGGATTCTTGTATTTGATAAGCACCGTGCCCTTCTTGAAGGCAGGGGCCCCGCCCTTGCATTTGCCCGATGCGCCGGTTAAGCCCAAGATAAACAGCACAGGAAAGATTACAGCCGCAAAAACCGGAAAGATTTTCCTGAACATAAAAATCTCCGCTTAATAAAAACGGTTTGGCTTTTCTTTGAAAAACAGCGATGAGCATCTTTTCCCCGGCTTAACTGTCCGCCAGGTTTTTGAGGGGCTAACTAAAAAGATAGTAGCATGCGTATCCGATGTCAACGGAAATCAATAGAGTTCAGGCAGGCAAATCCGGGCTTTCCGGGGTTTAAAGAACAGGCAAGGTTTGAACAAACCGGCGCAATGTTCGCCATTGTACAGCACCACCAAAGATAATAAATTTACGCTATGGGTACTTTCCTTAATAATACGAGAAAAGAAATAAGCGGAGCTGTTTTGCCTGGCCTGGTGGGCCCCGATAAACCTTTTCCCAGGTTTTTAAAATCCGAGATCAACCAATCGATTGCTCAACGCTTTGAGCAACAGGCGGCAAAACATGCTGACAGGCTTGCGGTTAAGACGGCAACGGCCCACCTTACATATGATGGATTAAACAGGGCAGCAAACCGCATTGCCAGAACCATAATTAAATTGCGCGGAACTGATAATGAGCCGGTAGCGCTTTTCCTGGACCAGGGGGCCCAGCTCATTCCGGCAATACTGGGAGCGCTGAAGGCCGGCAAACCATATATTGCGCTGGACACCTCCTTCACATTATCAAAAAACATCTCGATCATAAAGCATTGCCAGCCAGGGCTTGTAATAACCGGCAGGGGGCATTATCCCCTGGCAAGAAAGCTGGTTGACAATGCATCGCAACTACTGGAAATAGAGACTGTTTCCAGGGTTTCTCCAGAAAACCTTAAACTGCGGGTAGCGCCCGAAACAACGGCTTACATAATTTATACATCCGGGTCCACAGGGGAACCAAAGGGTGTTTCTCACGATCATCGGAGTGTTCTTCATAACATCATGAGATGCACCAATATGCTGCATCTGGCCCCGGACGACCGGCTTTCGCTGCTCTGGTCCTGCAGCTTTGCCGCATCTGTGCCAAACGTGTTTGGCGCGCTGCTGAACGGCGCGGCCCTCTTCCCCTTCGATATAAAAAAAGAGGGCATTGCAGGGCTTGCAGGCTGGCTTGATAAGGAAGAGATAACCATATACCATTCCGTGCCTACCGTTTACCGGCATTTCGTTTCCACCCTTTCGGGTAAAGAAATGTTTCCCAGGCTCCGCATGATAAAGCTCTCAGGCGAGCCCGTCCTGAAAAGAGACGTGGAATCTTACAACAGGCATTTCCATCGCGGCTGCATCTTCCATGTATCTTACGCCTCCACGGAAACCAACATAGTACGCCAGTTCTTCTGCGATCATGATACCGGCTTCAGCGGCAGTATAGCGCCGGCCGGTTATGAAGTGGAAGATATGGAAGTGTTTGTACTGGATGAGAAAGGGAAAAAAGCCGGCCCCAACGTCCCCGGTGAGATCGTAGTTAGAAGCCCTTACCTGCCGCGTGCGTATTACCGGAAAGAAGGCGATGCCGGGCCGCCGTTTGAGCCTGACAAACAGAAACCGGGCCATCGCGTTTTCAGGACGGGAGATATCGGCTACATGCAGCCCGACGGATGCCTGGTGCACCTTGGCCGGAAGGACCATCAGCTGAAGATAAGGGGTTACAGGGTTGAAACCGGCGAGATAGAGTCAGTGCTGAACGCGATAGACGGTATAAAAGAAGCGGCCGTAGCCGGATTCGATGACGGCCACGGGGGAAAACTCCTTGCGGCATATGTGGTGGCCCGTAAAGGCGTACAGCTGAAAGCAAGCCACTTGCGAAATTTTCTGCTTAAAAAGCTCCCCGATTACATGGTGCCGTCGCGTTTCGTGTTCCTGGACGCCTTGCCCCTTACATTAAGCGGCAAGGTGGACCGCAAATCGCTGCCCGTCCCCGGCAACACAGGCCAGGAGGAGAATTATATCGCCCCCGGCACGCCTGATGAATTGATGCTGGCCAGTATCTGGAGAAACCTCTTTGGAATAGAGCGCATTGGCGCCCATGACAACTTCTTCGACCTGGGTGGGCACTCATTGCTTGCGGCCCGCATGTCGGCGGAGATTAAAAAACTGACCGGCAAAATGGTCAGGGTGTCATCTTTAATCCAGGCGCCCACAATCAGGCAGCTTGCCAGGGCCATGCAAACGGAAGCGCGAGTTTCAAAAACACCCTCCATAGTGGCCCAGGCCGGCGGCCACAAATTGCCGCTGTTCTGGATAGGCATAAATGCTTTTTTACCGCGCCACATCGGCCAGGGCCAGCCGCTATACGGGATGCTGCTGCCGGGCGATTACGGAAAACCGGCGGTCTTCCGCTCCGTTGAGGAACTGGCAGGCCGCTGCCTGAAAGACGTGCTTGCCATACAGCCAAACGGGCCGTATATGCTTGGCGGCTGGTGTTTCTGGGGGCTGGTTGCAATGGAGATGGCCCAGCAATTGCTCAAGCGCGGGCATGAAGTTCCGTTGCTGTGCATGATAGATCCGCCTCCGCAATGTGTGCCTGTAAACAGCAATGACAATGGCATATCACCGCTCAGGAAATCACTTCTGGCCAGGATCAACATAACCTGCGCCGATTCGCAGGGAAGTGTAAAAAAAACGCCGGTATCAGACAGGATCAGGCAGAGCCCGGCAATAGGCAGGGTAAAAACAGCAATCTGCCATACTGCTCTTTCGCTTGGCCGGCCCGTCCCCAAGCGTTTCCTGGATTTCTACCGGATAAACACCGCGAAGCATTACAAGGCCCATCCATACCCTGGGAAAGCCGTAATCTTCATTGCCGATAAGGGGTGTGTGCACCTGCCGGACTACAGCAGTCTTGCCGCTGGCGGAACGCACATTCATGAAATCCGCGGGGCCTCACATCTCAAGATCATGGAGGAGCCTTTTGTGGGGACTTGGGGCAGGCAGCTGGCCGGTTACCTTGAGGAGATAAACGGCTTAATGGAGCCAAACACCAGTGCTGGCGCAATGGTTTCGGCCTAGGGGTTATCCGCCGCAAAACTGGCATCCCCCCGATAGAAATTTCCCATGCCTGAGCGCAAACCAGATCCACATATGGCGCGCCTTTCTGGACATGCCGGAACGGCAACTGGATGCGCTCCGGAAAACCCTCTCTGAAGATGAACTGGGAAAAGCCAGCCGCTTCCGTTTCCCAGACGGCAGAAACCATTACATGGCCGCGCGCGGGATACTCAGGCAAATACTGGCCGGTTATCTTGAAACCCGGCCCGGCCTGGTCCGGTTCCGGTACGGCCCTTCCGGAAAGCCGGAGCTTGATTCAGGACGTGGCGATAACACCCTCCGTTTCAGCGTCTCGCATTCGGGCGGGATGGCGCTTTACGCATTCTCCCTGGGGCGGGAAGTAGGCGTGGACATCGAACAGATCAGCAATATCCCTTCTGCCGCCGTTGACGATATCGCCCGGCAGTATTTACCCCGCATGGAAGGCATCTGGCTTAAAGCATGCCCCGCACGCATGCGGGTAAAAAACTTCTTCAGGTGCTGGACACGAAGGGAAGCATACCTGAAAGCCATTGGGGCCGGGCTGTCAGATGCCTGCCCCGTACCGGTGCAAACCGCTTGCACAAGGCAGTGGTCAACTGCCCACCTTCACGTCCATGGAGGATACGCCGCGTGCATTGCCGTCCAGGGCCGGGGCATCGGATTGAAATTCTGGCAATGGGCGGGCTGAATGCCATGAATACGCCGGCCTGTTAAGCAGCCTGGCGGCTTCTTTTGCGTAATAGGAGATTATCACGTCCGCTCCGGCCCTTTTGCAGGAGACCAGCGCTTCCTGCATCACCGCCTGGAAATCCAGCCTTCCGGCTTCGGCAGCGGCCTGCACCATGGCGTATTCACCGCTTACGTTGTATACCGCCAGAGGGGTATCAAACCTCTGCCTTGCCTGGTAAACGACATCCAGGTAAAACAGGGCGGGCTTCACCATAACGATGTCCGCCCCCTCTTCAATGTCCAGCTCTATTTCCCGCATGGCCTCCCTGGAGTTGGCGAAATCCATCTGGTGAGACCGCTTGTCCCCGAAGGCCACCGGGGACTGGGTGCCATGTTTGAAAAAAGGATCGTAAAGCTTCGAGGCGTACTTGGCCGCATACGCCATTATCGCGGCCTCATGATGCCCATGCTCCTCAAGCGTTGTCCGGATGGCGCGGATCTGCCCGTCCATCATTGCGGCAGGGGCAACTATGTCGGCGCCGGCCTCAACATGTGAAAGCGCAATCCTGGCTATTATCTGGGTTGTGGGATCATTTGCAAGATATCCGTTTCTGATTATCCCGCAGTGCCCGTGGGTGGTATGTTCGCAAAGGCACACGTCGGTTATCACCACCATACCGGGAACGGCCTTTTTAATCGCCTGGACCGCCCTCTGCACTATGCCGTCCGGGGCATACGCCCCGGCCGCCGAATCGTCCTTGCCTTCGGGTATCCCGAATAACAGAACGGCGGGTATGCCCAGGCCACTGAGTTCCCTGGCCTCCTCCACAAGCATGTCTACGGAAAGGTGGTAGTTTCCGGCAATGGAGGATATTTCCCTGCGCACCCCGCCGCCTTCTACAACAAAAAGCGGCTGTATAAAATCGCCTGCGGACAGCCCCGTCTCGCGCACAAGCCTGCGCATATTATCGTTTTTTCTCAGCCTTCTTAAACGCTGTGAAGGGAAGCCCATAACAGTCTCCTTTCTTAAATAACAGCTTTGCCATCAGGAAAAGACGTCTTTGCAGGGGATTCAAATTTTACCTGGCCATAACTGCGGGAAATAATCGAATACCAAAATATATTTGAAAATGGGTCCCTCGTCAATAGAGGATTTTGTCCTTGCCAGTATCGATTAAAAATAAAAGAAAAGCTGAACGGCCACTTTATTCATATGGCCCGGGGGAAGCGCAGGCGGCAAACACCGCTCCGCAAAAAAAGCAAAGCTTAATGTAAAAAATTCAGCATCGGCGAATGC
>JAJYLE010000109.1 GCA_021788025.1 Nitrospirota bacterium
GTCGCCTATGCCGCCGGCGGGGAAGCCTATGTCCTGGGCCGCCTTCTTTATCAGCGCCATATTTTCTTCTTTGGTGGTCATGAACTCGACATTATTGCGGGTAGTCCAGCGGATGTAGCCGTCGCAGTACTTGTCCGCTATATCCAGCATTTGCCTGATGGAATCAGTGGAAAGAAGCCTGGGGCTTGCCACCCTGACCGTGTAGACCTTGTCGCCCGACTCGGCCACATGGACCATGGTGCCGGGGGTAAGGACCTCGTGATACTTCCATTTACCGTAGTTGTTCTTTATCACGGGCGGAAGCATCGTCGAATAATGCGGCGGTCCTATATCTGTTTGTCTCTTCGGCAACTCTGACATCTTATCCTCCTTATCTAAAATAAATTCTTTATGTTATTTGTTTTCCAGATCAGATTCAGACCAGAAGAAGAACGGGTCTTTCCTGGGTTCGCGCACCTGCTGGGGCACCGGGGGCACGCCTATGGCTTCCAGGAAGCTCCTCATACCCTTCATCTCGATAACCTCGCCGATCCTCTCTCTGGGCTTGGCGTTCTCGTCCCACCAGTCCCACATCTTCTCGACAAGCGCCTTGAATTCGGTGTACGGGGGCTCCATTTTTATGAACGGCACGATGACCCATGAAAGCAGCGAGCCAACAACGATCGGGGCTTTGGAGCCGATGAGTATGCTTGCGCCCCTCTCGCCGGTGGGCTTGAGGGCCTTGGTCATCTTGGATATGCAGTGCATGCAGCGGCTGCAATTGGCGTTGTCTATGGAAAGGGATTTCCCGTCATAGCTCATGCAGCCCGTGGGGCACATGTCCACGATCTCAGCCTGAATGTTCATCCCTTTTTTGGCATAATCCTTTACCGCGTCCTGGTCTATGGCGATATCGCCTTTCCAGGTGCCGATGATCGAGCAGTCCGCGCGGGCTATGGAGGCAACGCAGTCAACAGCGCAGCCGGCTATCTTGAATTTGAACTTGTAGGGCCAGGACGGCCTGTGCATATAGTCCTGGTAGGTCTGCGTAAGCTCGTTGCAGATGTCCATGGTATCAATATTGGCCCATTCGCACCTTGATTTCCCGAGACAGCAGGCCGGGGTCCTCAACGCGGAACCGGAACCGCCAAGGTCCCACCCTCTGGAAGAGGTTTCCGCAAACAGGGGCTCCAGGTTCTCGGTCCTCATGCCCAGCAGGATTATGTCGCCGGTAGAACCGTGCATGTTCGTAAGGCCGCTGCCGTACTTGTCCCACAGGTCCATTATCTCTCTCAGCCTGTCGGTCTTGTAGTACATGCCGCTGGGCTGGTTGATCCTGAACGTGTGGAAGTGAGCAACACCGGGGAATTCTTCCGGCAGGGAAGAATACCTTCCGATAACGCCCGATCCGTAACCCAGCACGCCGACTATGCCGCCGTGCTTCCAGTATCCTTTTTTGTCCCTGTAAGACTTTTCCAGCTGGCCCAATTCGTCATTGGCCATCTCGCTTTTCTTGGCAGCCAGCTTGAGTTCCTTGACAAAACTAGGCCAAGGACCTGTTTCTAGCTGGTCCAGAAGAGGAGTATCGTGCTTCTTCATATAACGCCTCCTTAGTAGGTTTTACGCGCAGAAAAGTATCATAAAGGGTAATCCATCAATTTGCAAGTGGTCAAATTAAAAAAATTAATTTAGCCATAAATTTATATTTAAAATATCAGAAGACTGCCAGCGCGGAAACGGTATTCCGCGTAAAGCAGAACAAACCGGAAACTCATTTGGATTTACCCGCATAAAAAGACTTGCCGGTTTGATGCTCTAAAAAACTTTACAAAAACAAGCACTTCTTTTAACATTATGTTGTCATGAGAACTCTCAGGGTGGCCCTTGCCCAAATAAATCCCACGGTAGGCGACGTAAGGGGCAACACAAAAAAAATAATCGAGTTCATGGGCAGAGCCAGGGAAGAAGGCGCTTCCTTAATAGCCTTTCCGGAACTTTCAATACCCGGCTATCCGCCGGAAGATCTTATCCTTAAGCCTCAATTTATAGCGGACAATTTAAAAGGGCTGGACGAGGTCCGGGCGGCAGCCGATGGGATTGTGGCCGTGGTGGGTTTTGTGGACAGGGGGCGTGACGTATTCAATGCGGCCGCCGTCCTTTCAGACAGGAAGGTAGTGGATGTTTACCATAAGATGTACCTGCCCAATTACGGCGTTTTCGATGAGATGAGGTATTTCCAGGCCGGGACCATCTGCCCGGTTTATGAAATGGGGGATTTCACCTTCGGCGTGACCATATGCGAGGACATCTGGTATCCAACGGGGCCCGCCAGGACACAGGCCCTCAAAGGCGCTGAGGTGATAATAAACATAAACGGCTCCCCATATACCATTGGCAAGAACGAATTCAGGCGGAAGATGCTGGCAACCAGGGCATCAGACAGCGGCGCTATTATCGTTTATGTAAATATGGCAAGCGGCCAGGATGAATTGGTGTTCGATGGCGGAAGCCTGGTAATGGACGAAAGGGGCCGCCTGGCAGCCTCCTGCGGCCTCTTCAGGGAACAACTGCTGACCGTGGACCTGGACCTTGAGTCTGTCTTCATGTGGCGTCTGCGCGATCCCCGGATGAGGCAGGAACGGCTGATGAAGATTGACGAGGTAAAAACCGTCTCTTTCCCGCCGCCCGGGACGGCGGCTGGCCAGGCCGCCGCCAAAAAGAGCAAAAAAACAGGCCCGGCCATTACTCCCCCGCCAGGCCCGGAAGAAGAGATCTATACGGCCCTTGGCTTCGGGCTTTCCGATTATGTAAGGAAAAACGGGTTCAAGGAGATAATTATAGGCCTCTCCGGCGGAATAGACTCGGCCCTTGTTGCCGTGATCGCGGCAGACTTTTTGGGCAAGGATAAAGTGCATACCGTTTTCATGCCCTCCAGGTTTACTTCCACTGAAAGCCGCGAGGATTCCTATGAGCTGGCAAAAAACCTTGGCGTAAGCATAGCCGAGGTCCCCATAGACCCGGTTTTCGAGCAATATCTTGCCGCTCTTGATAAGAGCTTCAAGGATACGCCGCCCAATACAGCCGAGGAAAACTTGCAGGCGAGAGTCCGGGGCAACATCCTTATGGCGCTTTCAAACAAATTTGGATATCTGGTGGTAACAACCGGCAACAAATCCGAGATGAGTGTGGGGTACGCCACCCTTTACGGCGATATGGCGGGCGGATTTGCCCTCATAAAGGACGTGCCAAAGACGCTGGTGTACAGCCTTTCACGCTGGCGGAACAGGGAAAAACCTCCCGTGATCCCAGGGCGGATTATCACAAAAGCGCCTACGGCGGAACTCCGGCCAGACCAGAAGGACACGGATTCGCTGCCCCCATATGATGTTCTGGACCCGATACTGGCGGCATATGTGGAAGAGGAAAGGAGTTTTGAGGAGATGCTCGCCCTTTCTTATCCGCCTGAAGATTTAAAAAAGGTGATACGGATGGTGGA
This sequence comes from Nitrospirota bacterium, assembly GCA_021788025.1. Taxonomy (GTDB): domain Bacteria; phylum Nitrospirota; class Thermodesulfovibrionia; order Thermodesulfovibrionales; family JdFR-88; genus JAKAKS01. Next base: position 3,476 of record JAJYLE010000109.1, read on the forward strand.
CGCAAGCGAATACAAGAGAAGACAGTCACCGCCTGGAATAAAGATAACCCCCAGGGCCTTTGGCCGGGACAGACGGTTCCCGATTACAAACAAATACAAAAGCTATTGATTGACCTTCTGGGAGGGCATAAAAAAATGCGGGTGCTAGCGGTTTTGTTACTTCTTTTATTCCCGGCGCTCATCGTGCCACCTGCGATAGCCGCCGATGTCAGAAAGCCCGATTTCCGGAAGAACACCAAAATCTCGGAGATGGTCCCGGTCAAACCCGTCAGGATCAGCCTCAAGCGGGACGCCCGGGGCGGATATTCCTGGGAAATAACCGGTGCGGACACAACGGCGATTATAAAGGCGGATTTGAGGCTCAGGGCTTATGTAAGGAGGATCGGCGCGCCTCTGGAACGGAAATCCAAGCGCAAAGGGAGAAAATGACGGCAGTCCTTTATGTTGTTTCCACCCCCATTGGCAACCTGGAAGATATAACGCTTCGGGCCATAAGGACGCTGAAGGAAGCGGACCTGATAGCCGCCGAGGATACCCGGCATTCCCTGAAACTGCTCTCCCACTTTGGTATTTCCAAGCCGATGATAAGCTACTGGTCCGGCCGCGAAAAGGCCCGGGCCGAAGAGGTGATGAGCGCGCTAAGGGAAGGCCGCTCGGTGGCCCTTATCTCAGACGCTGGCACACCGGGGATAAATGATCCGGGCGCCGTACTCATAACCGGGGCAATAAAAGCCGGGATAGAGGTTGTGGCGATACCGGGGCCAAGCGCTTTTCTGGCCGCCCTGTCCGTCTCCGGCCTGGATACCGGAGAGTTTACGTATATAGGGTTCCTGCCTGCCAAACCGGGCCAGCGGAAAAAGGCCCTGGAGCGCCTGGCGCGCGAGCCCCGCACAATGGTGTTTTACGAGGCCCCGCACCGGATAATAGACACGCTTATCGACATGGAAGAGGCCTTCGGCAAAACCAGGCAGGCCTCCCTTGCCCGCGAGATAACCAAGTTGCACGAGGAGGTCTTGCGCGGCGATATCGCCAATATCCTGGACCAGTTGGAGAACAAGACCATCGCCGGCGAATATGTAGTCACCATTGCCGGGGCCGTTCACCAGCCGGGCGCAATGGACGAGGCCCTGCTGGAAATAGACGAGCTTATAAAAACCGGCATGGGCCGGAAAGAGGCTGTCAAAAAAGTTGCCGCGGATTACGGGCTCGGGAAAAAAGAGCTTTACGATAAAAGCCTGCATGGCACTGAGGAAAACAGCATCGATTAAAGCTCGGCAGAAATTCGAAGTCGCAATGGATAAAAATAGGGCACAAAAAAAAGCTGCTGTCTTTTGGGACAGCAGCAAGCTTGGGGAGGTAACGAGGCGCTTATGCCTCATTTTTATCATATAGCCTAACCTTTGTCAAGCATAAAAATTCAACTTACCTCATATTCATAGGTTTAGATAATCTTGAAAAAGATTTACCCTACAAATACGGTTTATTTTAGTTAAAATTGCTGTTTTTTAAGGAAATATTGCCCTCCTTGAAAGAGGGCCCTGCCCGCAGGATCTTTTGACTGTTTTTCATGAATCTCCGATTTAACAATCGCCCAACACCCATTTCACAGGAAAAAACCTTCAAAATCCGCAACTTGGCTGCATCTCATTTTTCCCTTGACTCAGCACAACATATAGTGTTTAATATTCAAGACTTAATAAAAAAACACAAAAACTAGGGCCAGGGCTTCTCCTGGATTACATGAGGTCGCAGATGTAGTTTTGGATGCTTTCCAAGGTTTTTTCAAACGGGAATGGGGGTTCTTATGCGGTGCGTGGCTTTGAGGGGGCCGTGTTTCAAGGCGCTCGGCATATGGGTAAATCATGCTGAAAACAAAAAATCGTTTCCCGGGCAGGCAGCCAAACTGCCTTGCGCTCCGGGATTTTTCATCTCTTCTGGGGGGATTAAAAAATGAGATCCGCATCATCTGAGGGATTTGTGCCGCCGGTTTTAACGCCAAACGCGCAAAAAGTACTGGAAAAACGCTATTTGAAGCGCAACGAGGAGGGGACGGTTATCGAAACCCCTACGGACTTGTTCCGCAGGGTGGCCAAGACTATCGCCTCAATCGACAAGGCCTATGGCAAAACCGAGGAGCAGATATCGGGCCTGGAGAGGGAGTTTTACAACATGCTTACCAGGCTGGAGTTTTTGCCAAACAGCCCCACCCTTATGAACGCCGGACGCAGGCTTGGGCAGCTTTCGGCCTGCTTCGTGCTGCCGGTTGGCGACTCGATGGAATCCATATTCGATGCCGTAAAATACGCCGCTATCATACATAAATCCGGCGGTGGCACAGGCTTTTCCTTCTCCAAACTAAGGCCCAAAGGCGACGTGGTTGGCTCAACAAAAGGCGTGTCATCCGGCCCGGTCTCCTTTATGACCGTTTTTGATACCGCCACAGAGGCCGTTAAGCAGGGCGGCACGCGCAGGGGCGCAAACATGGGGATGCTATCCGTGCACCACCCGGACATCCTGCACTTCATACAATGCAAGGACGACAACCACAAGCTTAACAACTTCAACATATCCGTTGCCCTCACGGACACTTTCATGAAGGCCGTGGAGGAAGACGGCGAGTTCGAGCTTTTAAACCCCAGAAACAACAAGCCCACCCAGAAGCTGCGCGCCCGCGAGGTGTTCGACCTGATCGTCTCCCACGCATGGGGCAACGGGGAGCCGGGCGTTGTCTTCATAGACAGGATAAACGAGTGCAACCCCACGCCGCACATCGGGGCCATCGAAAGCACAAATCCGTGCGGGGAGCAGCCGCTTCTGCCGTATGAGTCCTGCAACCTGGGCTCCATAAACCTGGCCCGCATGATTAAAGATAACGCCGTGGACTGGGACAAACTTTCACGCGTTACAAGGCATGCCGTGCATTTCCTTGACAACGTGATAGACGCAAACAAATATCCTTTGCCCGATATCTCCCATATGACCAAGGCCAACAGGAAGATCGGCCTTGGCGTTATGGGTTTTGCCGACATGCTCATCCAGCTTGGTATCCCGTATAACTCCGGGGAAGCGCTGGAACTGGCCGAAAAGGTGATGGGCACAATCAAGGCAGAGGCGGTTGCCCAGTCTGAGCTTATGGCCGCGGAACGCGGCACGTATCCCAACTATGATCCTGCCGTCTGCGGGAAGAAGGCGTTAAGAAACGCAACCACAACCACCATAGCCCCAACGGGCACTCTGTCCATCATAGCCGGGTGCTCCTCCGGGGTGGAGCCTCTCTTTGCCGTGTGCTATGTGCGCACCGTAATGGAGGGGACCAAGCTTATAGAGGTTAACCCGTATTTCGAGCAGGTGGCCAGGAAGCACGGCTTCTGGTCCAGGGAACTTCTGGAGAAAGTGGCCGAAAGCGGCAGCCTTCACGGCATCCCGGAAATACCCGACAGCGTGAAGGCCGTATTTGCCACCGCGCACGACATCACCCCGGAGGACCATATCCGGATGCAGGCTGCCTTCCAGAAGCACACGTGCAACGCCGTCTCAAAAACGGTGAACTTCCCCAACAACGCAACCAAGGAAGACGTGGAGCAGGTTTACCGGCTTGCCTACAAGCTTGGATGCAAGGGCGTTACGGTGTACCGCGACGGCTCCCGTGAGCAGGTGCTTACCACCGGGTCCAAAACCCAGGCCGCGCAGGCACCGGCGGAGCAAACACAGGCCACAGGCAAGATAATTCCCAAAAAGAGGCCGGACGTTCTGCGCGGCACAACAAGGAAGATGCACACCGGCTGCGGGCACGTGTATGTAACCATAAACGAGGACGGGGACGGCCACTTTTTCGAGCTTTTCACCTCCATGGGCAAGGCTGGCGGCTGCGCTTCCAGCCAGTCCGAGGCGCTGGGCAGGCTTATCTCGCTTGCGCTTCGCTCCAATATAGAGCCGGAGGAGATTGTAAAACAGCTTAAGGGCATCTCCTGCCATCAGCCCCAGTGGGGCGCGGGCGGCAGGATACTTTCCTGCTCGGACGCTTTGGCAAAATCGCTTGAAATGTACCACTACAAAAAAGGTAACGGAAACGGGCACGGCAAGCATGGGGAGACAGATAGCGCTTCAGGCGGCACAGGGTCTGATTACTATGAGGAGCCGATGATCATCGGCGCCTGCCCGGAATGCGGCGGCGCCGTGGAGCACGAGGGCGGCTGCGCAATCTGCCGCAACTGCGGGTTTACCAAGTGCGCGTAAGGCCGCCATACCGGCGAAAGCCGGTATCCAGCGGCTTTAATAACAAAGACATTACAAATGTTTGAGGTAACGGGGCGCTTAAACAGTACGGGGCTCTAAAGACACAAGGGGGGGGCTTATGAGGCCTGATTCGAGAGCTGGCATTGCGTTTCTGGCCGGAATGCACATACTGGGCAAGGAAGCGCCCAGGGTCTTTGACGTAGCACATAACGAGCATTACGATATTGCCGCACTTCTTGATAAAAAAGGCGTGGAGCTTTTTGAGCAGAACCCGCCATTTGGCCTGGCCAGAAATTTCTTTGAGCTTGGGCGGGCGAGCTTCTGCTATAACACCAATGACGGCCCGCTCTATTTAAACATCAGCGGCAACTCATTCAAGGGCTATTGCACCGTCAGTTGCAGCCTCTTTGCCGGCATGGCCAGCGGCAATTTGATTATCCTTTACGATTACAAGGCCAAATCCTTCTTCCAGTACCGTTTGTGCTTTTCTTCCCACGCCCATGCCCGTAAAAATACAAAACCTTCCGTCTGTGGCCAGTTGTGTAACGATTGCGTGGTGGGAAAGGTGAGGTAGAGAGGAATTGAGTACAGCACCCGGATTACCGTTTCCAAATCATCAACATAATGATTCAACGAAGGTTGTAAAGGGCCTTGCAACATTGGCCCTGCTTAAGGCTAATCTTGAACTTGAGCATGATCAAATCGAAATATTCCTCCCTCTCGTTCTTGATTGCATTGCCGCACTGTCATCTGAGGACTTTGGAATTGAACAAATTCAACCTCTCCTACTCGAAAGGCATTCATTTCAAATTCCAAGCCCTATCATCAAAGTTTTATTGAATAGAGCAAAACATAAAGGCTTTATTCGACGCGAATATGGCCGCTATTTTCGACTCTCTACAATTACAGAGCAGGTTAAATCTATTGAGGATAAAAAGACCGAAATAGAAGCTGAACATAGGACTATTGCAGATAAGCTCATTTCATTTAGTCAAGATTTCGACCTGGAAATTAAATCCCAAGAGGAAGCGCTAGCTCTAATCTTCAGGTATTTCGCACAAAATAAAATAAATTTTCTAATTGGAGATTTTAAAAAAATTGGTGCTTTTATTAAAGAGGACTTAAAAACATTAGATTCAAAA
>JAJYLE010000110.1 GCA_021788025.1 Nitrospirota bacterium
CATGGCAATCCTGAAGCCAGCCCCGATGTAGCTTATCTCCTCCAGCGCCTGAAGCCTCTTCTGGGCGTCACCAGTGATAATGTCCAGCCCTGGCACAAGGAAAAACGCATAAGCCCGCGCAGGCCCCCTGCCCACCCTGCCTTTTAGCTGATAAAGGTCCGCCAGCCCCATCATGTCCGCCCTGTCCACGATGATGGTGTTGGCGTTGGGGATGTCCAGCCCGGCGCCGATTATGGCTGTTGAAAGCAGTACGTCCGCCTTGCCGTCCAGGAAGGAGAGCATAGCTCGTTCCAGTTCCCTCTCGGCCATCTGGCCGTGCGCAATAGCTATGCGTGCCGAAGGCAGAAGCTTTGCGACAGTCTCAAAAAGTTTTGTCAGCGTGTCGATCCTGTTATGCACAAAAAACACCTGCCCCCCACGGGCAAGCTCCTTCTCCATGGCGTCCTTTATAAGGTTTTTGTCGAAGGCCGCCACTGTGGTTTTCACGGCAAGCCGGTCTTCGGGCGGGGTTTCTATCACGCTCATGTCGCGGATGCCGGAGAGGGCCATCTGAAGGGTGCGCGGTATGGGGGTGGCTGTCATGGAAAGCACGTCCACATTTTTCTTGAGAGATTTCACCTTCTCTTTGTGTGCCACGCCGAACCTGTGTTCTTCGTCAATTATCAGGAGCCCCACGTTTGCAAAACCAAGAGGGCTCTTTAAAAGCGAGTGAGTGCCGATAAGGATGTCCGTTTCGCCTTTTTCAAAGGCCTCGTATGTCTTTTTCTTTTCGGCCTGGTTTTTAAACCGGCTGACGTAATCGACCTTTACCGGGAAAGCCTGGAACCTCTTCTGGAACGTCCTGAAGTGCTGCTCGCAAAGAAGTGTGGTTGGCACAAGCACCACGGCCTGCCTGGCGTCGTACACGCATTTGAAGGCCGCCCTCATGGCAACCTCCGTTTTCCCGTAGCCCACATCCCCGCATAAAAGGCGGTCCATCGGGCGCTCTTTTTCCATATCCGCCTTTATTTGATTAATGGACTTTAGCTGGTCCGGCGTTTCCTCATACTGGAAAAAGCTGTCGAACTCCCTGTGGATGTCCGTGTCCGCGCTGAAGGCAAACCCCGTGGCTATCTCCCTGGCCGCATAGGTCTTAAGCAGTACCCCTGCCATCTCTTTCAGCCGTTTTTTTGCCCGGTCCTTTTTCTTCTGCCAAACCTTGCCGCCTATCCGGTCCAGCACGGGCGGCGCCGGCGCAGCATGGGCAGCTTCGGCCTTTGCGCCTTTTTTCCCTGCTTCCGCAGCCCCCCTGTACTTGTGTATCTTTTCCATCCCGTAAACGGGCAGGTATATCTTGTCACCCCCGGCGTATTCGATTACCAGAAGATCGAATGCCGGGCCGTCCGCCCCGTGTTTTGCAAACCCCAAAAACCGGCCGATACCATGGTCCGAATGGACCACATAATCTCCGGCGGACAGGTCCTCCACGCTCTCCACCAGCCCCTGGAGCTTCGATTTGTGCATCGGCCTCCAGGCGGGCTTTTCCCCGAAGAGGTCCCTGTCCGTTGCTATAACAAGACCGGGCAGGGCAAAACCGCGCGAAAGACCGCCGGTAGTTATGGCCAGCCAGCCGGGATAATCCTTCACCTCTTCGGGCGCAAGCACAGGAACGTGAAGCCCGTCGTCCCAGAGGATGTTTTTTATCCTTTCGGCCTGCCCCTGGGAGGAAAACACCAGCAGAACATCCGATTCGCCTTTCAGCCGCTTTATAGCAATCGACAGCTCGGTAATATCGCGCCGCTCCGAATGCAGAATCCCAAGGCCGGCAAGAGGGGACACACCGGAATCCATGCCCTCTCCTTTTATCGGGGCAGAAGACAGCGTAACGCCGTCTTTTTCAAATTCGCCGGCAAAATCCTTCGGGAAAGCCAAGTCTTCAAGAGTATGGAGCCCGTAATTTTTTAAACCGGCCTGTAAAAGAAAAGAAAGTCCGTCCTCCGGTTCAATTGCGGGCAATATCGTTATGGACGCGGCAGAGTCGGTATGCATCTGGCTTTCAACATCAAAATACCTTATGGCATCAACATCATCGCCAAAAAACTCTATCCTTGCAGGGCTGTCCGATGTAACCGGGTAAATGTCCAGTATCCAGCCTTTCAGCCTGTATTGGCCCGGCAGGGTAACAAGAGACACAGGCTTATATCCAAGAAGCGCAAGCCTGTCTTCAAGTTCGGCGCGGGGGAACGAGCCCGGGAAAGAAAGGCGCATGGACTTTTTGGCCACGTCTTCGGGCCCCCAGGCCGGGGCCTCCAATGCGGCCACGGACGAAATTACCGAAGGCATTTTATTTTTGCCGGCAGCCGAATTGAACGACACCAGCGCCCTTCTTCCGGCTGTGTCCGCGCCGTCGGGCTCAGGCAGCACCGCAACGCCCCCTGCAATAGCGCGCCCGGCAAGCCGCAGAAACAGATCGATGTCTTTTTTAAGCGCCAGCGCGCCGGTCTCGTCCTTTGTTGCGGCAATAAACGGCACCCGTGAGCAGCAGGCAAGATAAAGCGCGGCAGCTGAGCCCCTAAGCGAATATATCCTGCCGGGGGCTATTTCAGACGGGGCGGTCCTGCTTTTGAAATCAGAAAAGGCTTTAAGGAGGTTCACGTCAGGCTTTTTTCTTCTCTATCTTCTCTATTATCCCCGTGGTGGAAAACCCCTGGTGAAAAGAAAGGCTGTGCGTTTCTGGCACAAGATCGGAGCCTACGATGTCTTCCTTTTTCCAGTCCCCGCCTTTTACCAGAACATCCGGCCTTAAAAATTTTATAAGCTCGTACGGAGTGTCCTCATCAAACATGGTAACGTAATCCACCATCTCAAGCGCGGCGGCCACCTCTGCCCGTTCAGAAAAATTGTTTACCGGCCTGCCCGGTTTCAGCCTGGAAACCGACGCATCGGTATTCAGCGCAAGCACAAGCACGCTGCCAAACTTTCCGGCCTCTCTCAGATACCGCACATGGCCGGCATGGATGATATCGAAGCACCCGTTTGTAAATACTATCTTTTTGCCAGCGCTTCTATCGGCATCCAGACGGGCCTTCAGCTCCTTATGTCCAAGGATCACGCCCATATTATTTCCCGCGCCCAATCAGTTCTTTTACCTTCTCCAGTATCTCTTTATCGCCCTTGTAAGTAACCATCTCCGCAGCCTGTTCCAGCGGGAACCAGGCGCATTCGTCCACCTCGTAATCGTGGCCGGCGGTGTCACCGCTTAAATATTCCATCAAAAAGAAATATACCGTTTTTTTATATCTGACGTACTCAGCGGGCGTCTCTTTCTCTTTGGCCGCATACCAGTAAGTTATCTCCCCAAGGTCTTCCGTTATCCGCCCATTGAGGCCGGTTTCCTCGGCCACTTCCCGAAGCGCGGTATCGCGGGGCGATTCTCCCTTGTTAATCAGCCCTTTTGGCAGCGTCCACACATTTCCGCCCTTAACAGACACAAGCGCCACTTCAAAGCCGCTAACGCTCTGCCTGAAAACAACCCCTCCTGCGGATTTCTGAATCCTGACGGGGGATGTTTGGGCACGCATCATTTCATCCTTTGCCGTGCCCGATGCCTATGGCCTTTTTCCATTGCGGAAGGCTCCGCACAATATCGTTATGGAAGGCAAATGCCATCAGCGTTATAAGCAAAACCAGGCCAACTTTCTGAAGCGCAATCTGCGTGTTCTCGCTAAGGGGTTTCCGCCTTATGGCCTCTATGGCCAGGAAGAACAGATGCCCGCCATCAAGAATAGGCACTGGCAGCAGGTTCAGCACGGCAAGATTCAGGCTGATAAACGCCATGAACATTATATATGGGAAAGTGCCCATAGAGGCCGCCTTGCCGGACTCCTGCACTATAGCAATCGGCCCGCCTATCGTCTTTAGTGAAAAGGCCCCGGTCACAAGTTTTGCAAGCGAATCGTACGTAAACACGCCCATCCTGTATGTGGCGTCCGCCGCCGCGGCGGGGACCATCAGCGGGTTTTTTGCGGCTATAACATAAAACGGGTCCTTGCTGCCGGCGCGCTTTATCCCTATCTGCCCTATGGCAATTTCAGAGCCGTCCGGCATTTTCTCCTTCACCAGCTTTGGGGTTATCGTAAAATTCAGTATCTGCCCGTCCCTTTTAACCTTGAACAGAAGCGGCTTGCCTGGCTTGTTGCTCACAATAGCAATCAGGTCCAGCCATGTATCCACCGGCTGTCCCCCAATCTCCAAGATCACGTCCCCGGGTTTAAGCCCCGCGGCGGCGGCAGGCGTGCCCTGCCTGACGGCATCCACCCGCGGCGAAAGGTCTTGCAGTTTCGGCACATTCACCGGCAGCCCCGCGCCCAGAATTACGGCAAACAGAAGGAACGTCAGCAATACGTTGAAAAACGGCCCGGCAAAGGCTATTACGGCCCTCTTGTAAACAGGCTGCGCGCTGAAGGCGTGGGCCCGGTCTTCCGGGGCAAGCTCCTCGCCCTGCTCCTCGCCAAGCATCTTCACATAGCCGCCAAGCGGCAGGGCGGAGATAACGTACTCCGTGCCGCCCCTTGTTATTCCGGCAACCTTCGGGCCGAAGCCCAGCGAAAACTTAAGCACCTTCACCTTCATGAGCTTTGCAAAGATGAAATGCCCCAGTTCATGCGAGAACACCAGTATCCCAAGCAGAAGGGCCGCCCAGACTAACGTCAAACCTTTTTTCTCCTTTTTATAACCGAATGCGCGGCCGCCCTGGCCCCTTTATCGGCCTCCAGCGCGTCGTGCTCGCTGGAGACGGGCCTGGGGGGATGCGCACTCATGACTTCCTCTATTACAGCCGGTATGTCGTTGAAGCCGATGCCGCCCTCAAGAAAGGCCGCTACGGCCACCTCGTTTGCCGCATTAAGAACTGCCGTTGCCGTGCCGCCGGCCCCCAGCGCCTTGTATGCATACGCAAGGCATGGGAACGTCTCCAGATCCGGGTGGGCAAATGTAAGCCCGGAGATGGCGGTAAGGTCCAGTTGAGGTATTACGTCCTCCAGCCTGTCGGGGTACGAAAGCGCATAAGCTATCGGGGACCTCATGTCCGGCTTTGAAAGCTGTGAGATTATGGAGCCGTCCACAAACTCCACCATCGAATGTATTATGCTCTGCGGATGCACAAGCACCTTCACCTTGTCATGCCCAACACCAAACAGGTGGCATGCCTCTATAACCTCCAGCCCCTTGTTCATCAGCGTGGCAGAGTCTATGGTTATCTTCCTGCCCATCTCCCAATTCGGGTGCTTGAGCGCGTCCGCTGCCTTTACCGTTGCCAGGTATTTCCTGTTTTTGCCGAAAAAAGGCCCGCCGGAGGCGGTAAGGATGATATTTTTTACGCGGTTAAGCCCATGGCCGCCCCGCTCCATGCACTGAAAAACGGCGCTGTGCTCGCTGTCTATTGGCAGCATCTTCACCCCGTACCGCCGGGCCTCGTCCATTACAAACGCGCCGGCCGTAACCAGCACTTCCTTGTTTGCAAGGCCAACGTCCTTGCCCGCCCTGATGGCCGCAAGGGTTGGCAGCAGCCCTGCCGCGCCGGAGATGGCGGAAATGACGAAATCGGCCTCTTCCAGCCTGGCTATCTTGCACAGCCCGTCCATGCCGCCCCAAACCGGCATGCCGGTTTTTCTGGCAAGGCCTTCAGCCGCCTCTTCATTGTAAAGGGCGGCCGCGACGGGCCTGAATGTGTTTATCTGTTTTGCGATGGTCTCGATGCTGGAGAAGGCCGCCAGCCCGGCCACTTCAAAACGATCGGGGTATCTGCCGATAACGTCCAGGGCACTGCGGCCTATGGAGCCGGTGGAGCCCAGGATTACGATTCTTTTCTTTTTCATGTCCGGCTTAAAAGAGATGCCGCTTTGCCTTTTCTGTTTGAATTCTTAATTAACGGCGCAGGAGTTTTTTTCCTCGCGCAATCCCGGTATATTCTAACATTTTACCTGAAGGCGGACTTCTTTATAATGGAATTTTTGCCAGCCGGGAGGAGGGGCTTTTCAGCCCCCCCCCATCCGGGAAAAATTTAGCAGCCGGTGATTACTCTCCTTTTGGGAGCATTAAGGGATTTCAGATAGGCCACGAGGTCGGCCATCCTCTTTCCTTTGGGATTCAATGCCTTCCCATGCAGGTTTGTGGTGATCATGTAGTTTACGGCCTCCTCGTAAGTCTTGAACTTGTGCAGTTCAGGCTTCAAGCTCCCACGATGGCACATTGTGCAGCTCATCCCGCTGGAGCTAAGGGACTTGCCCTCAAAAAGGGCCTTCCCGTTTGCCGCGTTGCCGGCTGCAAATGCCACGGATGCCGCAAAACCAAGAATCAACATCATGATAATAACGATCTTAAGCGCCTTCATCAGATTCACCTCCTTCCAAGCTGGTTCGTGGATTTTACCAGACGCGCAAACGGGTTTCAAGGGAATTTAAGCAGTCTAAAATTTTAAGTTCATATTGACAAATCGAATGCGGACAGTTCCAAATCCGGCAACGGCCAAAAACCATGCAATTCATGCCCGGAATACGGAATAATACAAAATGAGTGTGCGGGAAAACGCCCTGGAAGCGTTGATGAAGGTATCCGGGGGCTCAAAGCCGAAGGACGCGATTGAGGCGGTTTCAGGTAATACCGGGCTGGACCGGCGGGACCGGGCCCTGATGATGGAGCTTGTTTACGGCACAATCAGGTGGCGGCTGCTACTGGACCATGTGCTCTCCGGCTTTCTGGCCAAAACGCCCGGCAACCGGACAACAGAGAATCTGAGGCTGGCCCTTTACCAGCTGCTCTTTACCCGCGTGCCTGGGCATGCGGCCGTCTTCGAGGCCGTGCAACTGGAAAAAAATGGCGGAAATCAGGGCCGGCCGGGGCTGGCAAACGCCGTGCTGCGGTCTTTCCAGCGCCGTGAAGAGCAGATATTAAAAGAAATGGCTGCGCTCAGAGGCATGGCCGGCGATTCGTCCGCCCAGGATGAAAAAAGGATTCAGGCGGCAGCAATCGCCTGGTCCCATCCGCAATGGCTTTTAAAAAGGTGGGCGCGCGTAATGGGCGTGGAGGAGGCCGTTGCCCTTGCCCAAAGCAATAATAAAATACCGCCTCTTACCATCCGTGTAAAAAGCGGGCAAAAGACCGAAGCGCTTGAATATCTGAAAAAAGATTTCCCGTACGCAGCCGGAACCGGCTTCAGCCCGTCCGGGATAAAGATTGCGGGCGGGGCTGTTTTTGAGGAAGTGATAAAAATATTGCCCTTGTGTTTCGCCCAGGACGAGGCCGCCCAGCTTACAACCTTTCTCCTTGCACCGCAGCCGGGCGAAAGGATACTGGACGCCTGCGCCGCGCCTGGTGGAAAATCCACGCATATAGCGGAGCTCATGGAGGATAACGGCGGGATAGTGGCCGCCGATATCTCACCGGAACGCCTGGAGCGTGTCCGGCAGAACGCAGACAGGCTGGGCCTGAAATCCGTAAAACCTGTTCAGGCGGATGCCGCCAGCCTGGAAGACAGTCTTGGAGTATTCGACAGGGTCATACTGGATGCGCCCTGCTCCGCGCTTGGCACGATAAGGAGAAACCCGGATGTAAAATACCGACACACAAAAAAGGGCTTGCGGGAGTTGGGCGCGGCACAGCTGCGGATGCTGAATTCCGTATCGAAGGCCGTAAAAAAAGGCGGGACAATCGTATATTGCACCTGCTCCACGGAGTCTGAAGAAGGCGAGGATGTGGTTGATAATTTTCTGAAAGAGTCATCCGGCGCTTTTTTGCCGGACGCATCCTCTCCGGCATTCATGGCTGAATTGAGGGCCGGCCGGTATTTCCGCACCTGGCCGCACCGTCACGATATGGACGGATTTTTCATGGCCAGGCTGGTACGCACCAGATAATTTTCTGGCTGGATTGTACTTTGAATCGGTGATATAAAGAAATTGGAAGGTCTGTGTGAAAGAAGCCTGCCCGAAAGGAGGAAACCTGAAATGCCAAAAACAGCAGCCATAGAAGAGGCCCTTACGGCCGCCCCGAATAACTACAAGCTACTTTTTGAAAATGACCGTGTTCGCATGCTGGACCTGAGCATAGACCCTGGCGACAGGACTGTAATGCATTCCCTGCGGGACCACCTTGTTTACATCGTCACGGACTGCACGGCCACGTTTATCAGCCCCGGAGGCCAGCCTGAGCAGTGCACACTGAACAGGGGCCAGGCCACGTGGTTTCCGGCCAGGTCACATGAGATCGCCAACAACGGCACCAAGCCGATGGAGGCGATTATCGTGGAGTTCAAGAGCTGAAAAACGGAATAACCAGAACAAAAAAGGGGCGGGGGGCGGTCCCGCCCTTTGCTTTTTTCTTATTGAGCGCCCTTTAATTCCGATGTGCACTGCGGACAGCGGACGGCCCTGGCCTGAATAACGGAAAGGCAATAAGGGCATTGCCTGGTGTCGGCCGCCGGGGCTGCCTTTCCCTCTTCCTTCCGCCGCAGCCTGTTTATGCTTTTTACAAGGAGGAACACCGCAAATGAAACGATCAGAAACGATATTATCTCGTTTACAAAAACCCCGTACCTTAAAACCACCGCGCCGGCTTTTGAAGCGGCTTCCGCCGTGGGATAAGGGCCGGGAACTGTCCCGCTTTTAAGAGTGATAAAGAACTCGGAAAAATCCACTTCCCCAAGCAGAAGCCCAAGTGGGGGCATTATGATATCCGAGACAAGGGATTTTACCACCAGCCCGAAGGCCGCACCGATGATTATGCCCACTGCCATATCAA
>JAJYLE010000111.1 GCA_021788025.1 Nitrospirota bacterium
AAAATTTTGTTCCATTTGTTCCAGTGGTCCATTTCAGCGTAATGCCGGTGAAAACCGGTATCCAGCGGCTTTGCTTCCACCCCAAAAAGCTACAGCTTTTCGGGGTCCCCGGCTTGCCCGGAATCCTTCCAGCCGTTTTCCGGTTACTATCTGGCTTGAAACCGGGGAATAAGTGTTCAATTTGAGATTTGAAATTAAGCTGCCCGGACGCACTGGACGCAACTTTTTTTATGGAAACAGAGGCGGGCTGTATCTGCCGGTCTGGCCGCATATCTGATGTGCCTGGGATGGCTATTCAGTATACAGAGGCCCTGTGAACTCCAGGGCCGGTTTCAGTTGTTTTAATTGCGGTGCGAAAGGAAATTGCGGTGATGCGCAGTCAAGCCCTTATTTTACGATTACCACGCTGCAGGGCGCCTCTGCCGCTACTCTTCTGGATACGGACCCAAGCAGCAGCCCTCCCAGCATCGATTTGCCCGTATGCCCCACCACTATAAGGTCGCAGTTTTTCTCGCTGGCGAATTTCACTATCCGCTCTGCCGGATGGCCCACTGTAACAACCGTCCGGACCGCGATATTCTTTGCCTTCGCCTTTTCAGCCAGCCCTTTTAATACTGCCTCAAACTGTTTGGAGGCCGAGTCCACAAGGGAATCCGTTTCAACCAGGTACAGCGATTCCGGCGGCTGGACTACCGCTAGCAGATGGATAAGCGGTGCGGCGTTGCATGCGGCAGCCATATCAAGCGCAAAATCAAACGCTTCGAAGGATTTGGGCGAGCCGTCGATGGCTACAAGCATGTTCTTTATCAATCCAGGCCTCCTTGGGTGGTGCTGCCTTGAAAACGTCAATAAGATAGCAGTACGCAGGCCCCTGCGTCAACCGGGAAGGGCCTTGACACGGCAGGGCCGATAGGTTAGTTTCAAATCAATCCGCAAATGAAAGATTGAAGGAGAATAAAATGCCCAATGTGAAAGTGAGATTTGAAGGCGGTATGAGGTTTGTTGGGGAATGCGAGGGCGGCAACGTGATAATGGATGCCCCCGCGCAGGCAGGCGGGACCGGGGGGCCCACTCCCATGAACGTGCTGCTGGCCGCCCTGGGAGGGTGCACCGGGATGGACGTAATATCCATATTAAGGAAAAAGCGGGCCGAAGTGACAGGGTTTGAGATGAATATAGAGGGGCAGAGGGCCGCCGAGCACCCGAAGAAATACACGGGCATCAATATCGAATTTGTCTTGAAGGGCAAAGGGCTTAAAAAAGAGGACGTGGAAAGGGCGATAGAGCTTTCCATGGACAAATACTGCTCCGTGAAGGCCACCATAGAAGGGGGTGCGTCCAAGGTCAGTCACAGCTACCGGATAGAAGAGTGATGCCGGGGGGAAAATCCTCACGCCCGCTTAAATGGACGGCCACGCTGCTAGGGCTTGGGTATGTGCCGTTTGCCCCAGGCACATTCGGCACGGCGGCTGCGGCCATATTTACATGGGCCGCAAGGCCGGGCATGTATGCGCTTCTTGCTATCACGGTAATAGTAACTGTATTCGGGGCTGTTGCGGCCGGGAATGCCGAAAAGGAGCTTGGGAAAGACTCCAGCCGGATAATAATAGACGAGGTTGCGGGTTATCTTACAACGGTTTTGTTCCTGCCGCTTTCGCTTGGCGTAATAATATGGGCATTTGTCCTTTTCAGGCTTTTCGATATTCTGAAACCGCCGCCCATTAACCTGCTGGAGCGGCTTCCGGGCGGGATTGGTGTAATGGCGGACGATATAGGGGCCGGAGTGTTTGCAAATACCGTCCTCAGGGCGGCAACGCTGTATTGGGGGGCACGGCTTGGAATCGGTTAGAGCTTTCATTGCGGTGGAATTGCCGGATGATGTACGGCAGGAGATAGACAGGCAGATGGAGCAATTGAGGGCGCTGGCCGGCCGCCTGGTAAAATGGATCCCGGCCGGAAACCTTCATGCCACCATGAAATTCCTGGGCCCCGTGCCCCTGGATAAAATCGATGAATTGCATGAGCTGTTAAAAGGGGCTGTCTCCGGTTTCTATCCCTTTAATCTGGAGGCGCATGGGACGGGCGCGTTTCCGGGCGGCAAATTCCCAAGGGTGTTATGGGTGGGGCTCAGGGGGCCATCTTATGAAACCCTCAGGAGTTTAAGAGACAGTATTGAAGACGCCTGCGAAAAGGCCGGGTTTGAGCGTGAGACATCCGCTTTCAAGGCGCATATCACGCTAGGCAGGGTGAGGCCGGAAGGGATGAAAGACCGCAGGGCTTTGGCCGGGCTGGCGGAAGGGCTTGCTACCCTTCAGGCACACTCTTTTGGTATGATAGAAATCGGAAAAATAACGCTCATGAAAAGCGTTTTGAAGCCCGGCGGGCCTGAATATTCCGCGCTTGAAGAAATATACCTGGGCCGGCAAGGATAAAACATGGGGGAATACCCAAGAGAGGTGGACCGGATGAGCAAAGACAGGACGAAGGCGCTGGAGATGGCCATAGCCCAGATAGAGCGCAATTTCGGCAAAGGGGCCATCATGAAGCTGGGCGCCCAGGGGGCGGCTGAGGCCGCGCAGGTGATCCCTACCGGTTCCATTATGCTGGACGTGGCCACCGGAATCGGCGGGTTCCCAAGGGGCAGGGTGGTTGAGATATACGGGCCGGAATCATCAGGCAAGACCACGCTTGCACTATCCGCGATAGCCCAGGCCCAGAAGGCGGGCGGGGTAGCGGCTTTTGTGGACGCCGAGCATGCACTGGATGTAAATTACGCCGCCAAGCTTGGCGTGAACATAGAAGAATTATTAATATCCCAGCCCGATACCGGTGAGCAGGGGCTTGAAGTGGCCGAGACACTGGTAAGAAGCGGGGCGGTGGACATAGTGGTAATAGACTCGGTTGCCGCCCTTGTCCCCAAGGCGGAAATCGAAGGGGACATGGGGGACTCGCTTCCGGGGCTTCAGGCAAGGCTGATGAGCCAGGCATTAAGGAAGCTGACCGCTGCAATAGCCAAATCCTTCACTACCGTTATCTTTATAAACCAGATAAGGATGAAGATAGGGGTTATGTTTGGCAATCCCGAAACCACCACCGGAGGAAACGCCCTCAAATTCTACGCCTCGATGAGGCTGGACATAAGGAAGATAGAGAGCCTGAAGGACAACCAGGAGGCTGTGGGCGGGCGCGTAAGGGTTAAGGTGGTTAAAAACAAGATGGCCCCGCCTTTCAAACAGGCCGAGTTCGATATCTACTTCAATGAAGGGATATCCAGGACCGGGGAGATCATAGACCTGGGCGTGGAAAAAAACCTGATAGAGAAGTCCGGCGCCTGGTACAGCTACGCAGGGCAGAGAATAGGGCAGGGCAGGGAAAACGCCAAGGAATTTCTTAAAACCCATCCGGAGGCCGCGGCCGAGATAGAGGAGAAACTTCTCGAATCAATAGTGCCCGGAAGGCGCAGTGGAGATAAATGATCTTTTAAAGAAGGCCGTTGACGCAGGCGCGTCGGACCTGCACATAAAAGTAGGCAGTCCGCCGGTTGCCAGGATAAACGGCGTATTGAAACCGATTGATGAAACCCGCCTGACCAGGGAAGAGGCCCTCAGGCTGGCCATGTCCGTGATGAGCCCCTCCCAGAAAGAGACCTACAAGAAAGAGCTTGATATAGACTTTGCCCATAGCGTGCCGGGGCTGGGGCGGTTCAGGTGCAGCGCGTTTCTCCAGCGCGGGGCCGTGGGCATAGTTTTCAGGGTCATTCCGACAAGAATACCTGATTTTGACGAGCTGAATCTTCCCGATGTGCTGAGAAAGCTTGCCGCCGAGGAGAGGGGGATGGTGCTGGTCACAGGCACAACCGGAAGCGGCAAATCCACCACGCTTGCCGCGCTGATAGACCAGATCAATGCCACAAAGACGGTCAATATAATAACCATCGAGGACCCGGTGGAGTACCTTCACAGGGACAAGAAAAGCCTGATCAACCAGCGCGAGATTGGTGCGGACGCCAGGAGTTTTGCAAAAGCGCTGAGGGCTGCGCTCCGCCAGGACCCGGACGTGATACTGGTGGGCGAGATGAGGGATTTCGACACCATCCAGACGGCGCTGATGGCTGCTGAAACGGGCCACCTTGTCCTAAGCACGCTTCACACCCTGGATGCCCCGGAAACCATAAACAGGATAATCTCGTTCTTCCCTCCTTATTACCAGCAGCAGGTGAGGGTGCAGCTTGCCACGGTGCTCAAGGGGATAGTATCGATGAGGCTTGTGCCCAAGCCCGATGGCAAGGGCAGGGTGCCCGCGGTGGAGGTGCTGCTGGCCACCGCTACGGTAAAAGACTGCATAATGGACCCGGCAAAAACAAAATTCCTGCCGGACGTGATAGCGCAAGGCAATGTCCATTACGCCATGCAGACGTTTGACCAGTCCCTTTTCAGTCTTTTAAAACAAGGGCTAGTGACGCAGGATGACGCCTTGAGGAATGCCAGCAACCCGGACGATTTCATGCTTAAATTGCAGGGCGTGCATAATACCGCGGAGGCCTTCAACCAGAAAAAGGGCGGCGACGACCCCCTGCTTGAAAGATTTGCAAAGTAAAAATGTCTTCGGATGCGTTCCGGTACGCCCTGCGGCTTTTAAGTTATAGGGGCAGAAGCAGGGCGGAGCTCCAGAAAAAACTGGCCGGAAAAGGTTTTGGGCCGCAGGAGGCCGGCGATGCCCTCAGCAGGCTGGAAGCGCTGGGATATATAAATGACAGCGCTCTGGCCGAATCGCTTTCCGGGCAGGCGCGTGAGCGCAAGCTGCTTGGCAGGCGGGCGGCGGCTGCCTTTATGGCTGCGCGCGGGGTGCCAAAGGGGATAGCACAGAGCGCTCTTGAGGATTATGACGAACTGCCCGGCGCCCTGAGGCTTGCCGGAAAGAAGCTCAGGGCCATGGATGGCCTTGCCCCTGAAGTTCAGGCCAGGCGGCTTTCAGGCGCCCTTGCAAGGCGGGGCTATTCGACGCAAACTATAAGAAAAGTTTTTTCAACAAGGAGGATTTCAGATGAATAAAGCAATTGCGGCAGCCGCCCTGGTAGCGGCCATATTTCTGGCAGGATGCCAGACCGAGGTGCGGTATTCGCCTTCGGAGATATCCAGATATCCGGCGGATGTGCAGGCCCATATCCGGGCCGGCGAAGTTACGATGGGGATGACGCCCGACGAGGTGAGGTTTGCCTGGGGCTCTCCTTCCGATATTAACGTGCAAACCCCCGCTGCCAACGGTGACATGAGGGAGCAATGGATATACAAGGACATCGCTTCCAGCACAACCCTGCAGTTTACAGCGGGCAAGGTAACCGAGATGAGTTCTTCCGGCATAAGCAACAAAAAATTCGCGGAGCCTAAATCCGGTCAATGAAAAGCGGCCAGATAAGAAAGGCGTTCCTCGACTATTTTAAGGAAAAGGCCCATGAAACCGTAAGGAGCTCTCCGCTTATCCCGGCTGAGGACCCAAGCCTTCTTTTTACAAACGCGGGCATGGTGCAGTTCAAGAAGGTGTTTCTGGGGGAAGAAAGCCGTCCTTACAAGCGGGCCGCAACGTGCCAGAAATGCATGAGGGCCGGCGGCAAGCACAACGATATAGAAAACGTGGGCTACACGGCCAGGCACCATACGTTTTTTGAGATGCTGGGCAACTTTTCCTTCGGTGACTATTTCAAGCGCGAGGCGATAGGGTTTGCCTGGGAGTTGCTCACAAAAAGGCTTGGCCTTCCGTCTGAAAAGCTGTGGGTAACCATATACGAGGAAGACGACGAGGCCGAGATGCTCTGGCGCGAAGTGGCAGGCATTGCGCCCGAAAGGATTGTGCGGCTTGGGGCCAGGGACAATTTCTGGCAGATGGCCGATACCGGGCCCTGCGGGCCATGCTCCGAGATAATATACGACCAGGGCGAAGAAGTTGGCTGCGGCAAACCCGGCTGCGCCGTGGGCTGCGATTGCGACCGCTACCTGGAGATATGGAACCTTGTGTTCATGCAGTATAACCGGGACGAGGCAGGCAGTCTCACCCCGCTTCCAAGGCCAAGCATAGATACCGGCATGGGGCTGGAGAGGATAGCCGCCGTGCTCCAGGACAAACGGAACAATTTTGATACGGACATATTCGCGGGCATCATCTCATCCATAGAATCCATAACAGGGGCCAGATACGGGGCTGATCCCCGCAAGGACACGGCCATCCGCGTGATCGCCGACCATATGAGGGCCATAACGTTTCTTATAGCCGACGGCGTCACCCCTTCCAACGAGGGCCGCGGATACGTGCTTAGAAGGATAATCCGCCGGGCCGCCAGATACGCAAGGAAACTGGATGCCCACGGGGGTAAAGACCAGGGCGGGCCTGTTCTGTGGAAACTGGTTGATTCCGTTGCGGGCTTTGCGGCTGATGTGTACCCGGAGATTGGCAAAGAGTCCGCCAACATAAAAAAGACCCTCCGTTTTGAGGAGGAGCGGTTTGGCAACACCCTGGACCAGGGTATGAGGATACTGGAGGACCTGCTTTCCTCACTGCGCGGTTCCGGCGGGAAACTAATCTCCGGCGCGGAGGTCTTCAAGCTTTATGACACTTTCGGGTTCCCCGTGGATATAGTGCGCGACGTGGCGTCCGAAGAGGGTTTTACCGTGGACGAGGAAGGGTTTAACGGGGAGATGCGGGCCCAGAAGGAACGGGCCAGGGCCTCGTGGGTGGTGGAAGAGGGCGCGGCTGAATCAGTTTACAAGGAGCTTGCCTCCGAGGTAGGGCCGGTAGTCTTTGCCGGGTACGACACCCTTGACGCCGATACGGTTGTAAAAGCGATAGTGAAACATGGGCATGCGGCCGAGGAGATATCCGAAGGCCAGGAGGCCGAGGTCATCGTTGAACGTACCCCGTTTTACGCCGAAAGCGGCGGGCAGACCGGGGACACGGGAGTGATCATCACAAGCAATATGGCCGCCAGGGTGATGGACACCAGAAAGCCGGTTGAAGGCCTCACAGTCCAGCATATTAAGATGGAGCGGGGCCGCCTGAGGGTGTGGGACAAGGTTTCCTGCCATGTGGACGTGGAAAGGCGCGCGGCCATTACGCGCAACCATACGGCAACCCACCTGCTGCACGCTGCGCTGAAGGAAGTGCTGGGGGACCATGTAAAGCAGGCCGGCTCCCTGGTTGAACCCGACAGGCTCCGGTTCGACTTCACGCATTTCACCGCCCTTACGCCGGAGGAGATTGCGGCTGTTGAGGACATCGTGAATTCAAAGGTGCTTGAGGACATGCCGGTAAAAACCGATGTCATGAAGACGGACCACGCCATAGCGGCAGGGGCCACCGCCCTGTTTGGCGAGAAATACGGCGATACGGTGCGTGTGGTTGCCGCGGGGGCTTTCAGCCGGGAGCTCTGCGGCGGCACACATGTGCATAGCACGGGAAACATAGGGCTTTTCCTTGTGACTTCCGAGGGCAGCGTTGCCTCCGGAATAAGAAGGATAGAGGCGATCACCGGGCTTGGCTCGCTGGCCTTTGTGCGCGACAGGAAGCGTGAATTGAAAGAGATAGCCCAGGCGCTTAAAACTGACAAGCCGCTTGAGAAGGCCCAGGAGCTTCTGGATAAGATGAAGGCCCTCGAAAAAGAGCTGGAGGGCATCAGGGCCGCGGGAGCGAAGGATATTGCCAAAGACCTGGCTGGCAAAATAAAGATGGTTGACGGCGTGAAGGTGCTTTCTGAAAAGGTTTCCGGGCAGAACTTCGGCCAGAAGGAACTGAGGGAGCTTGCCGATGTGCTGAGGGACCGCATAGGCTCCGGCGTGATAATGCTTGCAAACAGCGAGGGCGCCCTGCTGGCCACGGTAACCAAGGACCTTTCTGGCAGGGTAAAGGCCGGGGACATACTGGGGGAGGTTGCCAGGCTTTCCGGGGGCAGGGGCGGCGGCAAACCCGAGCTTGCCCAGGGCGGCGCCAAGGAGCTTGAAAAGCTGGACAGCGCACTGGAAAAGGTATACGATATTGTCGGAAGTGCCCTGAAAAAATAAAGGGAGGTTCCATTATGCTTACCGATATGATCAGGAAGGCCCTGCTTGCGGGTGTGGGAATCCAGGAAAAATTCAACGTCTACCTGGACGACCTTGTAAAAAAAGGCGAACTGAGCCAGACCCAGGCGGCCAAATTCGTCAAGGAATGGACCAGCATCGCCGAAAAGAGCACCGGCGAAGTCAGCAAAAGCATCAATGAAATGGTCGAAAAGGCCATGCGCAAGATGAACCTGCCCACTGCCGATGACATTGAGCGGCTGAACAGGAAGGTACAGTCGCTTTCCGTGCGGGTAAAAAGGCTTGAGACCAAGGCTGGGGAGCTTTCCGAGAGAACGGCGGAACTGGCGGAAGAAAAGGAAGCCTGACCCGTTTTTTGGACCTGTTCAGATTTAGAAAAACAAGGATATCCAAGGCCCGAAGGGTCCAGCAGATAATCACCGTTTTCCTCGGGCACGGCTTCGGCCGCCTCATCGATCAAATAAGGCTTGGCCGTTATATCCCGTTTCTCGCCAGGCTCCGCAGTTTCGGCCAATGGCCCGCCCTGAAACCACCCGGCACCGCCGAACGCCTCAGGCTTGCCTTCGGCGAGCTTGGGCCAAGTTTCATCAAGCTTGCGCAGATACTTGCCTCCAGGCCGGACCTGATCGGCGAAGAGTTTGCCGATGAG
>JAJYLE010000112.1 GCA_021788025.1 Nitrospirota bacterium
GTGGGCGAGTTCCAGGCCATGCTGCTTCGCATGGATGACGAGCAGGTCCGCGAGCTTGAGGGCGGCGCATCGGAGGTTGCCGAGATAACAGGCGCTTAATCTTATTTAAGCGCCCCTGCCCCCTTTCTTCCGCGCGGGCAAGCCCGCATTTATCCAATTGATTCGGGTAATATAATAGATACATTTTTTTGGGGACTGTTTTCATGATTTGGCCCGGGAAAGAAAAATCTAAAGAAGAAAAAGAGAAAGAAACCTCACCCCTGCCGGCAAAGAATTTTTCCACTGGGCCGGAAGACCTTCTGGCGTACGGCTTCGATTCCTCAGGGCGCACCGGACGGCCTTCAGCCGTTGCCTGGCCCCAAAGCGCCGATGAAGTGGCAAAGGTGCTCAAGCATGCCAGGGAAAACGGCATGAAAGTTGTGCCAAGGGGGGCGGGCACAGGAATGAGCGGCGGGGCAGTGCCAGTTGCCTCCCAGGCGGGCATTTCTTCTTCATTGCTTGTGCTCAGCATGGAGAGGATGAACCGCCTGCTGGATATAGACAGCGGCAATCTCACGGTAACGGTGGAGCCTGGCATGATAAACGGGAGGCTTCAGCGGGAACTTTCTGTTTACGGGCTTTTCTACCCTCCGGACCCAACCAGCATGGAATTCTGCACCCTGGGCGGCAACGTTGCGGAGAACGCGGGCGGGCCGCGCGCGCTCAAATACGGCGTAACAGCGGATTATATACTGGAACTGGAGGCGGTTTTACCCTCTGGGGAAATCATAAAAACGGGCGCTGGCACAAGGAAATCGGTGGTGGGCTATAATCTTGCAAAGCTCCTTACCGGCTCCGAAGGGACTTTAGCGGTAATAACAAAAATAAAGCTAAAGGTATTGCCAATTCCGCAGGAGATAATTACACTTCTTG
The DNA here is from genome assembly GCA_021788025.1 of Nitrospirota bacterium. Lineage (GTDB taxonomy): Bacteria > Nitrospirota > Thermodesulfovibrionia > Thermodesulfovibrionales > JdFR-88 > JAKAKS01. The sequence goes on from JAJYLE010000112.1 coordinate 913, forward strand.
CCGTCTTTGATTCGGCCGAATCTGCCGGCCATGCTGTTTCCAGCATCATAGCCGGGGGGACAATACCGCGCACGCTGGAGATTATGGACCGCGCTTCGATATCTGCCGTGGAGCGTTACAGCCCAACGGGCCTGCCTCACAACGCTGGCGCGCTGCTGCTTATAGAGCTGGACGGGCATCCAAACACGATACGCGACGAGGCCGGAAAGATTGTTGACGTGTGCAGCAAGCTTGATGCGGAAGTCACAATGGCAGAGGATGAATTTGCAAAGGACGCGCTGTGGAAGGCGCGCCGCAGCCTTTCCCCGGCCCTGTACAATGTATGCCCGCGCAAGCTAAGCGAGGACATTGTGGTGCCGCCAAGCAGGATACCGGAGATGCTTGCCTCCATCTCAAACATATCAGGCAAACATGGCGTGCCAATGGCCGCCTTCGGCCATGCCGGGGACGGCAACCTGCACGTAAACATCCTTCCTGAAGACCTTTCACAGGGGGCCTCCAATATAACCGCCCTGCTTACTGATTTATTTGCCCGCACCCTGGAATTAGGCGGAAGCATATCCGGGGAGCATGGAATAGGGCTTACAAAAAAAGATTACATCGGCATGGAGATATCCCCTGCCGTTATGGAGCTGATGCGCGGGATAAAAAGGACGTTCGACCCGGAAGGGCTTTTAAATCCGGGAAAAATCTTCCCCAAAGAGCCATAATAGCTGATGCTGGAACCGGCATCCGTGTTTTTCTATGTAATCGGGCTCTGGTGGTGGCCCGCCCTTTATGTGGGGCTTGCAGCCCAGTCCGCGGACCTGCTTTCCAGGGGATTTCATCTGGGCAGACTGCCCCTTGTAGGGCTGCACGACACCCTTATCTTCCTTACCGCAAGCATCGTCGCGTTTTCAGTTCCTTTTTACAAGCTGATTTCAGAAAAAAGATTGTTCAGGCTGATGCTGGCTGGCACAGCAGTTGTTATCACATTTGCAGCCGTTTTCTCGCCCCCGCATGAAGGCCCGCTTCCTGCCTTGCTTAGCACCTATTATTTTGAATTCCACGTGGCCCTCTCCTTTTTTTCCTATGCGCTTTTTGGCATAGGCGCGTTTCTTGGGGTTTTGTATCTGGCCCAACCCGATCCGGTAATTGAGAAAAGGCAGTACAAGGCCATCCTGTTTGGATACGTGCTGTTCAGTGTTTCAATGATAATCGGCGGCATATGGGCCTATTATGCCTGGGCCACTTACTGGCTGTGGACCCCTAAAGAGCTGTGGACATCTATCCTGTGGCTTTATTACGGCTTTTATCTGCACGCCCGTTTCAGGCCGTTCTGGTACGGCAGGAAGGCAGCATGGACGGGGGCCATCGGTTTTGTGATAGTGCTTTTCACTTATGTTGGGGTGGGGCTTTTGATGAAAAGCTCGCATTCCTTCTAATTAAAAAATTTAAATGAAAAAGGTCTGGAACATATTTGCTTCCATGAAGACGGCCCTGATACTAATGGCCGCCATAGCCGTCCTTTTTCTGTACGGCTCTATCGATATGACCATCGTCCCGGCTTACGGGGATTTGACCTTCGGGGCACTTTTAAAATGGATGATTAACGCACCCATTTCGCTGTCTTTCTGGCTTTGGGGCTCGGTAGGGCTTGCTGCGCTGCTTGCCGTATCCACCGTTGCCTGCAGCATAGAGTCCCTTAAAAAGAAGCAGGGGATAATGCTTGCGCTTGCCCCGCAAATAATACATCTTGGGTTTATTTTTATAATTATTGCCCACCTGGTCAGCTCGGTATGGGGTTACAGGATGGAAGGTTACCTGGCCTACGGCCAGCAGGCGGCGGCCCCGTTTGCTGGCAAGAATGTTTCGGTGGAATTTACGAAGTTCAAGTCCGAAAAATCCCCCGGCGGGGCCACCATAGGCTGGAAGGCCTGGCTCAGCTTTCTAAAGGGCGGTACAATTATCAAAGAGGACTATATGGCCCCCAACAGGCCGGTTTTCTTTAACGGTTTCGGTTTTTACCTGGAGGACGTCAGCTTTAAACCCGGCCCGATGGCCCTGATAGAGGTAAGCAGGGAGCCGGGCGCTGCCTGGGCATTAAAGGGAGGCATCCTGTTCGTGGTTGGAAGCGTCCTTTTATTAATCCTGAGGATAAGGCAGGAATAAATGGCGGTCTTTGTTGTGCATGAACACCATGCGTCACATCTGCACTGGGACTTCAGGCTGGAGATGGAAGGGGTTTTAAAGAGCTGGGCCGTTCCCAAAGGCCCCTCGATGGACCCCAAGGACAAGCGGCTGGCCGTGATGGTTGAGGACCACCCCCTTGAGTACGGCGGCTTTGAAGGCACAATCCCGGAAGGGCAGTACGGCGCGGGAGAGGTCTTCATCTGGGACAAGGGCAAATTCGTGCTGGAAAAAGGAGACCCTGAAAAGGGTATCCTTGAATTCAGGCTGGAGGGCCGCAAACTCAAAGGCCAGTTCGCCCTTACGCAGATGAAAAAAGCGGGGCCCAAAAACTGGCTTCTGATAAAACGGCGCGACCAGCACGCAGTAGACGGATATGAAATAGAACAGATAAAAGTAAGGGCGCGGAACACTGCGAAGAAATAATTTCGATTTTATAGACATCCACACCCACGGCCTTGGGAAAAGCGGGTTGAGTACTTCAGGCGCTGTAAACGCCAAGGCCATTCTTGAACTTGCGAAACTGCACAACACAAACAACCCCACCCTGATATTGCCAACCGTATATGCCTCTTCCATTGCGGATATGCGGACCGCTATGGCCGCCTGCCTGGAAGCGATGCAGGCCTCGGATTTGATTGGCGGCATAAATCTGGAGGGGCCGTTTCTCAACCCTTCAAGATGCGGAGCACTGGATAAAAAACATTTCCTTGCGCCTTCCCTTGGTGCGTTAAAAAAACTGATCTCCGGTTTTGAAGACGCAATAAAAATAATCACTATAGCCCCGGAACTGCCCGGCGCGCTAAAGCTTATCGAGCGATGCGCTTCAATGGATATTCGCGTGAATATGGGCCATTCCGGCGCAACTTACAAAGAAGCCCTGGCCGGGAAAAAAGCCGGGGCAACCGGCATCACCCACATCTTTAACGCGATGAGACCTTTCCACCATAGAGAGCCGGGGCTGGCCGGATTTGCCCTGCTGGATGAGGACGTTTACGTTGAGCTTATCGGGGACGGCGCGCACGTCAGTCCGGAGGCTGTCCGCATGGTATTCAGGTTGAAATGGCCGGATAAAGTTATTCTGATTTCAGATTCGGTAAAAGGAAAAACGGGAAGCCCTGTCATGAAAAACGGAAAACTCATGGGCGGTGGATTGACGCTTTCAGAGTGCGCGCCTTTGCTTCTTAAAATTGGGATTTGTGCAGAAGAAATTCGAAAGGCGGCTCATGACAACCCGCTAAGGTATCTGGGGATTAAAAGCTGATTTATTCCTTTCGTTGACAACAGGAAAGCTGGATTTGAAAACCTTTTACAAATCGCCCCTTTTGGGCTTCCATCTTTCCCCCTATGATATAATTGTGGACTAAAAAATGAGACAGGCGCGCCGCATTGTTCCCAGAAAACACGTGCTAATGCTGGCAACTTTTCTTTTCGCATCCTTTTTTGGGGTGATTGGGGGGCCTGTTACCGCTGAATCCAACGGAGGGACAATGGAAATTGTTAAAGACATCCACTGGCTTGGGCACGACGCATTCAGGATCATCGTCAGGGAGCACGGGCGGGTAAAGGTGATATACACGGACCCGTTCAAAATCAAAAACCCCGTGAAGGCGGACCTGATACTCATAACCCATGAGCATTATGATCATTGCTCCCCCGAGGATGTGGAAAAACTGACCGGCCCCGATACAATCATAGTTGCCCCCACGGACTGCGCGGCCAAACTAATCGGAGAAATTGAGCTGGTAAAGCCGGGGGACAGGCTCAACGTGGATGGCGTGGATATTGAGGCCGTGCCTGCCTACAACCCTAACAAGAAATTCCATCCCAAAAGCAACGAGTGGGTGGGCTACATTTTTACAGTGGCAGGCAAAAGAATATATCTTGCCGGGGACACGGACAGGATACCCGAAATGAAAGGGTTCAGGGCGGATATTGCGCTTCTTCCAGTCTCCGGGACCTACGTGATGACCGCCAGGGAGGCCGCCGAGGCCGCGCTGGATATAAATCCGGAGGTGGCCATACCGATGCATTACGGCTCCATAGTGGGCACAAAGGAAGATGCCGTGCAATTTGAGAAAGACCTTGCCGGCAAAATAAAAGTTGTAATATTGCCGCTGGAAGAGTAGCGTTACGGACCTCAATTCTCAAAAACTGCGCAGGCTTCTGCCTGGCAGAAAAGTCATAGCCAGAAAAAGCCTGGGCTCCACAAACGACTTTGCCGCCAAAACCGCCAACGGCGCAATGCTTGCACACCTTGCTGAAGGTATCCTTGTGGTAGCGGACCGCCAGACCTCAGGAAGAGGAAGGCTTGGCAGGGCCTGGCATTCACCCCCAGGTTGCAACGTCTACATGAGCATTGCCTTTTTGCCCGCGATATCACAGAGGAAGTCCCCGCTTCTTTCGCTTGCGGCGGGGCTGTCCTCCGCGCTTGCTATAAAGGCGGTAACAGGGCTGGATGTAAGGCTTAAGTGGCCAAATGACCTGCTTGCCGGAAAAAGCAAAAAGCTTGGAGGCATACTACTTGAAACCCGCTCCGGCCCAGGCAGGACGCAGGTGTCCGTTGCGGGTATCGGGATTAACGTGAACATACCAAAGGAATCTTTCCCTGCAGATATAGCGCGCACCGCCACATCCGTATTTGCCGAAACCGGCGAAATGGCGGACCGCAACGCCCTGATAGCGGCCGTCTGCCGGGAATTTGGCTACTGGCTTTCAGTACTCCGCAAAGAGGGCGAAAAGGGTGTGCAGAAATTATTGAAGGCTTACACGGGAATTTCGGATACAATTGGGAGAAAGGTGAAAATAAAGGCCGGGGAGATGGAGTTTGAAGGGACCGCGGCGGGGATTGACCAGGAAGGCATGCTCCTTATGAAGCTTCCGGGCGCCCGGCAGCTTAAGCGCGTTCCGGCCGGCGAGGTGCAGTCCTTAAGGGCTGCCAGGAGATGAAAACCGCATGGCTTGATTGCTCCTCCGGCATAAGCGGCGATATGTTTGCTGGCGCGATTGTATCGGCTGGCGCTCCCTTTAAAGAAATTGAAAAAATCGTTTCCACCCTCAAGCTGAAGGGCTGCTCCGTCTCCGCCAGAAAGGTCAAAAGGGCAGGGTTTGCGGCTATCAAATTCGATGTACTTGCCAATCCGGATATCGCCCTTAACTGGCAACAGATGGAAAGGACTATCCTGCGCTCCGGCCTGTCAAAAACGGGCAAGGGCAAGGCAATCGGGATAATCCGGGCCATGTTCGAGGCGGAAGCCAAAGTGCACGGAATTTACGATATAAAAAAAGTGCACCTTCATGAGCTTGGATCACCGGACACAGTTATAGACGTGGTATCCGTGATAGCAGGAATAGAGCTGCTTGGGATAGATGAGATACATTGCTCGCCTATAAACCTGGGCAGCGGGTTTGTAAAGACCGCACATGGAAGGCTGCCCGTACCCGCGCCAGCCACAGCCGAACTGGCCCGGGGGATTCCGGTTTACGCGGACGCCTCCGGCTTCGAGCTTACCACGCCCACAGGGGCCGCGCTTGCAAAAGGGCTTTCAAGCAGGTTTGGCCCTATGCCGCCCGTACGCATAATCAAAACTGGCTGCGGCGCGGGGCAAAGGGAATTAAAGGACAGCCCGAACATCCTCCGCGTCTTTATTGGGGAAAGTCTTGCAAGCGGCCAGCGGACAACACGCGAAAAAATAACCGTTTTTGATACGAATATAGACGATATGAACCCGCAGGTTTATGAATACCTTATTGAAAAACTCCTTGCATCGGGTGCGCTGGATGCTTTTATCACGCCCATCATAATGAAGAAATCGCGCCCGGCAATAGCCCTTACTGTTTTGTGCAAGGCTGAGACGGCAGACCTTCTGGAAGAGATAATCTTTGCCGAGACCACCACGCTTGGCATAAGGCGGCGAGAAACGGAAAGGGCCGTGCTTCCAAGAGAGCAGAAAACGGTGAGGACCAGCCTTGGCCCGGTTAGGGTAAAGATTTGTACCCGCGCAGGAAAGACCATAAAGGCGCCGGAGTATGAGGACTGCGCCTCAATTGCCCGGAAAAGTGGATTGCCGTTGATAGAGGTTTTCAGGGTTCTGGGGAGCGAGATCAAGTAGTCTCAAAGGTATGCAGGTGAAGTCCGGCGATTTCGCTTCCTTCACTCTCGTTCATTTTGGCCAGCGCCAGTTAGCCCTCTAATTTTTTCGCGGGCGGTGTTCGTCTACGATTTGGGGAAAGTTTTTGGCTTTTATGTTTTTATAGCCACTGATTAACTAATTGATTGCATGCGCGCGGGGTAGACGGTAATGAGCGAAGCGGACGAGACATCTGAAAAATGAAAATCCCATTCCCCTCATTCGCGGAATCATTAACTGCGCCCGTCAGTCTTTTTCTACCAACTTCCCTATCGCCACAATCCGGTCACCGTTTTCCAGATCCATAAGCTTCACTCCCTGTGTGTTGCGGCCAATAATGGATATGCCGCTGGCGGGCATCCTTATGGTCTTGCCGGACTGGGTTATAAGCATCAGTTCGTCTTCGTCCCTCACCTTTATGAGCCCCACGGCCTGGCCGCCCTTGTCGGTGACCTTAATCGAGATCACCCCTTTGCCGCCTCTGCCATGAACCGGATATTCTTCAATTTTGGTGCGTTTCCCCAGGCCTTTTTCGGTTACGGTAAGAAGAAGGCATCTGTCCTCGGCTATTTCTCCGGAAACGACTGCGTCCCCCTTGTCCAGCCGTATCCCTATCACTCCCCTGGCCGACCTGCCTACAGTGCGGACATCTTCCTCTTCGATTCTTATTGCGCGGCCGCCCCGCGCACCTATTATGAGGTTATCAAGACCGGATGTACGCCGCACGGCTATAAGCTCGTCGTCTTCATCCAGCGAGACAGCTATAATCCCCTTCCCTCTGGGATTGGAATATTCAATCAACGGTGTCTTTTTTACTATTCCATTTTTGGTAAAGAATACAAGATTGCCCTGGGTAAACTCCCTTACGGGCAGCGCCGTGCTCACGCGCTCGCCCTCGCCAAGAGCAAGCATATTCACTATGGCCTTGCCCTTGGCGGCCCTTCCGGCCTCCGGAAGCTGGTATATCTTCAGCCAGTAAAGCCTTCCCAGGTTGGTAAAGAAGAGCATGTAATCGTGGGTGGAGCCGATGAAGAGCTGTTCCACATAGTCTTCCTCGCGTGTCTCCATGCCTATTAGCCCTTTGCCGCCCCTCCTCTGGCTGCGGTAAGCCGAGATAGGGTTGCGCTTTATGTAACCGTTGTGGGAGATGGTTATCACCATCTCCTCCTCGGTTATAAGGTCCTCTATGGTTATATTTTTCTGGGCCTCTATTATGTCCGTGCGCCGGGGGTCGTTGTACTTTTCCTTGATCTCAAGCAGCTCTTCCCTGATGATCTTTTTCTGGAGCTCTTCGCTTGCGAGTATCTCTTTGTAACCCTCTATCTCTTTAAGCGTCTGGTTGTATTCGTCTACTATCTTCTGCCTCTCAAGCCCTGTAAGGCGCTGGAGTTTCATGTCCAGGATGGCCTGGGCCTGCACCTCCGTCATCCCGTA
>JAJYLE010000113.1 GCA_021788025.1 Nitrospirota bacterium
ATGCCTGCTATTTTGGCGCAGATATTAAATCCTTCTCCTTTGAAGAACTCAATACTCTCCTGTTTGTAAGTGCTGCTCCAGAAATCTTCCATCGACTGGAGGATTACAGCTTCGGCCAGCGCGCGCGCTGAATGTGAACTGGCGCTCTTCCGGCCAATGCTCCGGGGCATGTACGCTTGTTTTTTCTCCTCTGTTGCACTGGGGTATTCGAGAATCATGTTGCTCATACTGTTTTCCTCCGGTTCGATTTGCCTTTTTATGAAAGGCTCCGGCCCCAAAAGGCGCCGGGTTCGTTTTGCATCTGATTGTCCATACCGGAAAGACCCCACAAGGCACCTTCTACCTTGCTACGCAATTCCTCGAAAGAAAGCGGCTTCTCCAGCACGTCAAGCACACCATAATTTTTAAGCATTTCCCTGTATCCTGGCAGGATGCAGGCCGTAAACACCAGCACCTTTGTGTCCGGGAATTCAGCGTATTTCCTCTCCAAAAGACCAAACCCGTCCATCTCCGGCATATTCAGGTCCGTTACAAGCAGGTCTATCGGACAGGATTTCAAAATGTCCAGCGCACTTCTGCCGTTGTCCGCCGTGTAGATGTTTACGCTTTTCATGTACATCCTGAGCCCTTCGGAAACGCTGAGAAGAAAAATCTTCTCATCGTCAGCCAGCAGGATGTTCTTTTCACCTGCGGTCATGACGTTGGAATCTTCTAGTATGCACGCTTGTTCCATGTAAACAAATGAATGCAATTGTGATGCCAGTCACTAGACAAAGCTAAAAAAGATTTAAAACCGGCGTGTTAGAATTTTTGGCTGGAAATGGCGGATGGGGCTAAGTGCATTATGGGTAGTTCATTTTGAACAGGTAATTCATTTTAGGTCATATTCCTTAAGTTTCCGTTTTAGAGTGGAAAGAGAGATGCCCAGTGCGCGGGACGTCTGGGTATAATTGCCGTAAAGCCTGGCAAGTGAATGTTTAATATAGTTTTTCTCGATCTCTGCCAACGTGAGTATTTCGTCCCCCTGAAAAAAATCCTGCTGCCGGCGCAGCTCCGGGTTCCCGGCTGCCGACTTATCAAGGCGTACAAGAAGGTCAGAGGGCCTCAGATCATGCATTCCCCTCTGGAGAATCAATGCCCTTTCTATAACGTTTTTCAATTCGCGTATATTGCCGGGCCACGGATAGGCAGACAGTTTTTCCAGTTCCTCGCCGGATATGGTCATCTCGCGCCCTCCCGGCAGTATGGACAGGAAGTAATCGCACAGGGCTCTCATGTCGCTTTTTCTTTCCCGTAGCGGCGGCATATGTATTCTTATTACGCTAAGCCGGTAATACAGGTCTTTTCTGAACGCCTCGCCCAGTTCTTTCTCCAACTCCCTGCCGGTGGCCGCTATTATCCTTACGTTTACAGCCTTTACGGACTCGCTGCCAAGCCGCCTTATCTTTTTTTCTTCGATGGCGCCAAGGAGTTTGGCTTGCAGGTGCAGGGGGATTTCCCCTATCTCATCCAGAAAGAGCGTTCCTCCTTCAGCCATTTCGAATATGCTTTTCTTGGAAGCCACTGCCCCGGTAAAAGCGCCTTTTTCATATCCGAAGAGCTCCGACTCCATCAAATTTTCCGGCAGGGCAGCGCAGTTTATGCTTATAAACGGCGCCTTCCTGAGCGGGCTTTTGTAGTGGATTGCCTTGGCAAGCACGTTTTTGCCAGTGCCGGTCTCTCCGGTTATAAGCACCGGGGCCTCGCTGGACGAGGCGGATTCAAGCAGCTTGAGGATTCCGGACAGGCCCTGGCCGCCTATTAAAACGGCTTCCTTGCTCTCCTTGGCCGTGCGATACTTCTGTAACTGCTCTATCCTTTCAAGCTGGGTGGTCCTCAGCGCCTGTTCGATGGCAAGGTCCAGTTCCTCCAGTTCGAAGGGCTTTGAAAGATAGTTGAAAGCGCCGGACTTCATGGCCTTTACAGCGCCTTCAAAACTGGCGTGGGCCGTTATGAAAATAATTTTGGCGTGGTCATTATTGGCAAGGATGGCTCCGCAGAGTGTATCGCCCTCAACGTCCGGCAATCTCTGGTCCAGAAGGATAATGTCCATATCTCCACGGGCGCTGGCTGACAGGCCGTCTTTGCCGGTGTTGGCTATTATTACTTCAACAGGGTCCTTTTCAAGGTACTCTTTGATGCTCTGGCAGAATATCTTGTCGTCGTCTATTATCAGTATTGTTTTTTTTGTTTTTTGAGCTGGCATAAAGCCTCCAAATCAAAATCCTATTTATAAAGCGCCTGTTCAGTTACCTGCGGGATTACAATATGGGCCGCGGTACCCTCGTCCTTGCGGCTCTCTATATCAATGCTGCCGCCCATGCCCGCCAGCATCTTGCGGGAGATGACCAGGCCAAGGCCGGTCCCCTTGGGTTTTGTTGTGCGGAAAGGCCTGAACAGTTCCTTTATCTGGTTCGGGGCCATGCCGGTGCCATTGTCGGCCACAGTTATCCTTATACCGGCGCCGCAAAGGGCCGCGGTTATGGAAATAAACGGGTCTCCCCTGCCTGCAAGGGAATCGATTGAATTTGCCACTAAATTCATAAGCACCTGCTGCAAGGCCCTCGGGTCTGCCATGGCGCATTCCACGCCTGGCGATACATCCGTCCGGAGGGTAATCCCTTTTTGGGCCGCATCCACCTGAACCATGGCGATGAAATCGGATATGAAAGGGCGCATCTGCACCGGCTTGATATCGAGACTTTCGTACATGTTAAAACTCTTCATGGTCCATAAAATGGATTCGATCCTGGCTACCTCGCCTATGGCCCGCCCCACGTACTCGGCAACGGACTCCGCAGGGATAGTGCCAAGCCGGGCCTTCAGCACGTTCAGGGTCATTTTAATCGCATTTACGGGGTTGCCTATCTCATGTCTTAATCCGGAGAATACATACCCCATGTTGTTCATGGACTCAACCGTGCCGGCTATGGACTCCAGCCTGAGCTTTTCGGTTATGTCCTCCGCCATCGCCAGGAAATACCGGGGCTTGCCGTCTTCGCCGCGTATCAGCGAGAAGGTCATGTTGGTCCATACCGTGCCGCCTTCCTTCGTCAAATAACGCTGCTGCATTTTTAAAAAGGGAGTGTTTTCCTCAAGCAGCGTTGCAAGCGCGGAGACGCTGGCGGTCAAGTCTGCGGGGTGAGTCATATCCAATAAGGCCATATGGGCAATCTCTTTTTCCGCATACCCCGTCAGGCCGCAAAGGACTGCATTGGCCCTTACTATTTTTCCTGTAAGGTCCAGGATAGCCATCCCTAAAGGCCCGTCCTCGAATATCTTCCTGAAGCGCTCCATATTTTCCTGGAGAGCCGTTAAGGTATTTTTCTTTCTTGTCACATCCCTGATCATCCCTATTGCATTCCATTTTCCATCCAGATTGATTGCGGAGAGGGAGATTTCCGCCGGGAATTGTTCGCCCCCCTTTCTGACTGCGGTCTGTTCTATTACCTTGCCTATCGCATCTCCCTGGCCGTCCTTAACGAATTTATCGAACACGCACCTGAATCGCGCATGCAAGGCAGGCGGAATCAGCAGCTTGTGCATTTCCTTGCCCCGCATCTCGGTAAAACTGTACCCGAATATCGTCTCCGCGGCCTTGTTCCAAAATACCGTCTCGCCTTTTTCGTTTATCTGGATAATGGCGTAGGAGGCCGCATTGGCTGAACCCTCTGCAAGCGCCCTGAATTTTTCGTTGTTTTCTGATAATGACCGCTCTGTATATGTGATATCGCGGACATTAACTATCACTAGGGCCTCAGGCCGGTGCTCCACATAGGTGCAGGCAAGTTCAACAGGCAGCAGGCTGCCGTCTTTCTTTTTGCATGAGCACCGCGTTGAAAGGTTCCTGATCTTTTTCAGTTTGGGAATGCTCTTTTTCCAGGAGGCAAGGCTGCCTAAGCCGGAAAATATATCTGTTACGGCAGTTCCGACAAGTTCTGTGCGAGGGTAGCCAAGGCCAGGCAGCGCAGCATCATTGCAGTGAATGATTCGGCCCGAGGCAGGGTGCACGATCAGCACCGGTTCTGCGCAGGCTGCCAGGAATGCTTTAAAAAGGCCAGAAATTCTCATACCCCCGGCTCAGGCGTACATGAACCGGTTATTCCCTCCATTACCAATTATATTGTGCGCCCGGGCATGAAAGTCCTGACTTTAAGATACGGTAACCGGATTAAAAATTCAACCCATAATAGTATTTAGCGGCCTGTGACGCGGGCGAGGATTTTTTCCAGTTCCATCGCGTTTTTATCAATGTCAAAAAACCGTTTTACCTTCTGCCGGCCGCAAATCGAGAACCTTTCCCTTAAAGCAGGTTCGGCTGTCAGCCGTCCGATTTTTGAGGCCAGGTCTAAATGGTTATCCGGGGTAAACAGGAATCCATCCTCACCGTCAGTTATCACCTCCGCCGCGCCGCCGGCCCTCGCCCCTATTGTTGCCGTGCCCGCGGCCATGGACTCCGCCAGCACAAGCCCAAGCCCCTCGGCAGGGGAGGGCAGCACACTTATGTCGAATATCTTGTAAAAAGGGGCTATGTCCGGCTCGAACCCGCATATCGTCAGCCTGCCGGGCTCAAGCCCGTTTTCGGCGGCAAGTTTTTTAAGCGGCTCCCGCGCGTCTTCATCGCAGCCTACGGCTATAAGATTGAATTCTCCGCTGGTCTGGCTTAACGCCCTGAAAAGTATCTCATGCCGTTTGGCCGACAGCCTGCCCGGCCTTATCGAGTCCTTATGAAACCTGGCGACAATGCCTATATTGCAGCAGCCCGGCCGCCAGTAAATTTTTTTTATTCTTTCTATTCTACCCTGCTGTACCTGATCGAATCTGGTGATATCTACTCCCCCATAGACCATGCCTACTCTGGAAGCTGGCAGCCTTCCAGCCCTCAGGGCGTTTTTTACGGCGTTTGATACTGCAATAGTAAAATCCGCCCCGGCCCAGTCCTGGAACGCCCCTGTTATCAGAGAGGAACCGGGAATGCAGTGGCGGGTGAAGACAACCTTTGCGGCCAAACCAAGCAATTTAGAAACGGCTGCAAGATGCCTGCTCCTGGAATCCTGCGCATTTATAATGTCGATTTGTTGCCGGCGGCAAAATTCAATAAGCCTGAAGCACTGGGCCAGACTGAATTTCCGCTTTACCGGAAACACTTCAAAACCTTCAGCGGCGGCGTTTTCAAGCAGGGCGCAGTCGGGTACGCATGCCCAGATTATCCTGTGCCCCCTGGCCTTCAGCCGCTTTGCCGCATCCATGGCAAGGATATCGGCGCCGCCTTTGCAGGTGCCCGCCTGAAGACTCATTATCGCAAGCGGTTTTACAGGGGGGTAAGCGCCGGTTTCAGACATTAAAGGCCTTTTCCCACATCTGCCTGTACTTAGCGGCGGAATGCCTGATGAAAGCCTCGGCGTATTTGCCGCAGGCCATGGTGATGCCGCGGAATCTGTTAAGCCCCTCAACAGCCGAAACCCAGTCGTTTACGGCGGTCTGGCTTTTAAACGCGGACACCGCTTTAATCTTCCTGTCCATGGCGGCTGAGATATCCACGGCCAGGTTTGGCACAAGCGGAGTCCAAACCTCGTAAGCGCACACTGTAAAATCCAAACCGCTCTTCTTCTGCGCCACACACAGGTAGTTGTTCACGGCAAGATGGTCGTTGTGCCTGTCAAACAGGGAAGGCAGATATACAGTATCCGGCCTGAATTCCCTGATAGTTGCCGCAAGCTTTTCCGCTATTTCCGGATGCGAGCCGAGCGACTTGTCTTCATATTCCAGAAAAATTTTCTCTGATATGCCCAGTATTGAAATTGCGGCATCGGCCTCCTTCCTGCGTTCCGGCGTGCAGCCGGCGAAATAAACGGCCATAACCGGGTCCCCCTGCATGGCGTGTTTTATGATTGCCCCGCCGCAACCGATAGATTCGTCATCTATATGGGGGGCAAGCACAAGCACCTTCCCCGGCTCCGGCGAATCCAGTTTTGCAGGCGACGCCTTCAGTGCAGGCGCAATCGCCTCGTACAAGGCGCTCACGTGCTTCCATTTAAGCCGTTTGGGCAGTTTCATTCCGGAATTGAAATATTATAACGGATAGGCGTTTGTTATAAGGAAGAATTTAATAAAAAAAGCTCCTGGGGAGGGATTCGAACCCCCGACATGGTGGTTAACAGCCACCCGCTCTGCCGACTGAGCTACCCAGGAACGACCTATTTTATAGCAGAATTTTCGGTGAGTTGTCAATTTTCCAGGAGTCCGCAGAAGAGAACCCGCGGGCCGCTCTAAATCTCGGAAAGCCTGGAGAAGTCTGCTATCGAAAGCGCCAGCGTCCATATGGCCCCAAGCAGCGCCAGCCTGTTGTCGCGCACTGCGGCTTTCTTGTCCATGACAAGCACCGCGTCGAAAAAATTGTTTATCGGAACGTTCAGTTCCAGGAGCGTTTCCATCGCTTTTTCATAGTCCGCCACCGCGGCAAGTTCCCGCACTTTTTCCCGCACGCCTGTGAATGCGCGGTACAGCGCGGCCTCTTTTTCTTCCTTCAGCAGCTTTTCATGCACCTCGGTGATTGCGCGGTCAGCAATGATATTTCTTACCCGCTTCATGGCCATAAGGAAGGTGCCGTATCCTTGGGATTTCTTGAAACGCACGATTGCGTCCATCCTGCCGGGCAGGTCTTTTAGAGGCACTGATGCGGACATTTTCATGACGGATTCTATAACGTCCGGGGCGTACCCCCTGGCTTCCAGTATCTGCGGCAGGCGTAATTCCAGGAACCTGAATATCTCCGATTTCAGGGCTTCGTTGCCTTCCTGCCCAAGGCCCGCCGCTGCCCACTCTATAAGACGGCCCAGCGTCAGATCCTGGCTGGTTTCAAGAAGGATATTTTCGACAGCAATGGCCTGCCTTCTAAGCGCAAACGGGTCCTCGGAACCTGTTGGCGCCAGCCCAAGATAGAAAAACGACGCTATGTTGTCAAGCCTGTCGGCCAATGCCAGCACCGTTGCCGCCGGGCTGGAGGGTAGGGCATCCCCTGTAAACCGGGGCAGATATTGTTCCATGATCGCGTCCGCAACCGTTTCAGGCTCGCCGCCGGCCAGGGCGTAATAACGCCCCATAATCCCCTGAAGCTCCGGAAACTCCTTTACAACGCCGCTTACAAGGTCCGCCTTGGCAAGCCGCGCGGCCCTTTCAACCTCCTGGTATATCTCCGGGCACGCCGCCTGCGCTATTTTTGAAGCAATCGCCTGCAGCCGGAGCGTTTTGTCGTAAAGGCTGCCAAGCTTTTCATGGTAGGCAACTTTTTTCAGGGCGTCCACCCTGTCTTCAAGTTTTCTGGAAAGGTCTTCGCGGTAATAAAACCGGGCGTCCTCAAACCGGGCCTTTATCACCCTTTCCGCCCCGCCGCGCACAACCAGCGAGTTCTCCTTCAGGGTATTGCTGATCACTATAAAATTATTCAGCAGACGGCCTTTATCATCCTTTACGGCAAAATACTTCTGGTGCCCTTTCATCACGGTTATCAAAAGCTCGTCTGGCAGTTCAAGGTATTCCCTGGGGAATTCGCAGAGCACACCAACCGGGTATTCCACCAGGTTCACAACCGTGCCAACCAGCTCCTCATCCGGCGCGGGAACGCCTTCAACGGTAGCTGCCAGCCTGGTTAAGTCCGCCTCTATAAGGCTGCGCCGTTTTTCAGGCTCCACTATGATAAAACTGGTCTCAAGCGAGCTCTTGTAAAGCCCCGCCTCCCTCACCTGGAATGCAACCGGAGAAAGGAAACGGTGGCCGCGGGTTAAATTTGCGCTTTTTATTCCGTCCAGCTCAAACTCGATTACATCAGAGTCAAGCAGCGCCAGTATCCACCTTATTGGCCGTACAAACCTGATCTCACCGTCGCCCCAGCGCATTGTCTTTTGGAAGCTGAGGGCAAGCACGGCCTCCCTGAGAATCGCGGGCAGAACATCTTTTGCCGGAAGCCCCTTTTCTTGCACAAGGGCAACCACGTACTTGCCCTGGCCCTTTTCCTTCACAGCCAGCTGCTCCGGGGCCACACCTGCCGATTGGGCGAATTTTTCAGCGGCCTTTGTTGGTTTGCCATTTTCATCGAAGGCCACTTTTGCCGGAGGCCCGAACACCTCCCTGGATCTGTCCGGCTGCATTTCCGGAATCCCGGACACTATCAGCGCCAGCCTCCTGGGAGTACCAAACGCCTCGGCTGTTGCGGATTCGGGGAAGAGCCCGGCGGCTGCCAGCTTTTCCGTCACCAGCCGTTTTAAATCAACGGACGCGGCGGCTATGAACCGGGCCGGTATCTCCTCCACGCCTATCTCGAACAGCAGTTTTTTCATGCCGGTTTTACCCCCTCCATAAGAGGGAACCCCATCTCCTCACGCTGCTTCAGGTATGCCCTTGCGCAGGCCTTGGCAAGGTTCCTTACCCTGGCAATATAACCGGTGCGTTCCGTTACCGAAAGGACGCCGCGCGCATCCAGCAGGTTAAACGCATGGGAGCATTTCAGGCAGTATTCATACGCGGGCTGCACCACGCCCGCCTTCTCCAGCCGGATGCATTCGGACTCGAAGGAATCGAACAATTTAAACATCA
>JAJYLE010000004.1 GCA_021788025.1 Nitrospirota bacterium
GCATCGGGGAGGACCCGGACCGCCCTGGGCTCAAGGCCACGCCGCAGCGCGTTGCCCGTATGTGCGAGGAGATATTCGGGGGGCTCAAGGCTCCGGAAGAGCCTCTTTTAAAGGCCATAGAGGGTGAGTCCCACTCGGAGATGGTGCTTCTCAAGGACATCCCGTTTTACTCGATGTGCGAACACCATCTTCTGCCTTTTACCGGCAGGGCGCATATAGCATATATACCAAACGGGCAGATAGCCGGCCTGAGCGAGCTTGCAAAGGCGCTGGAGCACCTGGCCAGGAGGCCGCAGGTGCAGGAGAGGCTTACGGCCCAGCTTGCGGATATGCTGATGGACATACTTAAACCCCGGGGCGCGATGGTAATAATTGATGCCGAACACCTCTGCATGATAATGAGGGGGATAAAGAAACCCGGCTCCAGGACCATTACGTCGGCGGTGCGCGGCATATTCAGGAGCAAGCAGTCAACACGCGAAGAGATGCTGATGCTTACCAATTACAGGAATAAAGGAGGGTCTTAGCAGATATGTCCGCCGTGATAATCGATGGGAAGAAAGTGGCCGCCGAGATGCGGGAGAAGCTAGCCAAAGAGATAGAGGGTCTGAAGGCAAAAGGGATAACCCCCGGCCTTGCCGTTGTCCTGGTGGGCGAGAACCCGGCCTCAAAAAAATACGTGGCATCCAAGGAAAAGACCTGCGGAGAGCTTGGAATAAAGAGCTTGGGGTACAAAATGCCGGAGACCATCTCGCAGGCCGAACTTATTAAATTAATAGATGACCTGAACGCAAACCCGGAGGTGCACGGCATTCTGGTGCAGCTGCCGCTTCCAAAGGGGCTGGATTCCAAGGCGGTGATGAACCGCATATCCCCGGCCAAGGACGTCGACGGCTTCGGCCCGGACGCGCTGGGCAAGCTTGTTCTGGATGAGCCCGGCTTTGTCCCCTGCACGCCGCATGGCGCGATGAAAATGCTTGAGTCCTACGGTATAGACCCGGCAGGCAAGCACGCGGTAGTGGTGGGCAGAAGCATAATAGTGGGCAAGCCGCTTGCAATGCTTCTTCTGCGAAAAAACGCCACTGTCACCATATGCCATAGCAGGACCAGGGACCTGAAGGCAGAATGCCTGCGGGCCGATATCCTGTGCGCCGCTGTTGGCAAGGCCAGGATGATAACCGGGGACATGGTTAAGGAAGGTGCGGCGGTAATAGATATTGGAATAAACGTCACCCCCGAGGGTAAAATAGTCGGAGACGTGGACTTCGATGCGGCCAAGGAGCGGGCGGGCCATATAACCCCCGTACCGGGCGGCGCCGGTCCGATGACAATAGCCATGCTGATGTACAACACCGTCCTTTCAGCGAAGATGTCGGCCGGGCTTGCGCTGGATTTTTAGACAGGAGGTTTAAGGCGTATGATAATCACAAAGAAAAAGGACAGGAAAAAACTCCTCGAAAGCACGGGCAGATACAACAGGTTCTTCCTGCTTGGATGCTCCGAGTGCGCCACGCTTTGCGGCACCGGAGGCCAGGAGCAGATAGATGAGTTGAAAAAGGAACTGGAAGAATCCGGCAAGACGGTTACCGGCGGCTTTGTGGCCAAAACCGGCTGCCAGGCGCTTGGCACCAAGGTGGAACTGAAGCAGTTCAAGGAGGCCCTGGACAATACGGACTGCGTAATCGTCATGTCCTGCGGGGCCGGCACCCAGAGCGCGGTGGAGATATTCCCGGAGAAGGCCGTCTATCCCTCAAATGACAGCCTGTTCCTTGGAAACATGACAAGGCTACAGATGTTTGACGAACGGTGCTCGCTCTGCGGAGAGTGCGTGCTGGACTTGACCGGCGGGGTATGCCCGGTAACGGCCTGCCCGAAAGGGATTTTAAATGGCCCTTGCGGCGGGACAAAAGATGGCCATTGCGAGATAAGCGCGGAAATACCCTGCGCATGGGTGCGCATATACGACCGCATGAACAAACTTGGCAGGCTTGAGGAGTTCGGGCAGACCACGCTTGCCGCAAAAGACTGGTCCGCCTCGATAAAGCCCAGAAAACTGAATGTCAGGGAACAAAAAGATAAAAAGTCCGGCGGGGAGGAAAAGAAAAAGTGAGTTCTTCTTTCAGGGAGGCGTTGGAATCCGGCAAGTTCGTTGTAACGGCCGAGGCGGGGCCGCCAAAGGGGACGGACATATCCACGCTGCTGCACGACCTTGACCTTCTGAAGGGCAGGGTGGACGCCATAAATGTGACGGACAACCAGTCGGCCGTGATGAGGATATGCTCCCTGGCCATCTGCAAGATCGTCCTGGACAAGGGGATGGAGCCTATATTGCAGATGACCTGCCGGGACAGAAACCGCATCGGGCTACAGTCGGACCTGCTTGGGGCGGACGTCCTGGGCATCAAAAACGTGCTCTGCATGACAGGCGACCACGTGCTGGCAGGCGACCATAAGGGTGCAAAGCCGGTATATGATGTGGAATCGGTTCAGCTTTTAAAGGTTGTTGACGGCCTGAACAACGGAAAAGACATGTCCGGCAACGAGCTTAAGGGGGCCACACATTTCTTCCAGGGAGCAGTGGTCACCCCGGAGGCCACCCCTCCGGAGCCTCAGATGCTCAAGTTCCAGAAGAAGGTTGCCGCCGGGGCCAGGTTTTTCCAGACCCAGGCCATTTATGATATAGACAAGTTCAAGGAGTTCATGGTCTTCGCCAGGAAGTTCCCGGTAAAGGTGCTTGCAGGGCTTGTAATCTTAAAAAGCGCCGGCATGGCGAATTTCCTGAACGCAAACGTGCCCGGCATCCGCGTGCCGCAGGAGCTTATAGACGAGATCAGGGGGGCCGAAAAAGGCAAGGCGCTTGAAACGGGCATGAATATAGCGGCCAGGCACATAAGAAGACTAAAAGAAGAAAAAATCTGCGACGGGGTGCATATAATGGCCATCGGCATGGAAGACAAGGTGCCGGTCATTATGGAAAAAGCAGGGCTTCTTTAAGCCCAACCCGGATTAAACCAGAAAGACCTTCCAGGCAAGTGCCCGGAAGGTCTTTTTTTGTCCTCTTGATGGCAAAATTTGTCAGGAAAGCGGGAAACTGCCTGGAGAAAAAGACGTCTTTTGGTGGAGGCGGCGGGAATTGAACCCGCGTCCGAAAGCACTGTACCCAAACCTCTACATGCTTAGGCCGCTTTTTAAATCTCGGCCCGCTTAGCGCGAGCGGCCGCGCTCACTGCAGGCCCAGTCTCCTCTTTGGTTTTAGTCCCATGGGTGAAGACTCCCCTTGGGCTTAGCCCGCTAGCTGTCGCTTCCCCGGACCGCAGGCCCGCCCATGGAAAGCGTGCTGCTTTTAGTTAAGCAGCGAGTGCCAGTTCGTTATTGGCGTTTGTGTTTTCCCTGCCTTTTTACGTGGCGGCAGAGACCCACGGCATGCCATCAGGGCCTGGTAACCCCCGTCGAGACCTTTCGCCCCCTTGCAAGCGGCAAGCAACAGGCACAAAGAGATACTTTGCCATTACCTGTTCCTTGCCTTCACCGCCCGTTCAATCTGGCGGCGGGCCTCTTTCTCCTTAATCGTGTCCCGCTTGTCAAAGAACTGCTTGCCTTTGGCAAGCCCTATCTCTATTTTAACATGAGACCCCTTAAAGTAGAGTTTCAGGGGGATTAACGCATATCCCTTCTGGGCTATTTTGCCCCTGAGTTTTTCGATCTCTTTGCGGTGCAGAAGGAGCTTCCTGGTCCTCAGGGGATCGTGGTTCATGATATTGCCATGGCTGTACGGGCTTATGTGGCAGTTCAGAAGCCAGGCCTCAGAGTCCTTTATAAGCACATAGCTGTCCCTGAGATTGGCCTTCCCCTGGCGTATGGACTTTACCTCTGTGCCAACAAGGGAAATACCGGCCTCATAAGTTTCCTCGATAAAATAATCATGGAACGCCTTCCTGTTTTCAGCAACCGGACGCATTTAACTAGGATACTAGAAACAGGAGGCCGGATACCAGCGCGCGGCCACGGTTTCCTGCCTATTGGCTATTTTTGCCGTTCAGCTTTGTGCGGAAAAGATGTTTCCGGTATTCGTCAATGTAAGGCTGGATCTCGAACATCTTTTCCTGGGTCCTGCTTTCGTCCGCACCTGCAAGCTCCCTGGCGAAGATCAGAAGCAGGGTCCCAAGTTCAGCAGTAGCGGTGGCAAAATCCGGCGGTATTTTGCTCTTTAAACAGTTGCTGCCGCGCATCGAGGCAAATTCCATAAGGCACTCAAGCGGTTTATCCATAAGTCCCCCTTATTTTTCCCCTGAAAAGGGTCGAAAGGCCGAATTTATCATTTTCTGCGGCATTTGGCCAGCCTTGTACGGACTGGAAAGCGCCGGTTGTGTCATTTCACATCTTTTCCTGCCGGTTTTCATTAAATCAGTTCCCTTTCCCGAATATCAGGAAGCAAACCTCATGCCGGAAACTGGAAAAGCCGGCAATTACGGATATAAGCTTTTTACCGTACGCTTACAGGATCGGAGGGAGGACTTTCTTTTACCGGGCCAAGCGCTGTCACCCGGTAGCGGCCGCTGCGGGAGCCAAGGTCGAGGAAAGACGGTATTGTTCGATTTCCAACGGGTCTGAATGCGCCATTGGTTTCCTTGTAGACGCGGTATCCCTGCACCCAGGTCTCCGGATTGGGGGCCCAAACCAGCATTACCCCGTTTGAGATTACAGCCCCCTGCGGCTGGGCAGCCTTTGAGGGCACGTAATCACCGGGGGTTATTGAAACCGATGCCGCATCACCTTCGCAGGGCACAGGCCCGTTTATAAATGAAACAATCTTGTAAGTAACTATCTGGCGGGGCTCAGGCATATCTGTAAAGCAGGTCTCCTGTACCGGAGCAGGTGTCACGAGGGCCGCACCCGCACCCGGCCCCCCGGTCTGCCTGTAAACCTGGAAGAGTATTTTTTCATTCCCAATGGCCGGCGGGCTTGCCCATTTAATTTGAACCCTGTCTGTTTGTATTGAAAACCCAAGCCCCTGTGGCGGGCCGGGCGGCACGATAGTCTTAATCCGGATGTAGGCCGGATAGCCGGGCACGTCCACCTTTGAAATTGCCCGTATCCTGTATTCGTATTGCTTGCCGGGGTCTATAAGGTCCGCCAGGGAAGTGTGCTTAGGGTCCGCAATTTCGGCAAATGCACCCCCCTCCTGCCTCCGTTCCACCATGAAAAATCTGATGTGCTTGCCTGCAAAAGACCAGTGCAATGCCAGTATATCCTTGGCCTGGCTTGCCGAGAGCGCGGTTGGGGCCGGCAAACTAAGGTAAGGCGCCACGGAGAGCGGCCCTTTTTTGCCGCATCCAAATAAAAGAAAGGCAGCCAGGCTGGCTGCCGCCGCGAATGAGAGAAGAAAGCTTTTCTTTTTCAACCCTTCTTCCGCGCCGGGCCCTTACGTGCCTGCTGTTCTCCCTTTGCAAGCCTTTTTTCAGTTGCGTCCAGACTTTTGCGGACCAGTTCCGGCGCAGTCCCGCCAAGGCTTTTTTTGGAGCGCACCGAGGCCTCGGGGCCAAGCACCGCAAAAACATCCTTTTCGAAAGCCGGACTCAACGCCTTAAGATCATCCAGGGACAACTCCTCAAGTTCCTTTTCGCCTTGCAGGGCCAGAAGCACCGCCTTGCCCGTAATCTCATGTGCCTGCCTGAAGGGGACGCCTTTTTTTACCAGGTATTCGGCAATGTCGGTTGCCGTGGAATAACCTGCCGCCGCGGTCTCCCGCAGCCGCCCGGTCTTGAAAGCAATACCCCGGACCATGGGCGCAAGCACCGTAAGAACGGATTTAAGCGTGTCCACGGTGTCAAACAGAAGCGGCTTGTCTTCCTGCATGTCCCGGTTGTACGAAAGGGGAAGCCCTTTCATAATCGTGAGCATTCCCATAAGGTTTCCGTACACCCTGCCTGTTTTCCCCCTCGCCAGCTCCGCCACGTCCGGGTTCTTTTTCTGCGGCATGATGCTGGAGCCCGTGGTAAAGGAGTCCGGCAGTTCGATAAAGGAAAATTCCGTTGAAGACCAGAGTACCAGCTCTTCAGAAAACCTGGATATGTGGCTCATAAGTATTGCCGCATTGGACAGGAACTCCATTACAAAATCCCTGTCAGACACGGAATCCATGCTGTTTTCAGAGACTTCCTTAAACCCCAGGAGCCGCGCCGTGATCCGCCTGTCTGTGGGCAGCCCCGTGCCTGCCAGGGCGCAGGCCCCCAGCGGCAGAACGTCCAGTCTCTTAAGGCAGTCCTCCAGCCTGTCCCTGTCCCTTTCAAACATGGCTATATAGGCAAGCAGGTAATGCGAAAGCAGCACCGGCTGCGCCCTTTGCAGGTGCGTATAGCCCGGCATGATTGCGCCGGCATGTCTTTGCGCCTGCGCCAGGAACTCCTTTTCAAGGCCCCTTACAAGCCCTTGTATTGCCTGTATTTCATCGCGCAGGTAAAGCCGCAGGTCCAGCGCAACCTGGTCATTGCGGCTTCTGGCCGTATGCAGTTTGGCCCCGGCCTGGCCGGTGCGCTCTGTAAGGGCGTGCTCTATGTTCATGTGCACGTCTTCAAGCTCCTGCCGGAACTTGAACCTGCCATCTGCGATATCCTGTGCGATACCGTTTAAGCCCTTTATTATCAGGTCCGCATCCCGCCTGGAAATTATCCCCTGTTTTGCAAGCATGGTGGCATGCGCTATGCTGCCTTGTATATCGTATTTCCAGAGCCTCGCGTCAAACGATATGGATTCGGTAAACGCCTCCACCTCGCGCGCAGTGGCCTCGGTAAAACGCCCCGCCCATGGTTTTTTGCCCTGGTTCTTCTTTATTGGCATAAGCAAAAGGATAAAATTTTAACGGCGCCGCGGTCAAGGAATTTGTTATAGGGTGATTAGCTGGAAACCGGTAAATCTGTGGACATGCGGCCAAACGGCAAGCATGGAAATCAATTTATAGTCCTGAGGGTCTTCAACTGAGTTTCGGCGGTGCCGGCGGCCTTCCTTATCTCCGCGTTTGCCGGGTCCATCAGAAGGGCCTTGCGCCACTGCACAATGGCGGCCTGGAGCTTTCCCTGCCTGTAAAGGGCAAGGCCTTCGTTTTCCAGCCGCGTGGAGCAGCCCTTTATCCGCCTTGCGTCAGCGCCCGGGGCCTCTTTCTGGCCGTCAAGCAGGTAATAAAGCCATCCGGCCGTGGCGCAATCCTTTTTCTCATAAAAACGGTCCGCGTCCACCCTGATGTCTTTATATAAGCCGGAGCACCCGGCCCTGAGTGGTTCTTCAGATGGATGGGCCGCCTCGGCTGCCCTGCAAATTCCAACAGCCCCCGCGTAATCACCCTTTGAAAACGCCAAGCGGGCGCTCTCAACTGTTTGGGCAAAATTGAAAACTGGCTTTTTTACCGGCGCTGCCGGGGCGGGTTTAACCTCTTTGTGGGTGCACCCGGCAAAGAAAACAGAAAACAGCAGAAGAGCAAAAAGACTCCCCGCTAAAAATGACCACCTCTGGCTGTATTGTGCGCAGCCGGAAAGGAGCATCCTAGATCATACCTTGCAATACGTCCTGAAGCCCATTGTTATAAATTTTAATGAAGATACCGGCTATTTCCGGATCAAACTGGGTGCCGGAGCACCGGCTCAGTTCCTCCAGGGCCTCCGCGTGGCTCCTGGGTTTGCGGTATGGCCTTGTAGATGTCATTGCATCGAATGAGTCCGCCACCGAGATTATAGACGCAAACAGCGGTATCTGGCCGCCTGAAAGCCCGTCGGGATATCCCTTGCCATTAAACCATTCATGATGGTGCTTTACGGCCGGGATGTATCTTTCAAGGGACGCGGCCTTCCCAAGTATCTCGGCCCCGTGGTGGGTGTGCATCGCCATCTCCTTGAACTCCGGCTCGTCAAGCCGCCCAGGTTTCAAAAGCACGTGGTCCGGCGTCTTTATCTTGCCCACATCATGAAACAGGCAGGCCACTTCCAGGTCCTCCAGCTGTTTCCTGCCGAGCCCCATCGCCTTGCCCAGGGCTTTCGAAAGGGCCGCCACTCTTTCGGAGTGGCCCATCGTGTAAGGGTCCCTTGCGTCTATCGCGGCCGCGATTACCTTCAGCAGGGAGGCAAAGGCTTCTTCAAGATCGCTGGCGTACTGTCCCAGCTTGTCTTTCTGCTCGGTTATAAGCGAGGACATTTCGTTAAAACTCGCCGTAAGCTGGCCAAACTCGTCTTTGGAATATATTCTAAGTTTTTTTTGCCTTCCCTCTTTCAGCTCCTTCACGCCCTCGGAGAGTTCCTTTACCGGCGCGGTTATGAAAGAGGTTAGCACAAATACGCCAAGCGCGCCCAGAATGAGCGCCGCGGCAAGCCCCTTCAGCACAATGCCCCTTGCAATGTTTCGCGCCCCTCCGAAAATAGAGCGGTTGACGCCTACTACGGCAAAACCAAGCTGCTTGTTCATAAAGGACACGGGGGTAAGCACTAGCATCTGCCCTTTTGCCCCGCTTAATACCGCAGCGTTGCGGTCCAGGGACATCAGTTTGCCCGCAGGGGGCAACACCTTGCCCCTTAAGGAAATACGGCTGTGGGCCACCGCTTTCATGTTATTGTCCACAACGGCAATGAAGTCCAGGCCGCTATGGGCCTTGCTGATCTTGGACACCAGGTTGTCTACGGCCAGCACATCCTGCGAGGCCAGGCTGTATGCCGCGCTTGCCGCCACGCTTGCGCCTGCCGATTCGGCATTGCTTATCTCCGCCTGCACAAGATAGCCGCTTACCGCTCTGATTGAAAGCACGGAAAATGCTATCGCAATCGCGGCCAGCAGCGTGAATATAACGAGGAAAAATTTGAACCTTATTGTTGCAGTCATTTAAACACCTTGCGGGACGCAATATTGTAACACAAATCACTGGAATGCCGCCGCACTGATTGCAGTGCCGCACTGCAAAACCGCACTGTCTCTGCGCTGGAGCACTGTGCTAAAATCCGTGATGGCCCTGGCGGACTTGGTATTCCCCCGCAAACTGAAACCCCTCACCTACCGGATTCCGGCGCACATGGGCCGGCTGAGGCCCGGCACAATCGTAATGGCTGAGCTTGGCAAAACAGTTCTGAATGCGCTTGTGCTGGATGTTTTTGAAAAGGCAAACGGCGCCGCTTCCGGCCTGAAATTAAAAGAAATCACGGGGCTTGCCGAAACAAAAGCCGCGCTTTCCCCGGCGATGGTAAAGCTGGTCAAATGGGCTTCCGGCTATTACATGGCTGAAGAGGGGCTGGCGCTGAAAGCCATGTTCGGCGGCGGGCTGTTCGAAAAGAGGAGTCCGCGCAAAAAAACCGTGCCCGGGCCTGTCCAGATGGCCCCGGAAACTATTGACATTGAAGAACTGGCCCCGGCAGACGGCATCGCCGGAAACGGTTATAAAACATTTCTTCTGAAAGCTCCGGACACCGCGTTTGAGCGCGCATTTGCCATTCGGGCCTCCAAAGGCCAAAAAGGCGTGGTCCTGCTTTGCCCGGAGATTACCTTGATACCCGCGATAGAGCCTCTTGCCAGAAACACGTTTGGCGACAGGCTGCGGGTGCTGCACAGCGGCATAAGCCAGGCCGCCAGAAGCCGGATATTCAGCGAGATCGCCGATGGCGTGGTGGATGCGGTGCTTGGCACGCGGATAGCCGTTTTTTCGCCTTTTGAAAAGGTGTCCATGATAGTGGTAACGTGCGAAGAGAACATAAACTACAAAAACATGGAATGGCTTAAATACCATGCCAGGGATGTGGCCGTTATGAGGGGATATCTGGAGGGGGCCAGGGTGCTTCTGTCCTCAATATGCCCCTCTGCGGAATCCTGGGCAAATGCGGCGCGCGGCAAGTACCAGTTGATTGAACCCCCGCCCGCCCAGAAGAAATTCCGGCTGAAGACCGTGCGCTTCAGGCAGGCGTACGGCAAAAGTGAGGGCTGCGTGAACGGCACGGTGCGCGACGCGCTTTCGAAAAAGGTTTCATCCGGCGGCCGGGCGCTGGTAATAGGAAGCCACACGGGCCATTCCGTCCCGCTCTGCGAGGACTGCGGCCACATCTCGCGTTGCAGCAACTGCGGCCTGCCGCTTATCTTCCACAGATCCGGCGGGGGAAATCTCCGGTGTGGCTGCTGCGGGTTTGAAGAGAGCGCAAGGTCCGGCTGCGCCCGCTGCGGAGGGTTAAATATAAAGATGCTTGGCGCCGGCGCCGAAAGGCTTGAAGAGGAACTGAAGGCATGCTGGCCTGTAAGGCCTGAAGACGGCGGGAACGGACAGGAAGAAACCAGGCAGGCATTTGTAATCGGCGCCAGGCCGGCTGTCCGCAGCAAAAAAGCAGGCGGTAAAACACCGGAGGAAAAATTCGATATCGTCGTTATAGTGAACCCGGAGGGGCCGCTCTTCAAGCCGGAGTTCCGCGCCAGGGAACGGGCATTCCAGGACATGTGTTATCTTTCAGAAAAAATAGCGCCCGGCGGATCGTTTTTATGGCAGACGGCGCAGCCCGGCCTGCTTGGGAATTTAAAAAGGCTGGATTACCGCGAGTTCATGGATGCCGAACTTCAGGAAAGAAACAGCATCGGGCTGCCCCCTTTCTGGAGGACCGCGCTTATATCATTCAAATCCGCCCCGAAAGCCGAATTCCCGGACATGCCGGATGTCCTGTTTCTGGGCCCGGTCCAAAGGCTTGGAAAGAAAGGGGCAAAGAGCTTTTCCGTAATCGTACGGGCAAAGGACGCCAAAAGCCTTAAAAAGGCGGTGGCCCAATACCTCGCTCTGATTGGGTTTAAAACCGGGCGGGAAAAACCCGTTGTGGATATAGACCCGCTGTAAATCCATTCAAGAATTATTAAACTATAACCGTTTTCCGCAAGGCCAGTATCCTTCGGGCGGCTTCGATGTCTTTGCCGATGGCTTCCTTAAGGGCCTGCACCGAGGCGAAGGTCTCCTCGCTTCTTAAGCGCTCCACAAAGTAAACGCTGAGCTGGCTTCCAAGCAGATCTGCCTTGAAATCCATGATATGCACCTCGCAGGCAAGCGCATTGCCCCCGAAGGTAGGGTTTCTGCCGATGTTTAAAACCGCGTCCCGCAGTTTGCCCTTCACAAGCGCCTTCACAACATAAACCCCTTCCCTTGGTATCAGCTCGTGCGGGGTGCGTATATTGGCCGTGGGGAACCCAAGGAGGCTTGCGCCCCTTCCGGCCCCCATCTCCACCGTTCCCTCTATCATGTATGCCCGGCCAAGCATCCCGGCCGCCTCTGAAACCCTGCCTCTTTCAAGAAGCGCCCTTATCCGGCTGCTGCTTACCACCTGGCCTTTTGCCATGGCGTGCCTTACTACATGAAGGCCAAAGCCGTACTTGCGGCCAAGCTTCCTTAAGAGTTTTGTATCGCCTTTCTTGGCCCTGCCGAAGGTGTAATTGTGGCCGACAATCACATGCACAGGGGATATCTTTTCAACAAGCACACGCCTGACGAAATCCTCCGGCTCCAGCCTGGCAAACTCCCGGTTAAAGTTTACAAGCAGCAGTTTTTTGATCCCCTGCGCCGCCATAAGCCGCGCCTTCTCTTCAACGGGGGTCAGAAGCCTCAGCGGGCTTTCCGGGGAAAATACCTTTACCGGATGGGGGTCGAAGGACATCGCCATCGGCGTGCCGCCCAGCTGCCCCGCCTTGCGGGCAACCTCACGCATGATCTTCTGGTGGCCAATATGCACGCCGTCGAAATTCCCGATGGTAAGCACGGTTTTGGGAAAAGGTTTTTTGAGCGCCGGGAGGCCTTTTATGATGTCAATGCCGCTCACGTCCGGCCTCCGTCAGCCTGCGGTAAATCCGGTCCACCTGCCAGCGGGCCTGCTTTGCAGAGCCCTGATTGTTTATGACAATCCCGGCCCGCCTTGCCTTCTCCAGCGCGGGCAACTGGGCCTGAAGCCTCCTGGCCGCCTCCTGCCGCGGGATGCCGTTTTTTTCCAGCCTGGCAAGCGCGGTTTCGTCGTCGGCGTACACATCCATTGCAACATCGAACCTGGCTTCATACCCGCACTCAAAAAGAAGCGGTATCTCTACAACGGCCAGGTCCCCTTTGCATGCCGCAACGGTATTTTCAATTCTTTCAAGGACAGGCGGGTGCAGGATGGATTCCAGCCGGCATCTGCTTGCAGGGTCTGAAAACACAAGAGCGGCCAGCTTCTTTTTCTGAAGCTGCCCTTCCTCAAAGACCGCGCCGCCAAACGCGGAGCGGATCTTTTGCAGTATCATGGGATCGGATAAAAGCTCTCTCACAATATCGTCCGCGCTAAGACAGCAAGCCCCAAGCTCGGCGAAAAAACCAAGCACGCTGGATTTCCCGCTGCCGTAATTGCCGGTTAATGCCGCCCTGATCACGAATTCGTATTATAACTCAGAAAACGGCGGCGCCCGTAAAATCTTGAAAAATGGCCTTTCATCCTATATCTTAAAATTAGAAACGATTACAGGAGAAATATCATGAATATAAAGGACTTAGTCAGCCGGAAGGCCATTGAGGCCAAGGCCGGCGCACGGGACCTCCTGAAGGCAAGGCCTGGCGTAAAAAGCGATCTGTTATTGAAAATGGCCGGCGCCCTGGAGGCCGCCGCGGGCAAACTGATGGCCGAAAACGCAAAGGACGTGGAGGCGGCAAAAAAGAAGATACTCTCCGGCGCGCTTATAGACAGGCTCACGCTTGATGAAAAACGTGTAAAGGAGATGGCATGCGGGCTGCGGGAGGTGGCGGCCCTGCCAGACCCGGTGGGCGAGATAACAGGCGTCCGCCAAAGGCCAAACGGGATGTCCGTAGGGCGCATGCGCGTGCCCATCGGCGTTATAGGGATAATCTATGAATCCAGGCCCAACGTTACGGCGGACGCAACGGCGTTATGCCTTAAATCGGGCAATGCGGTGCTTCTTCGCGGCGGCTCCGAGGCGATAAACTCCAACCGGGCCATCGTGGAGATACTGCGGGCTGAGGCCAAAAAGGCCGGCATAAACGAGGGCGCCATAAGTTTTATAGACATACCGGACAGGGAAGCCATACTGGAGATGGTAAAGCTTGAGGGGCTGGTAGACGTGGTTATCCCGCGCGGCGGCGAAGGGCTTATACGCACCGTTACCGAAAACTCCCGCATACCGGTTTTGAAACATTACAAAGGGGTGTGCCACATATTCGTGGACAGGGATGCGGACCTTATCATGGCCGAGGAGCTGTGCATAAATGCCAAGGCGCAGAGGCCGGGAACCTGCAACGCCATGGAGACGATGCTTGTGGACGAGCAGATAGCCGAGGGTTTCCTGCCAAAAGTTCTGGCGGCCATGGAGAAAAAGGGGGTTGCCATAAAAGGGGACCAGAGGACCCGCGCCATCTACCCCAAGGCCGATGAGCTTTCAGAGGACGATTATTACAAGGAGTACCTGGACCTGATACTGAACGTGCGCGTGGTGGCGGGCATTGACGAAGCGATGGACCACATAGCCAAATACGGCTCCGCCCATTCCGACGCCATCGTAACCATGAATTACGATAAGGCAATGAGATTTTTAAGGGAGGTGGACTCGTCCGCGGTGCTTATAAACGCATCCACAAGATTAAACGACGGCGGCCAGTTCGGGCTTGGCGCCGAGATCGGCATCTCCACGGACAAGATACACGCCAGGGGGCCGATGGGGCTTGAGGAGCTTACATGCGCCAAGTTCGTAGTGCTTGGCAGCGGGCAGATAAGGCAGTAGGATTCCGGCCCGCCTTTCCGGCGGCAATTAAATTGGCCCCCGTTCAATAAACGGGGGCCGTTGGATTCCCAGAATATGTGGCTCAGGCGTACCAGGCAGGGGCTTTCAGTTACATACACCGCAGCGGCGCGCGACATCCTGTTGTAGCGGACTTTGCCCCAAAGTATGCTCTTCTGAACGCCGCGCTCTTCCAAAAAATCCTTTAGCGTATTCCATGCCAGTCCGTGGGTGTATTCAAAAACCTGAACCAAACCCTGCATTTCCAGTTTTGAAAGTCCTCTCTCCTCTGTCAATCGCACCGCTTCAGCCAACTGAACAAAAGCTTTATTGAAATTGTTAAAGCGCTGTATCCAACGTATGTCTTTTGCGCTCATTGCATTATCTCTGTGTTCGTCTTCTGGAGCCCTCGATAGTGCGCGGTGTATCAGGTGCATCAGACACCAGCGCGCCGCTCCGCGCCCCCCCAAACCATGACATGAACTTCATGACATATGTCATATGGACAACGTCATGTTCAGCCGGGTTATGATGGCGGTGCCAGCGCATCAGCGCTGTAACGCGGGAGTGCGGCAAAAACGATTTCCTTAATGTCCTTTGAAAAAGATGGGGATACAGGAAAGGATTCCGGCATGGATGAAAAACTGAAATCCTTTAAAATCAAGCGCTTGATTAGATCAAGGAGGTGGAACAGATGGAACAAACGGAACAAAAATTCCGGCCCTAAGTGGCCGGAAGCAAAAGAAAATCCAGAAATGGCTGGAACATATAAAAAGAAAGGCGCCGGGCGGCGCAAGTGACGGATAAAGAATCGGGACACTATTCCGGGGTAAAGCCGGCGCACCTCGTGCCGTGGGCGGCCCTTTTCCCGGCGATTGGGTTAAAATAGAAGCCAAACATCTTAACTCACAAAAACACACAGGGGGGAAGCCTGGAAAATGCTTAGCGAGCGCGAACTGAAAAGATATAACCGCCAGATGCTCATGGAGGGCTGGGGCGAAGAGACACAGAAGAAGCTAAAATCTTCAACGGTGTTCATAGCCGGGGCCGGGGGGCTTGGCTCGCCTGTGGCCATCTATCTTGCGGTGGCGGGCGTGGGCAATATCCGGATATGCGACTTCGACTCGCCGGACTGGAGCAACCTGAACCGCCAGATACTCCATAATCACGCGCGCATAGGCATAAACAAGGCCATATCCGGCAAGACCACGCTTGAAGAGCTGAACCCGGACATAAACGTTACCGCGTTTGCCGAAAAAATAACCTGCGATTCCGTGGACCGCCTGGTTGGCAACGCCGATATAATCCTGGATTGCATGGACAACTTCCCCACCAGATACATCCTGAACGACTGCGCCATGAACAAAGGCATCCCGCTGGTATTTGCAAGCATCTGGGGTATGGAGGGCAGGCTAAGTTTTATACAAGTCCCGGAAACACCCTGCCTCAAATGCATCTACCCGGAGGCCCCTCCCTCCGAGGTATTCCCCGTGGTTGGGGCCACCCCCGGCACGATGGGCTCTTTACAGGTGATAGAAGCGCTTAAATATCTTGCAGGCGTGGGCCAGCCCCATAAAGGAAAACTGCTGGTATGGAACGGGTACAAAACGGAGTTCAAGAGCTTCAAGACGTACAGGGACCCGGAATGTCCCGCCTGCTCCAAAAAATAAACGCAAGGCCGATGCGCCCATGAACATTGATTCCCGGATAGCCCGCCTGCGCTCCCTGGACCGGGAACATATCTGGCACCCTTTTACCCAGATGGCGGACTGGGCAAAATCCGACCCGCTGATAATCACCGGGGCCAGCGGCTGTTTTTTAAAAGACGTGCGCGGAGGATGGTACCTGGATGGCGTATCCTCATTGTGGGTAAACATACTTGGCCACAGGCGCAGGGAAATAGACGAGGCCATAAAGGCGCAGCTTGGCAAGGTTGCCCACTCCACCCTTCTTGGAATGGCCAATGAGGCATCTTCCGAACTTGCGGGCAAGCTTGCCGCACTTGTCCAGAAGAGTTTCGGCGCAGGCAGGCTCACCAGAATCTTCTTTTCGGATGACGGCTCTACATCGGTGGAAGTGGCCCTCAAAATGGCCTTCCAGTATTGGGCGCACAAAGGCGAAAAGCAAAGGACACTATTCATATCGCTTGAAAACGGGTATCACGGCGACACCCTTGGCTCCGTTAGCGTTGGCGGGGTGGACATATTCCACTCCGCTTTCAAGCCGCTTCTTTTCCGCACTGGAAAAGCGCCTTCGCCGTATTGCTACAGGTGCCCCCTGGGGCTTTCGCGCCCCGGCTGCGGGCTTGAATGCGCCGCCGCCCTTGAGCGGCTTGTGGAGGCAAACAGGGACACTGTTGCAGGCGTAGTGCTGGAGCCTATGGTGCAGGCCGCCGGGGGCATGATCTTTTTCCCGGCAGGGTATCTGAAACGGGTTTCGGAAATATGCAACAGGCACGGCGTGCCTTTTATAGCCGACGAGGTGGCCACCGGCTTCGGCAGGACCGGCAAGACCTTCGCCTGCGAGCATGAAGGTGTTGTCCCGGACATACTCTGCCTTTCCAAGGGGCTGACAGGCGGCTATTTACCGCTTGCCGTAACGGTTGCTAACGATAAGATCTATAATGCGTTCCTGGGGGGGTATGAGGAGCTCAAGACCTTCTTCCATGGCCACTCATATACCGGAAACCCGCTTGCCTGCGCCGCGGCCAGCGCGGTGCTGGACATCTTCGATAAAGAAGACATCCCGGGCATGGCCGCCCCGAAGGCCGCAATATTGAAAAACTGGCTTCGCGATATGGAAACCCGGCAATTTGTTGGCGAGGCCAGGGGGCTTGGGCTTATGGCCGGGGTGGAGCTGGTAGCTGACAAGGAGACTAAAAAGCATTTCCCGTGGGAGCAGCGTGTTGGCTGGAAGGTTGCTCTGAAGGCTCTTGAAAAGGGGCTTTTCATAAGACCGCTGGGCAATGTGATAGTAATAATGCCGCCACTTTCAGTAAGCCAACCCAATCTGGAACGCATGCTGGAAGTAATTGCCGCAGCGGTTTCAGAATGTGCGGGATAGAAGGATTTAAAAAAATCCGGGCTTCCGGGCGAAAAACCCGGAAGCCCTCTCCTGCAACGTTCCGGGCGTCCGCCCGGAAACCGGAGAACCCCTCCCCCGGTCAGCTAAAGCATCTTCCGGCCTGAAAAGTCCGTATTTGAATCCGGTGGCTGAGGCCGCGGCTTGTCCGCCGGCTTCAAAATCGCAAGGAGTTCATCAGAGCAGGTAAAAGCCCACTTGCCATCCAGCCCGGCCTTCTGCACGGTCCCGATCATTTGCCGCGGATCGCCCTCCTTGCATCCCCAAACGGTTACTACATACTGGTTAACGATGTCTCCCCTCCTCTTCCCGGCATAATTATGCGGGTGGCGTTTAATGAAGGGCAAGGTAAAATTACCATGCGAGGGGTACCCCGGCCCTGGACCCGGAATACCGCACCGCTGTAAAGGTAATTTTCACTTTTCTTTATGGATAACCAGTGGTTACAATTTCAGGATGCCAGGCGTCCAGATAAAGACAGGCATGAGAATCAGAGCCGTCGGCTGCTCCGGCTCTGAAACACCCGGGCGCAATTTTGCTTCGTACCTGCTGGACGAAAAAATACTTTTTGACGCAGGCAGCGTCACAAACCTGCTGGATATCGAAGACCAGATGAAGATAGAGGCCGTTTTTATCACCCATACACATCTGGATCATGTAAAATGCATCCCTTTTCTGGCGGACAATGTATTTCTGAAAGACCCCCAGCACAAGGGTATCGTGGTGGCGGCCCCGGCCGCAATACTTGAAGTCCTGAAGCGGCATATCTTCAACGGGGTAATATGGCCGGACTTTACTTCCATTCCTTCCCCGGAAGCCCCCATGCTGCAATTTGTGGCGCTTAAAGAGGAAGAGCCCTGTATGGTTAACAATTATTCAATAACCCCTTACCGGATCAACCATAACGGCCCCGCGGTAGGCTATCTGGTGGAGGAGCAGGGGACGGGGAAAAGGCTTTTTTATTCCGGAGATACAGGCCCGGCACAAAAGACATGGAAGATGCTTGGCAGCAAGCCGCTAGATTGCTTTCTGATAGATGTGTCGTTCCCCAATGCAATGGAAAGACAGGCCCTTGCGTCGGGCCACCTGACGCCATCGCTGCTTAAAAGGGAACTGGAAACGATGCAACATAAGCCCGGAATGGTCTGGGCGATACATTCAAAGCCGTTCTTTCTTGAAGAGATAGCAAGGGAGCTCGAAGAACTGGGGATCGAAAACCTGGGCCTTCTTGCCCAGGGGCAGCAACTAGAGTTTTAGCGTGCCTACTTGGTCTTTTTTTCTTTATGTTTTGCCGATAGGTACACTACGCAGTCTTCGCATATACGGCCTGTGGCCCTGTTGCAGATCATCCGATTCAGTTCCCAGCATGGCTTTGTCCTGTCTATAAAAGCCGAGCAGGTTGACCTGCGCTCCTCAGAGCAATTTGTAATCTCCCAGCACGGAGCATAATTAAGCAGCCGCTTGATTCCTTCTATGCTTATCTTTTTTACATGTATCAGGTCCCGGATGCAGGCCAGCCATTTGATGTCGTTTTCAGAATAAAACCGGTTTTTATTGCGGCGATGGGGTTTCAACAGGCCATGTTTTTCATACAGCCTGAGTGTTTGGTCCGTAGTGCCCACCAGTTCTGCAACTATACCGATAGGATAGAGCGGCATGTCCTGTTTCTGCTTGCCTTGAAAGGCCTGGCTTGTTTTAGATGTTTTCATAGATAATCTGGTAATTATGGTTAATATTTAAACTTTTTTAGGTTTCAAAAAGCAAGCTGGCCGGGCAGGATACGGCACAATTCTATTGGATTTTTAAAGGGCTTCTCCGTGGGCTTGGCTGTTATCTTTTATTATTTCCTCATAAACAAACCTGGCTATATCGCCCACGGTACTGGCCGAAAGACTCCGGCCATCATAGAAAAGGACAGGCTCCTGGTCACGCATCATTTTGGCTATCTCAGAGATGTAAGTGCTATCCCTCAGCCCTTTCATAATCATGAGGGCGTTGGCCCTCACCTCAGGGTTATGGCTTTTCAGACAGACAAAGGCCAGTTCCCGGTAAGGGAGAACTGAATCGGGCGCATCAGTGGCTATCCTGGCAAGGGCGCTTAATATGCCGGCAGTAAAAATTGCTTCACCATGAAAAGAAACCAGTATGGGTATCAGGTGGCCGAGTGGGCGCAAATGAGCGCGGAGTATCTCGCCTATCAGCTCCGGAGCGCTCCATGGGTTGCCGCCGGATTCATCCCGCATCATCACGAAAAGGCGCTCGATTACGTCATGAGCCTCCCCATGTTTAAGGCGCGCAGCAAGAAAGCCGGCCGCTTCTATGGCCCTCCTGGATAGCAGGCCGCTTCTGTCATATGAAAACGAGATAAGCTGCCTCATAATCTGGTTAGATTTCCCGATGGCGGGAAGGGATTCAAAATTCCCGGCCAGAAGCGCTTTTTTGAGCTTCTCTTTGCTTGCTGAATCCATGCCTTTTTATTTTAGCAGAACCCATGCACTTTGCAGCGCCAATGCCAGCCTGTTAAAATGAATAGATGCCGGCCGAATTCGGAAATTCCATAAAGCAGGGGTTCAGGGTAGTCAACCGCAACTGGCAAATTG
The DNA here is from genome assembly GCA_021788025.1 of Nitrospirota bacterium. GTDB lineage: Bacteria > Nitrospirota > Thermodesulfovibrionia > Thermodesulfovibrionales > JdFR-88 > JAKAKS01. The sequence goes on from JAJYLE010000004.1 coordinate 19,425, forward strand.
TGCTAGCGCGTGTGGCGGGTTCCCTGGTCAACTGGCTAGCCTTGTTTATCATAGTAGGCATACCCCTTTTCATTGCAGTAATGGTAGTAGGCGTGGAACTTGCAACCTCAAGCGCTATGGCCTTCCTGAACGGCCTGAAAGAAGCGTTCATGAGCGGCTATTTCGGTATAGCCCTGATGGTGCTCACAAGCGTGCTGCTGTACCTGATGGTTATCGCTCTGGTCTGGGTTTATGTAATGTCTGGCTGCATGGGCATAATTGCTGTATCAGCTGTAAAAGAGGGACGGAAGGTATTTACAGGCAGGCTTTTCTTCGCTGCGGCCAAGGAGCATTTACGGAGGCTTACAGGCTTTTACGCGCTGCTTGGGTTATTAGTGATAGCCGCATCCATATTTGCCGGCATCGCCGTAGGCGGGACAATATATATTTCAGATGCACTTAAAGAGAGCAACACGTTTCTTGGCGTGCTCCTGGGCATGGTCCTGTATATTTTCATAACGGTATTTGTGGTCGCGTCAGTGCTGGGTGGGCTGTCAATTGGCGCATTCGGAGCGGCCGCAACAGTTCTTGAAAAAAAGGATGCGTGGGCCTCGCTGAAAACAGCCGTAACCTTTCTATACCGGAACCCGGGTGCCTTTTTCGGCTTCAGCCTGCTCTTTTTCCTGTACGGAATCATTACATTCGTGATACTTGCCCCGTTAAACCTGTTTTTCCTGATAGGGGTATTCCTTGCGTTCCCTTACATGATTGTGACGTACGCGGCCGAGTATTATCTTGGGCTGTGCCTGATAGCTTCAGCCTTTTCGTACTACTTTAAAAAGACAGGGGCTGGTATTTCTGAAGGGATTCAGCAGAAGGATACCCGGGCAGATGCCATGCCCGGTCAAACTCCCGGGTAAGCCCGGCAGATTCCTCCGCCGGAACGCAAATCTCTGCCAATGGCGCATCCAGGACGGTTTCGAACCCTTTTTTCAGGTTTGTAATGAAACCGTTTTTATCGAATTCCGGGGCAACATCAGTAAGCGAAATCATCTTTTCGGGCTCAAAATCCTCAAACACGCCGGCATTTAATTCCTGGCCTATGCGCACCGGAATTGAACCTTGCTGCAAAAAACCTTCAGGCCATCTCCTCTGGGCCGACCCTACAATTTTTCTGCCATTTACGGTAAGTTCGGCATACGAAACAGACTGAAAACAGTGCGGGCTTCCGGAGCGGCTTGCATCATAAGCCGCCCTCTCCATGCACGAATAAATACCGGACATATCCAGAGCCTTCATGATTGCCCGGCTGATAAGCTCGTAACATTGCCGGAGCCCTTTGCCTTTGAATGGCCCATCGTAACGTGAACAGAAACTGTAAGTTATGTCTTCGCCATGCAGTATGGCCCGTCCGCCCGTAGGCCTCCTTACAACAGGGATGGCGCGCTGCTGCAGAAATGAAATATTAACCCTGTCCATTTTTTGCTGGAACCGCCCCAGGGTGAGGGACGTGCGGTCCCATCCGTAAATGCGAAGTGTAGGGGAGAGTTTGCCTTCAATAACAGTCCGGGCCAGGTCTTCATCAAAAGCCATATTGTACGAAGGGCTGCAATTGCCGGAAAGGATAAGGCCGTAATGGGGCCAGCCGTGGAGCCAAGCGGCATCAGTGCTCAATGCTTTGGGGCAGGTTGAAGGACTATCTTCCTCTTGATCGCAAGTATTTCCTTTATTGCGCCTTCAAACCACCTCTCCTCCCCGAAGAGGCTCTTTAAATACACCGTGTCCCCTTCGGGCCGGATTACGTCAACATTCTCCAAGAAAAGTTCTTCCTTACCTTCTTTCAGCAGATAAGCGTTAAGATCGCACATTTTTATCCCTTTTTATCCCACAAGGGCTTTTCCGGGGCAGGCCTCATATATGTGCTCCAGTAATTGTACAGCCCGGCTGTGGCCCTGAGGTCTCCTGCGCAATATCTGGCAATGTCCAGGTAACGGCCGGCCTCAAAAAGACTCTTAACCTCGCTGCCGTCCACCGATTCCTTGGGACTTTTTATACCGAAGAAACGGCACCACATATCCAGGCTGAAGCGCCTGCGCACGGCGCCAAAAAAGCTGAGCTGGTCCAAAAGATCCAGATGGCAACCGCTATATCTGTTGGGCATCAGATCGCGCGCGGCCTTTATCCCATGAAAAGCGGAGCGGATCATGATGAACGGACAATCAAAGCACCTCCCGTTGAAAGTGATGAACTGCTCGTAGCTCTTTATTGTTTGCCAGAACCTCTCAAGCACCTCTTTCTCGGTCCCGGGCTCGTATTTGACCCTGTCTTCCTCAAACGGCTCCAGATTTGCCGACGGGGCCTGAAAATAGACCACTCCTTTCCCGCTTTCCGGGTTCAGCATGCCTATTGCAACTATCTGGCTTGTAAGGGGGTAAAGCGAGAGGCTGTCCTTGATCTCGGTAAGGTCCTCTTCTGTTTGGGCATACCTGGTTAAATACTGGCGTGTGTGCTCGTCCAGAGAATCGAAATTCTCGCCCGCTGTCTCTATATCAAAAATTATCTTCCCCGCCATGGTTTTTTATACAATTAAGGGGACAAGGAACAGGAAAATATTCCCGTTGCCCTGTCCCCAGTCCTTGTTATTTTGAAGCAGGCGCTGCAACCGAAGCGCTGGTTGTTTGGGCCGGGCCGTTTTTTACGGCAGTGATGCTGCTGAAGATGTCCCACGTCTTAAGCAGATCAACAGCCCTCTGGAGCTGGTTGTCGTCCTTCGCTTTCAAGTCTACCCAGGGCGCCTCCTGAACATCGTCACCGGTCCCTTTCTGTGAGGGGTTGGCATCAAGGTGGTTTTTAAGGTCCTTTTCCCTGATTACCGGATATTCCTTGATCTTCTTCGCCTCTGATGGCGGGATAACCAGCTTCACCTCTATATCCGGCAGAATGCCGGTGTTCTGGATAGATATACCCTTTGGCGTATAATACCGCGCCGTAGTCAGCCGCAACCCTGAGCCGTCACTAAGAGGGATAACCGTCTGGACGGAGCCCTTCCCGAATGTCTTGGTGCCCATGATAACAGCCCTTTTCCAGTCTTTAAGCGCGCCGGAAACTATTTCAGAGGCGCTGGCGCTCCCCTGGTTCACCAGCACCACCACCGGCATTGTAGTGTACGAAGTATACTGGTTTGAAGTCATATAATCGGACCTTCCGCCAACCCTGCCTTGCGTGTACACAACCAGCTTTCCCTGCGGCAGAAACTGGCTGGCCACATCAATAGCGCTGGTAAGAAGGCCTCCAGGATTGTTCCGGAGATCCAGGATCAGGGAATGCATGCCTTCCTTGCTCATTTTCTTCAGGGCGTTTGCCATGTCCTCAGCCGACTTTTCCTGGAACTGGGTAAGTTTCAGATACCCTATGCCCTGGTCCTTGTCGATCATCTTGTATTTCACGCTCTTGACCGTTATCTCGCCCCTTAGGATCCTGAAATCCTCGGGCTGCTTGAAGCCGTTCCTCATTATGGTGATTGTGACAGGCGTACCCTTGGGGCCGCGCATCATTTTTACAGCATCAAATATCTGCATGCCAGCAGTAGGCTGGCCATCTATTTTCAGGATCTGGTCGCCGGCCTTGATACCGGCCTTGTAAGCGGGAGTGTCCTCAATTGGAGCTATTACGGTAAGGACGTTGTCCTTTGTCCCGATCTGGATGCCCAAGCCCCCGAATTCGCCCCTCGTGTCGATCTGCATTTCCTTATAAACGTCCGGGGGCATGAACCCGGAATGAGGATCCAGGGAGCTTATCATGCCGTTTATGGCGCCGTAGATCAGTTGCTTGGAGTCTGGCTTCTCCACATAATTGTTTTCAACCTGCGAAAGCACTTCGGTGAATATTTTTAGGTTCGAATACTCCTCGTCGGCGCTTACGTTAAGGCGGGTCCACAGGTCAAGTGCAAAAACAGACACCAGCAGGCTGATGAGGAGCACAAGGACCCAGTTTTTGTTTCTAAATCTCAGGGACATGCTGAAAACCTCCGGTTCGATTCGGGCCCGGCCTGCTTATGGCTGATGCCTCATTTCCTGCCGAGCCACTGGAGCGGATCCAGGGGTTTGCCCTTGTATCGCACTTCGAAGTACAGGGACGGAGCGCCTACAAGGACAGATTCTGCAACCTTCCCGATCTCCGCATTCTTTTCTATTATATCCCCAACTTTCAAAAAAATCTCATTCAGGTTGGCGTAAAGTGTATGATATCCGCCGCCATGGCTGATTATTACCAGCCGGCCGTAACCCTTGAAGTAATCTGCAAATACCACCTTGCCGTCCTGGACAGAGCGGACAATCGCATCCGGCTCGGTTTTTATATAGATGCCAGTCCTGAACAGCGGGGTTTTAAAAAGCGGGTCTGATCCCCTGCCGTAACCTAAAGCCACCCGGCCCTGCACAGGCCATTGCAGCCGCCCTTTAAGCCCCCGGAAACCCTTGCCATTATAAGCCCCGCCAGCCTGCTGTTCGGACCGGCGTATTATTTCCTGCAACTTTGCGCTCTGCTGCTTTAAGTCCCGGATCATACTCAGGTATCCCGCCTTCTTGCTTCTGATCGATGCCAGCAGGGCGTTTTTTTCTGATTTCTTTGAATTCAGGTCCGCCTCGGCCTTTGCAGTCCTCTGCTGTGCAGCCACGAACTGCGTTTTTAAAGGTGCCAGTTGTTTCTGTTTCTGCTGAAGGATGTCCAGCTGATTTTTATAATCCTCAAAGGCGGATTTCTCCACCGCAGCCAGGGTCTCCAGGGCCTTCCACCGTCTTATGAAATCGCTCATATCTCCGGATTCCAATATCATGGCAATCTCATCAGCCTTGCCTTGCTTCTGCATGCCCTGCAGCCTTTTTTTAAGCCAGGAAGAGCGCTGCTCGATATTCTGCTGCGCCGTATTAATTGCGGCCTGCGTGGCAATTATCTGGTTATTTATGGCATAAAGTTTGGATTTCTCGGCGTTATAGGTTTTTTTAAGGCCAACCATGTCCCGGTCAATGCGGTCCATCTCCGCCAGCACAGATTGCTCCTTGCGGGTTGCCCTGTTCAAATTCTTTTCGTGTACTTTTATCTGGTTCTGTATGCGGCCCAGTTTTTGCCTTACGTCTTCAGCACCGGCCTGGGTTGGGGCAAACTGAGAAACAATCAGAATTACAAAGATGAAAACGGACAGCTTTTTACTGGCGTTACTCATGAAAGAGTGTTCGCATGTACCACCGTAGCTGGGCACTCCATTAAGGCCTGACTCTGCCAATAGCTATAAGGGCCCCGGCCATGCCGGCAAGCACCCCTGCCACAGGCAAGCCCGCAACAAGAGCTGGCGGGATGGAAAGATTGGTTAAAAGGGGCAGCGCGCCTCCAACCCCCGAAAGGAAGACGTCGAAAGCGCCAAAGCAGGCCGCGCCAGCTGCCAATCCGCCCAAAAAGCCCATAACGGCACCCTCCAGCAGAAAAGGCGCCCTTACGAACCAGCCCGTGGCGCCAAGCAGCTTCAGCGTCTCTATTTCGTCACTTTTCCTGTAAAAAAGTATTTTTATGGTGCTATAACAGATAAATACCGCGCCTGCCAGAAGGCCTGCAAAAAGCGCCAGGCCCGCTTCGGAAACGGCGTGCACCACCTTCTGTATCGTATCTAAAAAGCCTTTGCCATAGTTGACCGAGTCCACGCCGCTCATTGTTTTTAAAGACGCTGCCAGGGCCTTAACTGATACGGTCCGTACGTACTCCTTCCGCAGTTTTACGTCGAAGGAAGCCTGCAGGGGGTTGGAATCCAGCCCTTCAAGCAGGTAAGAATATTTATTCCCCAGACCTTCTTTAAGATTCGCCAGGGCCTTGTCGCTGGAGATGAAAGCAACCGACTTGACGGGCTTGTCACTTCTAAGCGCGTTTTGTATCTGGGCGATGTCGGCCGGGGTGGCATCCTGCTTAAGAAAAACGGTAAGCGAAAACCTCTCCGGAAGGGCAGAAGCCACCCGGTTGGAGTTTATTACGGCGGCCAGGGCCAATGCTGCCATGAACAATCCCACACCCATACTCAGGCAGCCAAGCAGGTTTATCCATTTTTCCTTCCACAAGTCTGAAAGTGCAGTTTTAACGTGATAGGACATCTTTTGTTTTTAAGATTCCTCCTGCCGCACAACTGTACCGGCCGCCGTGCCCGATGCTATCCTGAACACCTTCCTGCCTGAATTATGGTAAAGGTCCCGGTTATGGGTAGCTATCAAAATGGTTGCTCCGCGGGCGTTTATCTCCTTGAAGCTGCTCATGATACCGGCAGCAGTCTCGGGGTCCAGGTTGCCGGTGGGCTCGTCCGCAAGAATCAGCATCGGTTCGGCGGCGATGGCGCGCGCTATTACCACCCTCTGCTGCTCCCCGCCCGAAAGCGCTTGCGGGAAATTGTCCGATTTATGCCTTAGACCCACCATCTTCAGCGTCTCCATCACGCGGGCCTTTATCTCCCTTTCATCAAGGCCCCTTATTCTCAGAGCCAGCGCCACGTTCTCAAACACTGTTTTCGTGAGCAGCAGCCTGAAATCCTGGAAAACGATCCCGATAGCGCGCCGCAGCCATGGGATATCCGAGTGTTTTATGAAGCATGTATTCTGCCCGTTAATGTATATAGCGCCCGCCTCAGGGGCCAGTGCGTGATAGATAAGCTTCAAAATAGTGGTCTTGCCGGCGCCTGAAGGCCCGGTAAGGAAGGCAAGCTCGCCTTTTTCAACATGGAAGCTGAGGTCATTAAGTACCATGTTGCCGTCATAGGATTTGGAGACGGACTCGAATTTGATCATTCCTGCCTGTTCCTGAGTATAAAGTCTATCAGCACGTCATCCAGACTGTTTTTTATCTGCCCTTTTGCGCCCGCATGTCCCTTTGTTTTATGGCCCTCTTCAGGCTTGCTTTTCCCGCCGGTACCGGCCGCCTTACCTGGTTCCAGCGCGGCAGGCGCTGTTGCTTGCGCGGAGCTTGCCGGGGCAACCGGGTTGCACCGGGCCTGTTGCGCAGTATCGCGGCCTTCTGCCGGTTTTTCTTCAGGCTTGCCGCCTACGGTGCCCGCGGGATCTGCGGGACTACCTCCGCCAGATGGGGCAGTATGTTTACCGGCCACTAATTCCTTCATCATGAGCTTGTGCTGCAGGTTCATAAGCTCCAGTATCTTCTGGCTGCAATCCGGCCTGCCGATAAACGGCTCATAACTGGTGCGCCTTGAGGCAAGTATCGCCCCCTCATAGTAAAGGAGCGTCAGGATATGGGGGTTGGAAAGCCCGCAGTCCTCGGTCTGGACGTGGTAGGTCTTGCCCTTGTAAGGGATATTCGTGTTAAACCCAACCTTCATCTGCGCAGAATTATTATAAAAACGGCAGAGAAAAAAGAAAAGGGGAGATATGCTTTACGGGCTCTGTTAAATGAAATTAAACTGCGCAGACATAATCCTGTAACTTTTCTCCGTTAGACTTTTATACTTGAATTAATATGGAGGGTGACCGATGAGAAAAAAATTTTTAAGTTTTTCGGCCGTTTTTCTTACCTGGTATTTGCCGGCCTATCCAGTGATGGCGGCTACTGGAACCACTACGCCAGTTAAACATATCGTAGTGATATTCCAGGAGAACGAATCATTCGACCGGTATTTCGCAACCTATCCAAAGGCCCTTAACCCGCGCGGGGAGCCCCCGTTTCACGCTAAAAGTGGCACCCCTTCCGTAAACGGTCTTGGCCACTACCTGCTCTCAAAAAACCCGAATGCCGCAAACCCGTGGCGGCTGGACCGCGCCAACGCCGCAATCTGTAGCCAGGACCACCGGTACACTTCCGAGCAGATGGCGTATGACCACGGCCTGCTGGATAAGTTCATGGAGGCCACGGCCAACCGGAAAAAAGGCTGCGATCCCCGCCAGGTTATGGCGTACTTCGATGGCAACACCGTCACCGCCCTCTGGAATTACGCGCAACATTATGCAATGAGCGACAACTCGTTCGATACCATCTTTGGCCCCTCCACCCCTGGGGCGCTGGACTTGGTTTCCGGGCAGACACACGGGGCCAACCCGGAGGATTTCACCTATCGCACTGGAGACATAGTAGTTACCGGCGGCACTGTAATAGATGACATCGATCCGGCTTACGACGATTGCTCAAGGGGGCCGGTGATAAGGATGTCCGGCCGGAACATCGGAGACCTCCTGAATAAAAAAGGCATCACCTGGGGATGGTTCGAAGGCGGTTTCAGGCCCACCGGACAGATTGCCGGAAAGGCCGTCTGCGGCTCAAATCATATTGGCAGCAATCGGAAAACCATGGCTGATTATCTGCCGCATCATGAGCCGTTCCAGTATTACAAATCCACGGCCAACCCACATCACCTGCCTCCGTTATCGGCAAAAACGGTTGGCCGCAAGGACCAGGCCAACCATCAATACGGCCTGGGCGATTTCTGGGCCGCCATTAAAGCCGGAAATCTTCCGGCGGTCTCGTTCATAAAGGCGCCGGGCTATGAGGACGGCCACCCCGGATATTCAGACCCGCTGGCAGAACAGAAATTCCTGGTGCAAACCATAAACAGGCTGCAAAAAACGCCCTTTTGGAAAGACATGGCGATAATAATTTCGTATGATGATTCTGACGGCTCTTATGACCATGTGATGCCCCCCATAATCAATAAATCATCCGGCGCGGCTGACGCCCTGACGGGCCCAGGACAATGCGGCATTCCGGCTGCGGGCGCATATGCGGGGCGCTGCGGGCATGGACCGCGTTTGCCCCTGCTGGTAATCTCCCCCTTGGCAAAAGTGAATTTCGTGGACCACAGCATTACGGACCAGACTTCCATAATCCGTTTTATCGAAGACAACTGGGGGCTTGGCCGGATAGGCGGCGGCTCATTTGACGAAAAGGCCGGTTCGCTTGGAAACATGTTCGATTTCAGTAAAAAGCCTTCTCCGGCAAACCGGCGTCTTTTGCTTAACGCATTCACCGGAGAGTTGGTTAAATAGAGCGTCAATATCATTTCAAGCGCAAAAAAAGAGGGGCCGGATTTCCGGCCCCCAGAGAAAGGGTGGTTAGGAATGTACCCTTTGGAAACTGTTTTTTAGAAATGTACCTCGAAGGTCAGATAAATGTCCTGTGCCTTCTTGATTACAGGAAACATCTGCATATTGTTAGGTGATGCAAGCAAATCGCTAATCTTCACAGGCGTGCCGAGCCAGTTGTTAGACCCGGTGTACTGGAAATCGTAATACTGGTAGCCGAGCCTGAAGTAGGCCTTCGCCAGCTTGTCAATTTTCTTGCCATGCAGTTCCTGAATTATGTAGCCCTCGTAAACGTTGCCCCTTGTGCCAACCTTGGAAGTCCACATGTCATCGCCGGCAGGCACGAAACCTATCCAGTATTTGGAGCCATAATTGTACTCCGCGCCTATCTTCGTGCCAGTAGGCAGGTCGTAACGTGCGCCAACATAGAAGGCCTCGCCGGTGTGGTTTTGGCCGTCAAGCATCTGCGGTTCGAAGGCCTGCACTTCCTGCGGCGTTGGATTTACGCCCGCGGCAGCGAAAGCCTGCCCAATAAACGGGGCAAAGGCCCCTGCCTTGTTGCCATTGGGGTGGGCATCGCTCAACGCAGCAGAGGCAAACAGATTCAAGTTGTCAAGAACCTTGCCCTGCACCACGCCGCCATACCAGTATATATTGCCCACGTTCGTGGTCGGGTTCAGCGCCGCGTTGAAATCTATGCCGTTTTGAGAGACAGCGGTAGTCGGCAGCGCGAAATCCGGCGGCACGTCGAAGATGTCTATGCCCTTGTCCGCAAGCAGCTCAATACTTAGATTATCGGTGCTGTAAGGGACCAGGAACAAGCCCACGAAATTAGTGTCATGGAGTTTGCTGAAACCGGAGTCGAACCCCCTGCCAGCGCATATCTTAGCGTAGGCACCTGGGAGGGCGTCTATGTACGGGGCATATCCGATGCTCAATCCGTCAAAAGCATAATCGATGAGCGGGCTGGGTACGCCAGCCGTGCCGGTCGTCTGTGCGTTTTGCCGTATATTGCCTGGCACGCCGCTGGTAGAAGGCCTTCTGCCTATCGAGAACCAAAGCGGCTGGCCCGCTATGTTGTACCAGGTTGCGTAGGCGTAATCCACGCCCAGGTAATCGCTGCTTGGCACATGGCCCAAAACCCCGTCAAACGTCCCGGCCCTGTCCATAAAGAACAGGTTCTGGTCAAGCGGGTTTTCAGTCTCGCTGCCCCAGATTTTATACATGAGCAGGCGGGCCTTTACGTTTACGTTATCAAGTGGGGATGCCGTAATGTTCAGGCCAAAGCGATTGGTCAAAAGAGAGTGATTCTTATACTTGGTGGCGGCATCCTCGGTTGGCCCTACCGTAGGCACGGGCCCTCCATGCATGTACTGATAAACCTGGTCAGCAAACTTGCCGCTTTCCAGAAAATCATAGAAAGCAGGAGCATCTCCGCTCAGATAATCCAGCCTGGCCCTGTAGTCGCCGCCAATCCTCAGCCAGTTTGGCCAGGTTGCGGTTTTGGTTTTGGTTTCCGTCTCGTTGTCGGCAACGGGAGTTGCCGCCGGCATGACAATAGGCGCCGCTTCCTTTTGCTCTTTGATCTTCTGGACCTGGCCCTGCAAGGCCTTCAACTGCTGCTGAAGATCGTTGATCTTTTGCTGGAGATCATCCTCGGTTGTGGCTGCAAGGCCGAGGCCCGGCGGCAGCAGAACAGCAAGGGCAACTAATGCGATTAAAAACTTCCTCATTCCCTACCTCCTCCTCTGGAAAGTAATGCAAAAATATAAGAGTTTCGAAATCAATTGTCAATATGAATGTACAGTTTTAGCTTTGTTGTTTTTTAAATAAATAAGTTGGTTTTTATCTGGAAAACAGGTGATTTTTCATGGAAAGGGCGGGTTGAAAACCCGCCCCCGCACAGTGAGGTCCCGATGGCCCCGGCCCGGACAAACCAGGACAAGGGTTAACCATCTATGAACTTTTCGCCGTTGTTTTGGCCTTTCTTTTTCCTTCCTTTTCTGCCTGTTTGCCGCCATTGCCGGGATTTCCGCCGGGAAAAACCTCCTGCTCCGATTCCGCCCGGGCTGCCTTCCTTAGCGTTACCTGCCCGTCTTTTAGATCCACTTCAGCCACGTCCCTCTCTTTCAGTTCTCCAGAAAGAAGTTTTGCGGCAAGCGGGTTCAGTATCTCAGTCTGCATCAGGCGCTTTAAGGGCCTTGCGCCGTAAACCGGGTCGTATCCCAGTTCGGCAAACCACCTTCTGGCCTCCTCTGTAAGGACCACGTCTATCCCCTTCTGTGTGAGATACCTCTTCATCTTCCCAAGCTGTATATCAACTATCATTTCCAGCATTTGCCTGGACAGGGGATTAAACACCAGTATCTCGTCTATCCTGTTTAAAAACTCTGGCTTGAAATGGGCCTTCAGGTCCTCAAGCACGCGCGCCCTTATTTCGGCCTCTCCGGCCGGGGGCCCCCAGTGCTCCGGCCGCCTTGCGTGCTCCTCAAGCATCTGCTGTATATGCACGCCGCCGACGTTGGAGGTAAGTATAACTACCGTGTTCCTGAAGTCCACCGTGCGGCCATGCCCGTCGGTAAGCCTGCCGTCATCAAGCAGTTGCAGAAGCAGGTTGAAGACCTCCGGGTGCGCCTTCTCAATCTCATCAAACAGCACCACTGAATAGGGTCTCCTGCGTACCGCCTCTGTAAGCTGCCCGCCTTCTTCATACCCAACATATCCTGGGGGCGCGCCTATGAGCCTGGCTACCGTGTGACGCTCCTGATACTCAGACATGTCTATCCGGATCATCGCGCTTTCGTCGTCAAACAGAAACTCCGCAAGCGCCCTGGCAAGCTCCGTCTTGCCCACGCCCGTTGGGCCAAGGAATATGAAGGAGCCTATCGGGCGGTTGGGGTCCTGTATGCCGGCCCGCGCACGGCGCACCGCGTTAGCCACTGCCGTTACGGCCTCGTCCTGGCCAACAACCCTCAGCTTTAAGCGCTCTTCCATCTTGAGGAGTTTCTGGACCTCGGCCTCAAGCATCCTTGAAACTGGTACTCCCGTCCACTTGGAAACCACCTCCGCAACGTCTTCCTCGTCCACTTCCTCCTTCAGCATCTTGCTTGTGGCCTGTATCTCCAGAAGCCTTTTGCTTGCCTCTTCCAGCTTTTTCTGGAGTTCGATCAGCTTGCCGTATTTCAGTTCCGCAGCCTTGCCAAGGTCCCCTTCGCGCTCGGCCTTTTCGGCCCCGGTCTTTGCCTGCTCTATCTGCTCCTTGAATTCCCTGATACCGGCTATTACCTGTTTCTCGTTGGTCCACTGGGCCCGAAGCACCGTCTCTTTATCGCGCAGTTCGGCCATTTCGCGCGATATGGCGGCCAGCTTCTGCTTGCTTCCATCGGCTGAGAATTCCGCCCCGGTTTCCCTCTGTATTGCCTGCCGCTCTATTTCAAGCTGCCTAAGCTTTCTTTCAATCTCGTCCAGCTCCACCGGCATGCTGTCTATCTCCATGCGGAGCTTGGAGGCCGCCTCGTCTATCAGGTCTATGGCCTTGTCCGGCAGAAACCTGTCCGTAATGTAACGGTCCGAAAAAACGGCGGCCGCCACCAGGGCGGAATCCTTTATCTTCACACCGTGGTGCACCTCGTACCTTTCCTTGAGACCGCGGAGTATGGATATGGCGTCCTCCACCGAAGGCTCCTTCACCATCACCGGCTGGAACCTGCGCTCCAGGGCCGCATCCTTTTCTATATACTTGCGGTACTCGTTTACAGTCGTTGCGCCGATGCAGCGCAGTTCGCCCCTGGCAAGGGCGGGCTTCAGCATATTGGAGGCATCCATCGCACCTTCAGCAGCACCCGCACCCACAAGCGTGTGGAGTTCATCAATGAAAAGGATTATGCTTCCTTCAGCCTGTTCAATCTCCTTCAGCACCGCCTTGAGCCTCTCTTCAAACTCGCCCCTGTATTTGGCGCCCGCAATCAGGGCCCCCATATCCAGGGCTATTACCTTTTTGTTTTTGAGCGTTTCGGGAACGTCCTTCTGCACAACCCTTTGCGCCAGGCCCTCCACTATGGACGTTTTACCCACGCCAGGGTCGCCGATAAGCACCGGGTTGTTCTTGGTGCGCCTGGAGAGCACCTGGATAACCCGGCGTATCTCCTCATCCCTGCCGATAACCGGGTCCAGCTTGCCTTTGCCTGCAAGCTCCGTTAAATCCTTGCCATAGCGCGCTATGGCCTGGTACTTGTCTTCCGGGTTCTGGTCCGTCACCCTCTGCGCCCCTCTTATCGCCCGCATGGCCGCAAGTATGTTTTCAGGCGTGGCCTGATAGCGGGCAAGTATGTCATGGCTTGGCCCGGACACGCTTGATACAGCCCATAAAAGATGCTCCACGCTTACAAACTCGTCCGTAAGATGTTCGGCCTCTTTTGCCGCCTTCTCAAAAACCTCCCGCAGCCGGGCCGACATATAGAACTGCCCTGCCGGTACCGCCCCGGATACCTTTGGGTACCGGTCTATGGCCTTTTCCGTGTCTTTTTTAATGGCGTTTATGGCAGCGCCAGCGCCCGCCTCCTGGCCGGCCCCGGCATTCAATTGCACAAGAATCTTTGTTGCAACCCCTTCGGAATCGGCAAGAAGGGCAAGCAGCAGGTGCTCCGGCTGAAGCTCCTGATTGCCTTTTTCAAGCGCCAGCTTCTGGCTTTCCGCTACCGCCTCCTGGGCTTTTATGGTGAATTTATCCAGCCTCATTTGGACCTCCGTTTAAAAAATTAGTCCGCATCTTCGTCTTCAAAAAATATCCTTTTTAACCTCCGCTCAAATTCGGAGAAGTCAAATTCTTCCGGGCCATGATGGCCTGGGGCCTCATGAAAATCATCCAGCAGGCCGGAGAGCTGCCGATGGACTGAATCAAGCCTGTTTCGCATCCTTAAAATAATCTCCACCCCGGCCTTGTTCACGCCCATCTCCCTGGTAAGCTGGATGATAAACCCAAGCCTTTCCACATCACGCTCAGAATAAAGCCTCTGCTTCTTGTCGCGTTTGGGGGTTACGAACCCTTCGCGCTCGTACAGCCTCAGCGTCTGCGGATGCACGTGGAGCATTCTGGCCACCACGCTTATCATATATAGAGGCTCCTCTTTCCGGTTCATAACGCGAGGGCCTTCTTTCTGGGGTTCTCCTTGTATGCCGTTTCAAGCTCCCCAAGCGCTTTTTTTGCCCGCTCGTCCAGTTCCGTGGGGACTGCCACTTGCACATCCACAAACAGGTGCCCCTGCCCGCCTTTGGGTGAGACAAACCCCTTGCCCTTCAGCTTGAACCTCTGCCCGCCCTGGGTGGCCGGGGGTATCTTCATTATCGCCCTGCCGTCGGGCGTGGGAACTTCTATCCTGGCCCCCTGTATCGCCTCTCCGATGGTGACCGGCACCTTCACATATACGTTATTGCCTTCCCTTGTGAAAAACGGATGAGGCCTTACATGGACCTTTATAATCAGGTTGCCTGGCGGCCCGCCGTTTGTACCGGAATTGCCCATGCCTTTCAGCTTCAGCGTGGAACCCTCGTCCACCCCGGCGGGTATCTTTGCCGTTACAGGCTGGCTGGAAATTGTTCTTCCAGCCCCCTGGCACGCCGGACATATCGCCGTCACTTTCTGCCCGGTGCCGCCACATTCCGGGCATATCTGGTGCGCGCTGAAGAAACCCCGTTTTGTGGCAAGCCGGCCGGTGCCTCCGCAGCGGGGGCATTTTTTCGTTTCAGCCGCCCCGGAGCCTCCGCACCTCCCGCACGTCTCTTCGCGGGCAAAGTTCATGCTTCGGGCCGTACCTTTATACGCCTCCTCAAAAGAGACTTCCACCTCGGTCATCAGGTCCGCGCCCCTCTGTGGTAAATGCGCGCCGCCCCTTTGCGTGCCGCCAGCGCCAAAGAGGTCCGCAAATATATCTCCAAAAGCGAACTCACCCCCGGCCTGGCCGTAACCGCCATAACCGGGCTGCCCGCCCTGCCATTCAAACCCGCGGAATGCCTCTTCGCCGCCCCGGTCGTACTCTTCCCTTTTTTTAGGATCGCTTAGGACTGCGTAGGCCTCATTAATCTCCTTGAATTTCTCTTCGGCCTGCTTGTTGCCGGGGTTTAGGTCCGGGTGGTGCTTGCGCGCAAGCTTCCTGAAGGCCGTCTTTATCTCGGCCTGGGCCGCCTGCTTGCCTACCCCCAACGTCGCGTAATAATCCTTTACCGCCGCCATATCATTTCCTTCCTATTAGGATTTTAGTATCTTTAGTCGATTCGTGTCAAGTTTTATTATACTTGGAGTCTAAAGTATTTTAAAGCACTTCTTCTCAGGAGCCTACCATAGCAAGGGGCAAGGCACAAGGGAGGGGAATGGGGAATGGAAAGCTTTCCTCGCCTTTCAGCGGCTTGCCTTATATCCGGCGCGGCGTTCCCAAAAATTCTTTGCAAAATTCGTCTGGCTGCCAGGACAAGATTTAAAAAGGTCTGATGAGCAACGATATATTAAGCAAAAGGCTGCTGGAGGCTAAGCCACGGCAATGGGAATCTCTTTTTTCCCTTGACTTTTACTTATCATGGATGCCCCCGGCATGCCAGAGAGTGGCTGTGGCGGAATTCAGGGTGGACCTTTTCTGTGTGGTAAACGAGCAAGTTTGAGACAGGTAACCAGAACTGAATGTTGCCGGAGGCAATTGGGAGTAATAGCAGTTCGGACGGTATTCTATAGCTAGTTAGGCCCTTTTTTTTCTTGGCCCTTAACCATTGATTCAAGGTTTTGGCGGATTTCCGAAAACCCGGCTTGGTTGATCTCCATAGGGGTCTGGCAGAGCCTGCACTTTGCCTGTTTACCCGCCAGTATGTCTTTAAGATTGAATTTGCTTTGTTTCTTGCACTTGGGGCATTGAAGCCAGCACTCCAGTTCAAACTCCGGGCTCTTTTTTATTTTTTTCATCTGCTTAGTTTATTTTAACGTTGCGCAATGAATTCCGGGGCCACATTACTTGTCTCCGGATAAGCCTTTTTGCAATCTTTCATCCCGTTGGAAACCTGCACTATCATAACAAAATTATCATATGCGGTGTATAGGGCGAAACTTTAGCCTTGTCGGGAGTCATCGATTTTGAAGAGACGAAGGGAAAGTCTTCAGTTTGTAGAATCGTGATGACTCTCAGATTCAACAAACGGCGGCGGATGCCTTCTTTCCAAAAATCATGACACGAACTTAATGACATATGTCATATGGACTATGTCATGGTCCGGCGGGTTATGATGGCACTGGAAGAAGGGGTAAAAAGGATTTCAAAGCAAAAGCGGCGTAAATCAAAAAATCCGCAAAAACAAACAGTTAGGGATGTTCCAAGGAATTCCACTGTTAAATTCAAACCCTTTAAAATCATGCTGTTACAGGCGGAAAACAGTTTGGAAAAAAGCCGGATGTTTGAACGGTTGAACAGCAAATTTCTAAAAAAGCCTTAAAATCAAGAGCTTATGAATTCCAGATTGAACACTAAAAAAAAGGCGCAACGGAGTTGAAAAGGGGCCGTTTCCTTGCTCCTTGAGCCTTGCGCCTTGTATAATTCTGCATTTGGTGCAGCCCCCGGCAAATAATGAATACTGATAAGCCATCCGGATGGAGAGCGGCCCTTGCCGTCTTTTCCGCCTACTCGCTTTTATCGGTTGCGATGACGTGGCCGGTTGTCCTTCATTTTACAAACTACACCATGGGCGACGGAATGGACGACCAGCAGTTTCTCTGGAATTACTGGTGGGTAAAGCACGCCATTGTGGACCTGAAAACCAACCCTTTTTTCACCGATTACATGTTCTACCCCCACAGAAACGGTTTGGCCCTGCATACCCTTTTGTTTCTTAACGGGCTTTTTTCCATTCCCCTTCAATATTTCCTGACGCTTCCAGCCATATACAACCTCTTTGTCCTGCTCTCTTTTGCCCTTTCCGGGCTGGGGGCATTCCTGCTGGCCAGGCGTTTTGTAAAGGGCTGGAAGGCCGCATTCGCCGCCGGGCTCATATTCGCCTCATACAGGTGCGTTTACATACGCATCGGATGGGCAAACATCTGCTCGGCCCAGTGGGTGCCATTTTACCTTCTCTTTCTTCTAAAGGCCCTCGATAAAGATTCCGGCAGGCTGAAATTTTCGATATTCGCAGGCATCTTCCTTGTGTTCAATTTCTTCTCCGATTATTACCACTTCCTTGCGTGCTGTATTTTTACGCTGATAATCCTGGTGATTTATTGGACCTCTAAGGCGCTGAGGCCGGCGGAACTTGCAAAGAGGTTCCTGCCCGCAGTACTTGTTTGCGTGCCTTTTATCTCTCCGGTAATGTACTGGGCGCTCCGCGAAGGCGCGGCGGGGCAGGGCCTTGGCAACATAAGCTGGAAATCAACCGGCATTGCTAAAAACGTGGCCGATATCGCGGGGTTCATTTCACCCCATCCGGCAAACCCGTTTCTTGGAAGGCTATCATTGTCAAAATACTTCACAGGCGAATGGAACTATTGCTACCTGGGGGCAGCCGCCATAGTTTTTTCAGTTTACGCATTTTTGCAACACCGGAAAAACAGGGGCAAGATTGCGGACGGCCCTCTGCGCCGCGAAAAACTGGAACTAATGCTCTGGGGCATTTCAGCCGCGGTCTTCATGATACTGGCGATGGGCCCGTATCCGCACTTCTTTGGGAAGCAGATACCCGTGCCGCTGCCTTTCAAGCTGTTTGAGCTTAGCGGTTTCCTTTCCGGCCTGAGGGCCCCGGACCGTTTCAGCATCTATGCTGTGCTGGCTGTTGCGATGCTGGCATCCATTGGCATGGAACGGGCGTTTGCAAAAAAGAAATTTCTTTTTGCGCTGATCATTCCGGTAATACTGGTCGAGTACACAACTGCGCCATATCCTCTTTACAACTGCGCCATACCCCCGGTTTACAATACGATAGCGGCGGACAAGGAGGCGCAGTCCATTCTGGAGATACCCGTTTTCCTTCAGTACGGTATCGCCCACTCCGGCTACCCGGCGGACTACGTGCTTTATTACCAGACGTTCCACGGGAAAAAACTCTTTAATGGATACCTCTCACGCGTGCCGGATGCAACCATCTATTCATACTTCAATCTGCCAATATACCGGAGCCTTCTTGAAATCGGGTATCTGGAGTCCAACGGGCAGGCATTGAGGCTGGCGATGGAAACAGACCGCCAGGTTGCGCCCGGTTTCATAAACCTTTTCGGGGTGGGTTATGTGGTTGTGCACCGGATGCCGTTTGCCCAGACGCGGGCAGCGATGGACGTGGACGCCATGGAGCGGTATTTAAACAATGTGCTGCCCATGAGCAAGATTTACGACGACGGAGTGCTTGCCGTGTACAAGACACAACTGGCGGAACAGAAGGATGTTATTGTGGAAGCCGCCACTAACGCCTCCGTTTTATATCTGTATAAAGGCTGGGTTAACGGGCTTTCAGAAGGCGGCTACGGTTACGCCTTGTGTGCCGGAAAAAAATCCGTGCTCCTTGCCAATCTCAGGCAGGCAACCGGCTATGAGATGGACCTTGACCTGAGCCCCGCCCCTGGAATCAAGGACAAGCGCGTTGAGGTGGGGATTAACGGCAAAAAGATCGGCAGCCTGCCTCTCAGGGACGGCTGGAACACTTATAAAATAGACATACCCGCCAATATGCCAAGGCAGGGGCTTAACAGGATTTATTTCAAACCTGCTGAAACGGCCAGGCCGGCAATGCCGTTTAAAGGGATATGGCCAGCTTTCGCCATAAGCCGGAGCGTGCCAGATTATCCTTTAGACTGGGAGCAGGACAATTCCAAGTTCGGCCGCCCGGGGATTTCCTTTGCACTCCACCGGTTCGAGATAAAAGAGAACCCCTGGTAGCCTGGCTTCGAAATTGCTGTTGGCTGCCGGGGGCTGAAATCGCGGCATACTACGCCGTTTAAAGGAAAACCGTCCTCAATGCAGCCCTGCTGCGCCTCCGGGCGATTTCCACTTTTCTCCTTGCCTTCCACGATTTCTTCTTCCTTTCGCTTCAAAACCAAATTTCGGGATCGGGCCTGAATTCTATTCTATGACACTGACCGAAGCCCCGGCGCCGCGGTGCAGGATTTCCATGGTAACGCTGCCGCGGATGAAATGGCTTGCCTTGTCGTGTTTGCAGTGGCCTAATAATAGTGTGCCATAGCCGCCGCTTCTGGCCTCGTCAAGGATGCGGTCTGCGGCATCCACAGTGTCCGAGGCGTCCTTAACCTCTATCTGCTCGCGCCCGATTCCTTTTTTCACAAGCACCTCCAGGGCATTCTTGAAAGCAGGCTCGAATTTTTTGTGCTGGTCTTTTTTCCATTCCTCGAAAAAGCGCCGCCTCTCTTTTTTCTCATCTTCGTTTAGCATGTGCCCCTCATCCCAGAATACAGCGGGCATGGGCAGCACGTGAAGGAGCGTAATCCGGAGGCCGGGCAGCCCGGCGAAATGCTCTGCCGCGTATCTTACAGCTTTCATCGCGCATTCCGAGCCGTCTATGGGAATCAGCATTTTTTCCATTTCTGGCCAAAGTGTATCACGATTATCTGGATTTTGTTGCGGCAGCCATTTTTCTACTGGAATGGCCAAATCTTTTTGATATAATCCGAATAATAGCAGTAACGAAAGGAGAAGCCCGGATGAAAACTGCTTTTGCTGTTGCATTGGCTTTAATGGCCTCAATCACGATTTCGCCTTCGGCGTTTGCCAAAGGGCCTTCCGGAAAGGCGCTGTTTCAAAAGCATTGCGCAAGCTGCCACGCCAATGGGGGCAATATGGACAACCCCGCATATACGCTCCATAAAAAAGACCTCCAGAGGCACGGCGTACAAACGGAAAGCGACATAATCAAGCGCATGAGACATCCCGGCCCCGGAATGCCAGTGTTCAGCAAGAAAAAAATATCATATACGCAGGCCAAAGCGATAGCAAAGTACATAATGGAAACCTATAACAAGTAAGCCGGAGGGTTGGACCCAGCAAAAAACCCGGCATTTTCCTGGAACCTGTCTCAAAATTGATTCTGAAGCAATAGAGAGCGATTTGAGACAGGTTCTGCGATTTTCCCTCGTAAAAAACCAGTGAAAGGAGAAATCAAGATGAAGACTGCCTTGTCTCTTGCATTAGCCTTGTTTGCCGCAATCGCATTTTCATCCGCAGCCCTTGCCAAAGGGCCTTCCGGGGCGGCGCTGTTTCAAAAGAACTGCGCCATGTGCCATTCAAACGGAGGCAACGTGATGAAACCGGGATATTCACTCCACAAAAAAGACATGAAGACGAACGCAGTGAAGTCGGAAGCAGATATCGTAAAACTTATCAGACACCCCGGCCCGGGGATGCCCGCCTTCAATGAAGACAAGCTGTCTGACGCCGAGGCCAATGCGATAGCAAAATATATAATGAAAACCTGGAACAAGTAAAGCATGTATCTGGGCCCAGCGAAACCCGGCATCCCCAGTTCACATTTCCCGTAATTTTTTTAAGCCGGGCTGGAGTCTGACGGGTTTCGCCGCCTTCGGCCAGTTAAAACTTTATGTCCCAAAGCAGCCCCCTTTCAGGGATTTAAAGATCATGCAGATAATTTTTCAAAACCTGGCATGAACTTTATGACATATGTCACATTAACAATGTCATGCCGCCCGGGTTAATGTTTGAGTGCGGCCTCACTCCAACCCCCGATGTGACGGTCCAAGAACCCGGCCTGATGCACACCGCTCTTTGAAAAGATAGTCGAGACTTTTACACATGCAATTTTTTTGTGTTGCAGAACACAATCCTTATGGCGTAAAAAAGCGGAGGCAAAGGAACAAAAAAAAGCATAAAAACTCTTTAAAAACCGGGATTTCCCACCTCCGGAGCGAACACGCAAAAAAAGAGCATAAAAACCAGCCGCCTTGCCGCCCGCAATTTAAGGCTGCAAAAAGGTACAAAGGATTGACAAAGGTACAAAGGTATGCCATATTATCGCATCGGAGATTTAGTCTCC
>JAJYLE010000114.1 GCA_021788025.1 Nitrospirota bacterium
CTCATCAATGCTGGCAAAATCGGCGGTATCAGTATCGTATTGCCCCCATTCCAGCTTGGCCAAGCAATCATAATGGGTGGCCCGGATCTGCCAATTGCGGGAGGTTCCGTTTTCTATTTTCTTTTCGATTTAATTTTACTGTACATTCTGGCTTATGGTTATTATCGCCTGAAAGACACGATCAGGAGGCCTTTGGGTTTGCTGGTGATAATCATCTCCATGGTGTATTTCCAGTACTGTATTTTCAGCCGACGCGCTGTGGCATTTTGGAGACTGGAAAATTTCCTTATATACGTTCCTATTGCATATTTTTTAAGATTCTCAGACGGTTTCCCGAAATTAAAAAATTTTTTTTTACTTGGATTCATAATATTCTCGGTTGAAGAAAGCATGGTGGCCCTTAGAATGCATTTCCTGGGGTACGGCGTGTTATATGACCGGGTTTCGATAGCCATTGGCGCAACAGCCATTACATCTGTTATCCTTGAAGCTTCAAAGCTTGCCGCCAATGAAAAAAAATCTGATTTTATCCGCTTGTTGTCTGTCTATAGCCTCGGGATTTTCGCCTTGCATAAATACTGGGTTTTGTTGGTCAACCTGATGTTTCTAGAATTGTTTATCAACGGTTTCTCAAACCAAAGCGTGAACGTGCAGATCTTTAACCTTAATTTAGACGCATTGCAGTTAATAAAGGTGGCGGCGGAGGTGGCATTTACGCTGCTCTCAGTATATCTGCTTGGCCGAACCCCGCTTAAAAAATATGTCTCCTGAAAAGCAATAATGTTCCTCTTTTGAGGGTAATTTCCCATGCCGGGGGTGCAGCCTGCTCCAATAAGGTTTTAGGGTTTTATAGTGGAAGTTGCAGCGACCACCGCTGCTTGCATAAGCAAGCGGGAGTGCTCAATTCTTCCATCTGGGAAAATGTCTTTCTTATCACTTTTTAGGCTTCCGGACGGGCTGCGGCGCCCTCCGTTTCCCCACCCTTTGCTTCCTCGATAATCTTTTCAATCTGGTCGCGGTCGAGGACTTCTTCCTTTATTAAATGCTCGGCCAATTTGTCTAGTATGGGGCGGTTTGCCTTCAGGATATTTTCTGCGGTTTCGGCTGCGCCGTTTATAAGGCTTTGTATCTCCTTGTCCATCAGCCAGGCCATCTCTTCGCTGTAACGCTTGGGCGCGGCAAGCTCGCGGCCTAAAAACGGATGCTCCTCGCCCCTTCCTAAATTCACCGGGCCTATCTTTTCGCTCATCCCCCATTGGGCCACCATCTTCTCGGCCAATGACGTGGCTTCCTTCAGGTCGTTTGATGCTCCGGTGCTGATGTCCCCGAATACCAGCTTTTCGGCAGCCCGGCCCGCAAGCATTACGGCCAGCCGGTGCAGCAGATAGCCCATGGGATAGAAATGCCTGTCCTCCTCCGGGAGGGTCTGGGTGACACCCATCGCCAGCCCCCTTGGTATAATGCTTACCTTGTGGATCGGGTCCATGTCCGGCAGTTCCCACGCCGTTAAGGCGTGCCCGGATTCGTGATAAGCGGTTATGCGCTTTTCCTGCTCGCCGACAGTGTCTTCCCGGACGGCCCCCATCAGCACCTTGTCCCTGGCCTCCTCGAAGTCGGACATGTCCACCGTGCTCTTGCCCTTTCTAACGGTCACAAGGGCGGCCTCGTTGGCCATGTTCTCCAGGTCCGCCCCGGTAAGCCCGGGCGTGCCTTTGGCCAGCCTCTCCAGATCCACGCCTGCGGCAAGGGGTTTTGTGCGCGTATGGATTTCCAGGATGGCCTTGCGCTCCTTCCAGCCGGGGCGGTCCACAACTATCTGGCGGTCAAACCTGCCGGGGCGCAGAAGGGCGGGATCCAGCACGTCCGGCCTGTTGGTGGCCGCCATGACTATGACTTCTTCATGGGCCTCAAACCCGTCCATCTCGCTTAGAAGCTGGTTAAGCGTCTGTTCCCGCTCGTCATGCCCGCCGCCCAGCCCGGCCCCGCGCGTGCGCCCGACGGCGTCTATCTCGTCTATAAAGATTATGCTTGGCTGTGACTCCCTGGCCTTTTTAAACATGTCGCGCACCCTGGACGCCCCAACGCCAACAAACATCTCTATAAATTCCGAGCCGCTTATGCTGTAAAACGGCACGCCGGCCTCCCCGGCGGTGGCCCTTGCAAGCAGGGTTTTACCAGTTCCGGGCGGGCCCACAAGCAATACGCCTTTGGGCACCTTGGCCCCGATTGCCTTGAACTTGGACGGGTCCTTCAGAAATTCTATGGTCTCGGTGAGGTCCCGTTTCACGTTTTCCATGCCCGCTACGTCGCGGTAGGTTACCTGCGGCTTTTTCACGTCATATAGCCTGGCCTTGCTGGCCCCGAATGCAAAAAGCCCTCCTGCGCCGCCCTGTATCTGCTGGGCCCTGCGGAACATATAAACCCAGAAACCAATCAGCAGTATCCATGGCAAAAAACCTATCAGGATGGTAGTAAACGGCGAGCCCTGAGAAGGCTTTACGTTCACCTGCACACCCCTGGCCTGGAGATCATTCATGATCCCGCCGCCTTGAAATGAAGGCAGGGTTGTCTGGAAGGTGGTTACTTGTTTAGCGGCGGTTTCACCGGGTGGTTGAAGGCTTGTCTCTTTTTTCAGGTCGCCTGTCACCTGCAGGGCCTTTATGGTAACGGAGTTTATGTTGCCAGCCTGCAACTGCTGCATGAACTGGGAATAGCTGATTGTGGTTGGGCCTGTTTCGCCCTTGTTCACCTGTCCCCAAAGGTAAATAACCAGTACCGCCAGGAGCAGGAAAAGCACAACCCCCCATGAGGAGCTTTTGCTTGGCTGCGGCGGTTTCTGCTGTATGGCCATAATTAATAATAAACTCAAAAGGTTTCAATTACAATTCATCATATATTTGGCCGTCGCAGACGGCCATGTCTTTGATAAGGTAAACTAAAATATGGATTTTTCCTTGACGGCCGCCAGGCACTTCACCAGGGGCGGGATAACCGGCATTAAACCGTTTGGCAGCGGCAATATAAACAGCACCTTTCTGGTTGAATCTGAAGACAGGGGGAAATTTGTCCTCCAGCGCATCAATACCCGTGTTTTCCAGAGGCCTGAGGACGTTATGCGCAACATGCGCGTGTGCACGGAACATATTAAAGGGAAAAACAATTCCACGTCCAGCCGTCTTGAGGTGCCGGGCGTTGTCCTGACTACGGATGGGCTGGATTATTGGGTTGACGATGAGGGCGGGTTCTGGCGCGCCCTCACCATGATCGAGGGCGCACAATCTTTCAACATAATCCAGAACGAAACCCATGCAAGGCAGGCCGGTTATGCGCTTGGCCTTTTCCACCGGCTTTTAAGCGATCTGCCCCCCGGCAAACTTGCCGATACGCTGCCAGGCTTTCATATTACGCCAGGATATCTGGCGCATTATGAGCGGGCGCTGGCAATTCATAAAGGGGCCGTGCCGCCGGAGGCGGCCTGGTGCATGGATTTTATAGCGGCACGCAAAGAGCTGGCAAATGTGCTTGAAAACGCAAAAGGGCAGGGCAGGCTGCCGGTGCGCGTGATGCACGGAGACCCAAAGATAAATAATATCCTTGTAAACCCGCAGACGTTCAGGGCCATAAGCGTTATAGACCTGGACACGGTAAAGCCCGGTCTTGTCCATTACGACATAGGCGATTGCCTGCGCTCCGGGTGCAACCCGATAGGCGAGGAGACCGCAGATGTGGATTCCGTTTACTTTCATACGGGGTATTGCCGCGCCATACTTGAAGGCTATCTTGACGCTGGCAGGGAATTTCTCACCTCCGGCGATTTTGAATTCATCTATCCCTGCGTCCGCCTGATAGCGTTTGAGCTTGGGTTGCGATTTTTCACGGATTACCTGGAGGGCAATGTCTATTTTAAAGCTAATTCACCCGGGCACAATTTAAAAAGGGCCCTTGTGCAGTTCAGGCTTACTGAGAGCATTGAGCATCAGGAGGCGGACATAAGGCAGATAGTGCGGGAGGGCGCATGAATTTAGTAGAGTTTGCCCTGCTGCCTTTTCCCGGCGAAACTTTTCCGGAAATAAAGATTTCCGGGAGCGCGGGAAGGGAAGGCAGCGTGTTCTCAATCAATTACAACATTACCGGCGATCTGCCGCGGATAGTGCTGCCCGCGGCCGGGAAGGCGCCGCAGCGCGTGGACGGACTTTGGGAGGCTACGTGCCTGGAGTTTTTTCTTTCTCCGCGCGGCCGCGTGGATTACTGGGAGTTCAACCTTTCACCGTCCGGGGACTGGAACGTTTACAGGCTGGATTCTTACAGGGAGGGGTTCCGGCGGGAACCGTCAATAGAGCGGCTCCCGTTTAAGTTTCATCGCGGGCCGGACGCGCTTGGGTTGTCGCTGGAATGCAGCCTGGCCCGGGTAATTAATCCTGATGTCAAAGTCGAGGCCGCAATAACCGCCGTGATAAAAACGGCGGACGGAAAATTGAGCTACTGGGCTTTAAAGCATCCAGCAGGCAAACCCGACTTCCATCACAGGGAAAGTTTTGTGATCGAACTTTGACCTGGCCTGTTTTCAGTCCAGAAACGAGCAGCAGTAATCTGTAACGGACTTTACCTTCATGATGAATGAGGAATTGGCCGGCACTTCAAACGACTCCCCGCCTTTCACGGGCTTCCACTGCTGTGAGCCGGGCAGGCGAACATCCAGATCGCCGGATGTTATCTCCATCAGTTCCGCTTTCCCGGTATTAAACTCGTACTGGCCGGGCTGCATTATTCCCAATGTTTTTTTGGAGCCGTCTTCAAACAGCACCGTGCGGCTTGTCACACCGCCGTCAAAATAGATGTTTGCCTTCGTCACTACCTTTACGTGCTCGAAAAATTCCGGCATCGCACGCCTCCATTTAAAAAGTTATTTGGTTTGAAGCACGATTATATCAGAAATCAGGACGCGCCATACGTTCGGAAACGTTTTGTTCTATTCGGAATTTGTTTTACCTGGAACGCAAAAGCCCAGTATCTTGGCCGCAAGCTCGCTCCTGCGTTTGATTTTGAGCTTTCCGAATATCTTTTTCAGGTGGTCCTTCACGGTCATTTCGGTGATAAAGAGCCGCTCTGCAATCTCCCGGTTGGATAACCCGCTTATAGCCAGCGCGGTAATCTCATGTTCTCTACGCGTTAAATTAAAGCGGGAGAGTTTTGTCCGGATGTCATCCTGCGGCAAGGCCGTTTGCTCCCGTAAAGCAGTGTGGTCCATGGCCCGCGCTAGATGGGGAAGAAGAATGTCCATGACCGCGATATCCTTTGCTGTGAAATCCTTGTCGCTCTTTTTCCTGTGGAGGGCAAACCCTGCTGATAGAGCACCGAGTGTGCCAAGGTTCGCGCTCAATTCATAAAAAATCGGGACCTTCGGCTGGAAATCTCTGCCCCACGCGGTGTCCTGCAGACTTGAAGCCGGAATAAAATCTGTAAGCCGGAGTGATTTGTTTAAGGTCATCAAATGCAGTTTTTTTTGTACAAGCGGATGCAAAGGGGCATAGTAATTGAAAAAGCTTAAGAGCGGCCCATCGTCAATATTGTAACTTACGGCCCCATCCTTTTTAAAAATTCCCGTTTTGATGTCCAGAGGGAGAAAGACCCCGCTGCTGATGCCTATCCATTTTTCAAGTTTCTCAAATATGGCAAGCAATATGTCTGTACGATCAAGGCTGGAATGGGCCATGTCAATAATATCAAGGATGGCCCTGTAATCTTTTGAAGAAATGCGGGAGGCCATTTTACATTACCCCGGAAGCGGGCGGTTTCTCCATGCTCCCGGTTTTCCTTTCAGAGGGGTGCATTACAAGCACCCTGGCCGCAAGTTCGCCCTGGGACAGATATGCGAGCATGGCCCCTTCCCGGTTGTTGAATATCTGGTAACTGCTGAAAACCCAGAACCCTTCTGTAATCTCTCGCCGAAAGAGCCACGGCACAACCCTTACCCTCATATAAAGACGCCTTTTTTGCTTTTAAAAATCTTTGTTTGGCCACTTTAGGCCAAGCAAATCAAATATAACACAAAATACTTTATAAATCCCTCTTTCGAGGGATTTATCTGAAAAGCTATTTCCCTTATACTGAGGCAGAACAGATAAAAAGGGCGAACTGATGGCCGATGCGGAAAAACAGAAGCTCATGGAGATATTATTAAAGTCGCTTGAGGAGATCAAACGAGGATTACCGGAACTGCTTAACAATCGGAGCCTGTCCTCAGGCGGCAAACACAAAGGCTGTATCCGGAGGAAACCGGAGAGCGGCCTTTTTTATTTTCTGCGGACGCCCGTGAGGACACGCCTCTATCAAGCAAGAACGGCGGCATCACCTCTTTGAAATATATGGCAGTGGGACGTTGCACATCCGTTTCTGAGGCGCAGTGGAAATTTTAAAAAGTGGAGGTCTAAAAATGAAAGTAAAGCTTGGGAGGTTTTTTGCAGCCGGGGCGTTGTGTGTATTTGCAGCGTTATTTTTGGGTGGCTGCGGAGGGGGAGGCAGCAGTTCTCCATCCGGCTCATCTGGCGCCCCTGTAAGCGGGTTTGTAGCCGATGGCGCCGTGGCCAATGCAGTGGTAACGGCTTATAACGACCCGGGGCTTGCAAAACAGATTGGCTCCGGTTCCACGGATTCAACCGGAAAATTTTCTTTTAATCTGAGCGTGACTCCGGTGCCTTCGCCTTTTTACCTTAAGTCCACCGGCGGCATAGATTTGAGCACGGGACTGCCCGCGCCGACGATGGTGTTTGTGGGCGTTACGAACGGCACGGGCATTAATATCACCCCGCTTACGGACGCTGTTTACCAGTTGAGCCTCTCCGTTGGGCTCGCTAATGCGATAACAAGCATTGAGGGCCAGCTTGGCGTAACAAACGCTGATATTTACAGCGGCATTTCCAATTCGGCCACTGCCGCTGCTGTAAACAAGGTGGCGGATTCCGGCTCGATGGCGGCCACGCTTCCGGACGGGGCATATTATATGACCTTAATCCATGCAGGAAGCAACGAAATCCTGAATCCAAAACACACCTTCGGCAGCATAGCGGATATCCTTACCAACAGCACGGAAGCGCTCAACATGACTATTTCCGGCGGAGCGGTAAGCGGCACAATGTTCGATGCAAGCAACGGTACGTGTACTGTTTCAGGAAGGGTAAGCGGTGATGCGGTGGTCCTTCAAACGGCCCCATGCAGCATCACGGGTAAGACCATGAGCGCAGGCGGGACCATAGGCCGGCTTGGCGGCATTACCGGCACATTTTTAGTCAATGCGCCGGGTTCAGGCCATCCCCTCAGGGCGGGCGTATTCGCCGCGTCGGCCGTTCCGCAGAACGTAAATGCATCCACCTTCGCAAACGCTGTAGGTTCATCTTATACGGGGCCGTTTAATTTCCTGGCCAGGGGCCTCTTCGGTGACGGGCACAATCTGATCTGGGGCACGGAGCCGCAACAGCCCATACCCAGCACAATGGGCGGCACGTTTACCCCCGGTGGCTTCTCGGTAGCGATGGACAACGGATCGGGCATCAACCCAACCCCAGACACCCTTCCATCCGGGTTCGGCAATATGGTTTCCAGCAACGGACTGCCTACCGCGCTGGCGGTAATGCAATATACAGACCCAAGCGGAGAAAACATTTTCATAGTACAGGCCGCAGGAAGCAGGGGCGGCATCTGGGTATCCGCCAATCCTTCCAACTCCAATGAGGCGGACGGAATAGGCGACTTGTCCGTCACAAAGCCTGGCAGCGTGGATTCTCTTTCAGACAGCTCATATAACATCTATGTTGCGTCGATTGATCCGGGTGAACTCGGGCAATCAAGGAGTACCGTATCAGGCAGCATGCCGTTTTCTCCGGGAACTGCCGGCTTCAGCAGTTGCAGCGGCAACACCGGATTTTGCACAAGCTCTACCGGCTTTGGTGTGGGCAACAGCCCCGAACTTGGCGTATTTGCCGGGGACGTGCTTGGGATGAAGAAGGACGATGATGATGTATGGGATGGCGCCGAGCCGGACAGTTCGAACGAACATATAAGGCTGGTGCACTTCTTCGGCAGTGGCGCGTTCTCTGGCGGGGAGGAGCAGCCGGTAAACGCATCCATGATGACTGGCGCCGGCAGCGGCATTGGGAATTTCCCGTCAGCCTTCGTGGGAATGGCCGTGCCCACATCAGGCAGCGCCCCTTCTTTCAGCGGCACGCTGAACTTCCTGGCCAGGAATCTCTATACTAGTGACGGCAACTACAATTTCCACTGGGGCTCCATCACCATCTCCGGAACCAGCGGCTCCATTACTTACGCGGGCTCAGGTGGAGGAAGCGGAACCGCTTCATTAACAGTCGTAAATACAAACGGCATTTACCATCTGTACTTCCTGGGTAGCGGCGGCTACATAGATATTTTCTGGCCCGTCGGCGGCCGG
>JAJYLE010000115.1 GCA_021788025.1 Nitrospirota bacterium
CCGCGCAGGAATTAATAAGCAAATACCCGAAGAGCCCGCTTCTGAAAAAGGCCAGATGGATGGTTGTGGCGCTTACAAATTCAACCGATGCAGCCCTTGTGCAAAGGCTTCAGGATTATGTTTCACGCTACCCGTGGGACCAGAGGGCCAACATGCAGCTAGCCCTTGCCCTGAAGGCACAGGGACATATAAACCAGGCCTCGGACATACTGGAAAAACTGTACGTCTCCGCCGGGCGTTATTCAGCCAGGGCTTTGGCCGAGCTTGGGCGCACACCCACGGCGGCCGAATCCCTAGTGCGTATCGGGAGCCTGCTCAGGGCATACAGGCCGCGCCAGGCAGAGGCAGAGGCAAGAAGCGCGCTTGCCCGGCAGGATGCAGCATATGTTTCCATGAAACAGGGTTTTCTGACCGCCCTGGCCCAGGCGCTCTTCATGGAAAAGCGCTATGTGGAGTCCGCCGGGGTCTTTCTTCAGGCCAATGACAATTATGATGCAGCCAGGGCGTACTTCCGCGCCGGCGACGATACATCTTTTGGCGGCCTTCTAAACGGTTTCCTTGCGTCAGGCGACAAGCGGGCGGCAAACCTGCTTCTGGCCCTGGCCAGCCGTAAAAGGAGGGAGCACAAGCCGGATGAATCCATCTCGCTTCTGGATATGGTAAGGAAAAAATACCCCGGTTATACAGAGGATGCTCTGTGGGAAAATGGCTGGCTTTACTATACCCAGCATGATTATAAAGATGCGCTGGATGTGTTCACAAAACTTGCGGCAGACGATCCAAGGCCTGTTTATCTTTACTGGAAGGCAAGGAGCATCGAAAACCTTGCCGGGCCAAACAGCGCATCCGAGGCAAAAAAGATATACCGCAAATTAAGTGGCGAGGAAGATTTTTACGGCATCCTGGCGTCCGGGAAACTGGGCCGGGAGTGTAAGGAAAAACATTCCATATTCGCCATCGCCAAGGAGGAAAAAGACCCCCTGGCAATCACCAGGGCCGGCATGCTCCTGAAAGCGGGCCTGCGCAATGACGCCATGCTGGAACTGGCCTCCGCGTCTTCAAGGATATCGGACCCCGTGGCACTTGTGGAGATAGCCCTGAAACTGGAGCAGCTTGGCGCATTCAGGCGAGCCATACTGGTGGCCGAAAGGGTCCCTGACGGCATGCAGCCAAAGGACATTCTTTATCCTAAGGCCTTCTGGGCGCCCGTAAAAAAGTCCTGCTCCGCGGACAACCTGGACCCTTACCTGCTGTTGTCCGTTATGCGCGAGGAAAGCAGGTTCGACCCCGATGCCCGCTCGCAGGCAGGGGCTTTAGGCCTGATGCAGCTAATGCCGAAGGTGGCCAGGAGATACGGACGGGCCCTCAGCCTTAATTTCAAAACGGACAATGGCATTTACGACGTGGATGCCAACATAGAAGTAGGCGCCTATTACCTGAAGAAATTCATAAGCGGGTTTAAATCCGTTCCGGAGGCGCTGGCGGCCTATAACGCCGGCAAAAATGCCGTCGGGCAATGGCTGGCCGCCGGCAACTACTCATCCATCGATGAGTTCATCGAGGACATCCCGTTTAATGAGACAAAAAATTATGTAAAACGTATAATAACATCCTATTATGAATATGGCGGAAGGCAGGTAGTGGAGGACATGTTCCGCAATGGGGAGGCCGGCTTTGAAAATGGGGCTGCCCCCGTGCGAAAGCAGAACGTTAGCGGTATGGCGCTGATCCAGAACGGGACTTCATCAGAATGAGCTTATTTGACGGGCAACCGAATACCAAGGAGGCTGCGGCTTTGGAGACATTTAAAAACCTGGAAAACCAGATATCAACAGCAATAGAAAAGATCAGGGGACTTAAGGAAGAAAAGACGGCCCTGGAGCGCAAGGTCCGCCAGCTTGAATCCGCACTGGATGAAAAGACCCGCGAACTGGACGGGCTTGCCACGGAAAGAAGCTCCATAAAGGCGCAGATAGAAGAACTGCTTGAGGAACTCCAGGGTCTGGAACAATAAACAGCTGAAAAATGCGCAACAAAACGGAAGTACGGATATTCGGGCAAAAGTTCACGCTGCGGTCTGACCAAAGCGAAGAGCGGATGCAGGAAATAGCGGCTTACGTGGACGGACAAATCCAGGAGGTGCTTTCAAAATCCCCGGGCATTTCCGCACTGAATGCGGCCATCCTTGCCGCCCTCAACATAGCGGGGCAATACCATTCACTGAAACAGGAACAGGACGAAGCCGCCGTCAGGATCTCCCATAAGGCGGAGATTCTCTCCAGCCTCTTCGAGTAAAAAGCAGAGTACAATACGAATTTTCAGCTTCCGAAATCATACAGGGCGGCGCGGGCCATCTGTATAATTGGCGTGGGCAATATACCTATCAGCAGAACTGCAATGCCGGCAAGCAGCACGGCAAACCTGGCCCCGTAAGGCTTCAGACCGGGCGCGCTGGCGGCAGCATCGGCAACGTCGGGGGTGGCGGACTCAAGCGGCTCTTTCATGTACATGTACATAACCACCCTCAGGTAAAAATAGGCCGAAACCGCGCTCATCACTACGGCGATCACGGCAAGCCAGGTATACCCGGCATTTATCAGCGCCGAAAAGATATAGAACTTGCCCATGAACCCGGCGGTCGGCGGTATTCCCGTAAGCGAGAACATGAACAGGAGCATTAGAAATGCCACAAACGGGCTTCGCCTGGAAAGCCCGGCGTAATCCTGAATCTCCTCGCCCCCCTGCCCTTCAACCCTGGCCATGATTACCACAGTGAACGCCCCGATGTTCATGAAGGCGTAAATCAGCAGATAATTCATCATGCTGGCCAGGCCATCCGGGCTGAATGTTACGATGCCAAGAAGGGCGTATCCGGCATGGGCGATGGAGGAATAGGCAAGCATTCTTTTTATGTTGGTCTGGGCTATGGCAAGTATGTTTCCGGCAACCATACTGAGTATGGAAAGCACTATCAGCAGGCTTACCCAATCGGCGCGCAGGGAGGAAAAAGCAACCAGTATCACCCTGCCAATCACGGCAAATCCGGCCGCCTTCGGCCCCACAGACATAAACGCGGTTACAGGTGTAGGCGCTCCTTCGTAAACGTCCGGGGTCCACATATGGAAAGGCACAGCCGAAATCTTAAATGCAAACGCAGCAACCAGAAGAATCATGGAGAGCACCAGAAGCGGGCTGACACTGGCGCCTGTGCTGCTGGAATACTGTATCCATTGAGCTATCCCGGCCACTGAGGTAGTGCCTGTCATGCCATACGCCAGGGCTATGCCAAGCAGCAGGAATGCGGAGGCAAACGCCCCAAGCATAAAGTACTTGAGCGCAGCCTCGCTGGAACGGGGGCTGTTCCTTATAAACCCGGCAAGCGCGTAAACTGAAAGAGACATGAGTTCCAGCCCCAGGTAAACGGTTATCAGATCCGGCGCGGAGGCCATCACCATCATTCCAACGGTGGCAAAAAGCATAAGGCCGAAATATTCCCCTTTTTGCGCGCCCTCCACACTTAGATACCTCACGGATATAAGGGAGCAAAGCGCAAGCGAGATAAGGAATATGGCCTTAAAAAATATCCCGTAGCCGTCGGCAAGGAACATCCGGTTAAACGCGAACCCCTTGGCGGAAAACAGGCTATAGAACACCCCGGCGGAGCCGGCCACCGTTATCCACGCAAGCACCTGTTTGCGCCTTATAACCAGGTCCAGCAGAATCACTGTTATGGCCAGTGCAGAAATCAGTGCCTCTGGAAGGATTGTGGGGAGCTGCGATGTAATTGTAACTGGCGTTGCCGTAACTAAAATCTCCTTATCAACCTTACAACACGCTGCAAAATCATGTCAATCGTTATGTTATAATTTTTGATTACTCATGGGAGGATTAGCCGTTTATGAGCTGTTTCAAAATCACGCATAAAACAGCCCTCCTGGCCGCCGCCGCGGCGCTTGCCTTAACGGCGTTTCAGGCTGGCTGGCCTGGCGCCCGGAGGGCCTGCGCCACCGAACTGGGCAACCCCCAGCTCAATACGCTCCAGGGCCTGAGGGACTCACTGCTTTCATTCTTTCCGCCATCCAAAGGAGAAGTAATATCGGAGAAGGACGGGCTGATAACGGCATCGTTCGCCAACACCACGGATTTAAAAACCGGTATACGCCTCCAGGTGTTCAGAAAGGGCGCCATCTTCTATCATCCGGTAACACACAAGCCCCTTGGCCGGATAGAGGAGCCGGTGGGGGTGGCCGAAGTAACAGGCAAAGACACAAAACAGGCCCAGTTGAAACTCGTTTCCGGCCAGGCCGAGGCCGGGGACGTTCTGCGGATCACAAGCAACAAGATAAGGCTGCTCTTCTATCAGCTAAAAAACGTAAGCTGGGGGCTTTCCGAAGAGTATTTCGAGCTGCTCAGGAAATCCGGCAGGTTCGAACTGCTCACCACCGGCCAGGACGACCCTTCGAAGGCGATGTCCGAAGCCAAGCGGCTTCAGGCGGAGGCCGTGCTGGTTCTTTCGCAGTCGCACGAATCCGGCCAGGTGTTTCTCAACCAGGACGTCAAATGGGCATCGGACGGGAAAATCCTGCTCACATCGGGTTCCCTTATAAGCCGGGACCTTTACAAGGAATACACAATGGGCGATAAGCTTTTCGCCCCCAAGGACGATACCGCCGTCACATTCAGGGCGCCGTATTCAACAGACATAATCGGCACGGCCGACCCCGCCGGCGATTGCGAGCATCTTTTAATGCTTGTGACTTCCCATTCGGTATCGGCGTACAATATCAGCGATGCAGCCCTCGCGCCTGCCCTTGGCGGCGCAGAGATAGACGTACGGGACGACATAGTCCGGCTGGACAGCGGCAAGCTGGGCTCCAACCCCAAAGACAGCATATTCCTTGCTCTTAAAAACGGAGACGATCTCTCGTCGGCCATTTACACCTATTCCAGATCAAGCGGCAAGTTTGTCCGGATATGGAAGGGAAAGGACATCGCAGTCAGGCCCTTCGAGGGCAAATTATACGCGCAAAAATTCATCACGGGTAATGGGTTTTCCGGCCCTGTTACGGCGGCCGTCCTCAACGGCGGAAAACTGACTCTGGTCAAGAACGACAGCCTGAAACTGCCGGCAGGCGTTGGCATCTTCGACTTTTCCCTTATGCGGTATTCCGGAAAAACATACGTTGTGGCGTACAACAAGGACGGCCATGTAAGCTTCTATAACGATTCCGGCAGCCAGTTATGGAAGAGCCCGAAGGATTTCGGGGGTTTCCTGAATACGTACAAGAGGGAATCCTTCCTGCCGGGCATGGGGCGCGGGTCGTGGTCCATTAAAGACAAGATAATCGTGCTTGGCGGGGACGCTGTTGTAATAAAAAGGGACCCGATAGCCGGGATGGCAAAGGGGCTTGGCTACAAGAATTCCCGCATAACCGTCCTGCGCTGGAACGGGCTGACCGCCCAGAATCTGGCATTTGGCAAAAAAATCAGCGGCACAGTGCTTGATATGGCAGTCACCAAAAACAAGCTGATAGTTCTGGACAAGCCGATGCTAGGGATGAAATTCGCAAACATACTTCAGGGCGACAACCCGTTTACCGAGGCGATCTTCGTCTATCCGCTGGAGGGCGAATGAAGGCCAACGGCAAGCTGCCTTCCCACGTGGGCATAATTATGGACGGAAACGGCCGGT
The DNA here is from genome assembly GCA_021788025.1 of Nitrospirota bacterium. Taxonomy (GTDB): domain Bacteria; phylum Nitrospirota; class Thermodesulfovibrionia; order Thermodesulfovibrionales; family JdFR-88; genus JAKAKS01. The sequence goes on from JAJYLE010000115.1 coordinate 5,693, forward strand.
GGGCCGAGTCCAGGGGGCTGCCCAGGATAGAAGGGCACAGGCGCGGGGCGGAGCGGGCCAGGGAGATAATCAACGCCGCGCGCGACACGGGCATAAAGGCGCTTACGCTTTATACATTTTCCATGGAAAACTGGCAAAGGCCCAAGGCAGAAGTGGCCATGCTGATGAAACTGCTGGACCTGTACCTGAGCCGCGAGATGCACGAGTTTTTGAGAAGGAACATCCGCTTCAGGGCCATCGGCGACGTTTCCCGCCTGCCCGGCCCGGTTGCCGCGCTTGTGAAAGAGGCCGAGGCGCTGACGATAGGCTGCACATCGATGACGTTCTTTGCCGCGCTCAGCTATGGCGGGCGTGACGAGATTATCCGGGCCGTAAAAAAGATCGCGGCCTCCGGCACAAAACCGGAGGAGATTAACGAGGATACGTTTGCTCGCCTGCTGGACACGGCGGGCGTAACCGAGCCAGACCTCATTATAAGGACCTCCGGAGAGCAGAGGATGAGCAATTTCCTGCTGTGGCAGTCCGCATACTCGGAGCTGTACTTCACCGATATTTTCTGGCCGGACTTCGGCAAGGCTGAATTTGACGGGGCGCTGAGGGAGTACCAGTTCAGGGACAGAAGGTTCGGCGCGGTAAGGGCCTGAAAAAATGGCCAGCGCCCGCTCACATCTTAAAAGGCTGATAATAGCCGCAATTGCGGTGCCCCTGCTCTACTTTTATGTCACCAAACTGCCCCCCGTGTATTTCAATGTGCTTATCTCTGTTGCCGGGCTTGGGGCGCTTTACGAACTGATGAGCTTCTATAAAACCCCTGCATGGACAAGGGGTTTGGCTATTGTCCTGGGGGCCTTCATGCTGCTTAGCTCCGCGCTCACCGGCGAAATCCTTTCGGAATCCTTTGCGCTTGCCGTGCTCATAACGCTGGCTGTCAGGATGATAACAAGCCCCCCTGGCGGGGCGATGAAAGATGTGTCCGTAATAGTTGCCGCGCTTGTGTATATACCCGGATTCATCTCCTTCCAGATGCTGCTGCGGGAGGTGGGGGCCGTGTGGATCATCTTCCTTTACGCAACGGTGTGGAGCGCCGACAGCCTGGCCTTTTATATCGGCTCCTCAATCGGGCGCATGAAGCTCTACCCCGCCGTAAGCCCCAACAAAACGGTGGAAGGGGGGATTGGCTCCCTCCTGGGCGGCATACTTTGCGCGGTTGTCCTCAAGAAGATTTTCTCCCTTGGGATAACTTACGAAGGGGCGGTAATTGCAGGCGCCGTAATCGGCGCCGTGGCCGTAATCGGAGACCTTGTGGAATCCATGTTCAAGAGGGACGCCGGGGTAAAGGATTCCAGCCGACTCTTCCCCGAACACGGCGGCTTGCTGGACAAGCTGGACGGCTCGCTCTTCTGCGGCCCGGCGCTGTACTGGACGCTCCGGTTTCTCACCCGCTGAAAATTCACCCGTTTTACCCTTTCTTTTTATATGTTCCACCCATTTCAGGCTTTCTCTTTGTTTTCAGCCACTTAGCCCTGATTTTTTGTTCCAACTGTTCCATCCGTTCCAAAACCCACAAAACGGGCATTCCTGTCCCGTTTACGCTTTTTATTTCAAAGAACACGGCCCCAAATGCGCCTTCCCGCGCATTTATACCATGTAAAACCATGACATTGTCCATATGACATACGTCATGAAGTTCATGTCATGGCTTTTGAGAAGGCCTTCCGGTGGTAGATACATCTGAAACACCTCACCCATTGCTGCCCCCTTGGAAATGCGGTGTACCCCTCAAACAAACGCTTTTAGAGGAACGACATTGATGCTATAATGCTTCCCGTACACCACACCCTTCAATTTGTTATAATCGTGACGGTTTCTTTTGGAATTTTAGAGGGGGAGGCAAGAAGAAATGCGTCACAATAATGTGGGAAGTTTCCCTAATATTTCCGTTCCACCCTGCAGGCTTTTGAAATATCGGCCAAAGTGCGCCTACCAAGTGACTATCGACACAGGGGCCACCAAGGTCGCAACCGTTGGAGTACTCATGGGCGTCAGCGAGCCGTCCGGCCCTATGGTGTACTGCGATACGTTGTCGCTGTGCTCGTTTGCCACGTAGACGTACTTGCCTGTGGGATCCACTGTAACAGAATAGGGGGCAGCCCCGGCCGCAACTGTTGGAGTACTCAGGGGCGTCAGCAAGCCGGCCGGCCCTATCGTGTACTGCGATACGTTGTTGCTGCCCTTGTTCGCAACGTAGGCGTACTTGCCTGTGGGGTCCACCGCGACTGAATTGGGGTTGGCCCCGGCTGCAACCGTTGGAGCGCTCATGGGCGTTAGCGACCCGTCCGCCCCTATCGTGTACTGTGATACGTTGTTGCTGTTCTCGTTTGCCACGTAGGCGTACTTGCCCGTAGGGTCCACGGCGACTGAATTGGGGGTGGACCCGGCTGCAACCGTTGGAGTGCTCATGGGCGTCAGCGACCCGTCCGCCCCTATCGTGTACTGTGATATGCTTCCAAAGTTCGCCACGTAGGCGTACCTGCCCGAGGGGTCCGCTGTGATTGAACCGGGGTTCGCCCCGGTCGCAACCATTGGAGTGCCCGTGAATGCAAGCGACCCGTCCAGCCCTATCGTGTACTGCGTTACGTTGTTGACGTCCGCGTTCACCACGTAGGCGTACTTGTGTGTTGGGTCCACAGTGATTGAGTCGGGGCT
>JAJYLE010000116.1 GCA_021788025.1 Nitrospirota bacterium
CGCGCTTATTTCAGGGGAGATGAGCGGGCATATATTCTTTGCGGACAGGTATTTCGGATACGACGACGCCATCTACGCAAGCCTGCGGCTGATGGAGATAGTGAAAAAGAACGGCCCGCCCTACTCCGTAAAAAAACTCCTTGCCGGCGTGCCCGATATGGTTGCCACACCGGAAATACGTGTGGACTGCCCGGACGAAAAGAAGTTCGGCGTGGTGGAAAAGGTTAAGGACGAGCTTGCCAAGGGGCATCCTATTATCGGCATTGATGGCGTGCGGGTTCAGTATCCAGAAGGATGGGGGCTGGTGCGCGCCTCCAATACCCAGCCCGCGCTAGTGCTGCGCTTTGAGGCCAAGGACGAAAAATCCCTCGAAAAAATAAGGGCGGATGTCGAAGACAAACTAAAGAGGCTGATGTAGGGCTTGGCCCTCCGGCAAAAGCCGGGGGGCAGTGGCCCTTTTTTCGTCATCATTCCCGCAAAGGCTTTTTCAGCTCTGGTTTTCAACTTGTCTGGCGTTTGCCTAAAACGGGCCCTGGCCAAGCTAATGCATCATATTGTTTACTTTCCCCCCGTCTTCTTCAGCATCACTTTGGCCGCTTCGTATTCGACGTAATCCGCCTGATGGGATTTTAAGCTGTCTATGCTTTTCTGGAAGAACTTCCGCGCTTTGGCCTGCTTGCCTTCCCACATCATCTCTTCCCCTGCGTAATAATACGCCTGGCAGAGCCGGTCTGAAATGTCCTGTTTATTTTTCCCTTGTCTGGCCCCCGTGAAAAGGCCTTCCTGCGGGTCTGGCCCAGAAAATATTTCAATATGTTTCTGGCCCAACCCCCGGAGGGGTTAGCATTCACGTAAGTTCCCAATTTGTTGAAATCTTCTACAGCCTTATCGTTGGAGAAATGCCTGTAAGAAAGCAGAAGCCAAATCCTGTCCAGATCATTTTGCGCCCTGTTATGTTCAAGCGCAACAGCCCTTCTAAAGCTGCCTGCCGCTTTTTCGTACAGGCCGCCATAGTAGTAAGCGGCGCCAAGGTTGAAATACAGGCTTGCATCCGAAGGGGCCATGACAATAGCTTTATTGAAATCGGCTGCCGCCAGGTCAAACTGGCCGTTGGCGTTGTAGGCTTTGCCGCGGGTTACATAAATATTTTCAGCCGGAGGGTTCAGCCTGATAGCCTTGCCGCAATCGGCTATCGCAACGTCGTACCGTCCCATGTCGTAATAGGCGGTGCACAACTCGGCGTAGGCGCTTGCAAATGATGGGTTAAGTTCGACGGCCTTGTTGAAACCGGCTATCGCAAGATCATGCTGTCCCTTCTCCCTGTAGATAATGCCGCGATTAAAATACGGGGCCGGATTTGAAGGGTTCAGATTAATGGCCTTCGTATAAGAAGTTATAGCCTGATCGTACTGCCCCTTTTGTCTATAAGCATTGCCAAGCCCGTTGTAGGCATCAGCAGATGGGTTTAGCTCAATGGCCTTATTGAAATCGGCTATCGCAAGATTGTACCTGTCTTTGGCATTATACGAGTTGCCCCGTGTTACATATGCTTCCGCATAGGATGGATTTAACCGGATTGCCTTGTCAGCATCATTTATGGCCTTATCGTACCGGCCCTTGTTGTAATAAATCACACCCCGGTTGCCGTAGGCCTGGGCGTATGAAGGCATCAGTTCTATGGCCTTGCTGAAATCGGCCAATGCCTGGTCATACTGGCCTTTGGCGCTGTATGCATTGCCCCGGCCATTGTAGGAATATGCATAAGAAGGATCCAGCTTGATGGCCTTGCTGTATTCGGATACCGCAAGGTCATACTGCCCTTTATCGCTTAACACGTTGCCCAGACCGTTATAGGCAAGGGCATACGCCGGGTTCAGCCCGATGGCCTTGTTGTAATCGCGCATAGCAAGCGCATAGTTACGCACTTGCTCATAAGCGTTGCCCCTGGTGTTATAGAGGACAGCCAGATTGCCGGCGTTATATTTCCCGGAATTGATCTGGCTGGTGCAGGCGCTTATGGCTTTTCCGTACTGTCCCTGGCTGGCGTACTGATAACACAAATCTGTGCCCGCAGATGCAGACACAGCCAAAAATAATATTAAAACGGCAACCCCGGCCAATTTGATTCTAAAATCCATTTTTCAACTCCCTTATAATCAGATGATGATTACCGCAGTAGAATTTATGGGGAAAGCAAACAGGGGGGCAAAATGAAACCGCCCCCCTGTAAACTCTTTCAATGCTTGTTTGCGTATCTGATCCCTTCCTTTGTGTGCATGATCGCCTGGTCCACTGCCGCGATTGCGGCCGCCCTGTGACCACCCTTGTTTGGAGAAGCAGCTTCAAGCTGCTTCTTTGCCTTCAGTAAAAGCACAAGGGCCTTACGCATGTGTGGCTGCCTTACAGCCCAGGCGCCGCCCGCAAAACCCATTACTAAAACCGCCGCCATAATCGCCGCAAGAAGCTTTTTCTTCACTATTGCACCTCCGTGATTTACGATTTTCCGGAAATAGCCGGCTGCCTGGGCGTAATTATACACCAGCCGCCTGACTGAAGACAGACAGCGAATAATTGTTTATCAAAAGTAGACGTATTCCAGCCGGGCCGCTGTAAGAGTATAATATTTAGGCACAAATTCCTTTAAATTTCTTTTAACGGCAACAGGAGGGTTTTTGATGAGTCAGTTATCCGATTTCGTTGAATTCAAAAATGGACGGGCAAGCATTAAGAACAAGGAAGGGCTTCTGGACAATCTGGACAAACTGGTCCATGCGGCCGTGTTCGAGACAGACGAGCAAAAGAAAAGAGAGATGCTTACTGGGATCAAGGAGGCCGCCAAGGCCGCGGGGGCTTATCCGGCTTCGATACACGACCTGTACATGCATATGGGCCGCTCCTATCCGGGTTTCACAGTTCCGGCCATGAACATAAGGGGGCTTACCTATGATACCTGCAAGGCTGTTTTCAGGCAGGCCATAAAATCCAGGGTGGGGGCGTTCATATTCGAAATCGCGCGCTCCGAGATAGGCTACACAAAGCAGCGCCCGCTGGAGTATTCCACCATGGTCATGGCGGCGGCGCTAAAGGAAGGCTACAAGGGCCCGGTGTTCATACAGGGTGACCACTTCCAGTTTGTGCTGAAGAACTATTCAAAAGACCCTGCTGCGGAGGAAACTTACCTGAAAGGGCTGGTGAAGGAAGCGATTGAGGCGGAATTTTATAACATAGATATAGATGCCTCCACGCTTGTTGACCTGAACCAGCCAACCATAAAGGAACAGCAAAAGCCCAACTATGAAATAACAGCCCGGATGACCGAATACATAAGGAGCCTGGAGCCAAAGGGGATAACCATATCCGTTGGCGGCGAGATAGGCGAGATAGGCAAAAAGAACAGCAACCCTGATGAACTTAAGGCCTTCCTTGGCGGGTTCAATGAAAGCTTCAAGGGAAAAGAAGGGCTCTCTAAGCTTTCAGTGCAGACCGGCACGGCGCACGGCGGGGTGGTTCTGCCCGACGGCACGCTTGCCAAGGTAAAAATAGACTTCGACACTCTCAAAGTCCTGTCCGACCTGGCAAGGAAGGATTATAGCCTTTCGGGTTGCGTTCAGCATGGGGCATCCACGCTTCCTGAAGAGGCCTTCGGCAAATTCCCGGAGACGGGCACGTCCGAAGTGCACCTGGCCACCGGCTTCCAGAATATCGTTTACGACAGCAAGTCCCTGCCGGCGGATTTCAGGAAAAAGGTGTACGATTTTATAAAGAAGGAATACGCCTCCGAGCAGAAAGAGGGCGAGACCGAGGACCAGTTCATGTACAAAACACGCAAGAAAGGTTTCGGCCCGCTCAAGAAAGACTGGTGGGACCTCCCCAATAGTGTAAAGGCCCCCATTATGGAGGAACTGGAGCTCAAGTTCGACCTGCTCTTTGAAAGGCTTAAGGTGGTAGGCTCGAAAGATTTAGTGGACCAGTATGTAAAACATCCGGCCTGCTAAAAAAGCGTACAGTAAAACATAAGTCAGATTAGAATCTGTCTCAAAATTGATTCTGAAGCGGAAGAGATAAGAAATTGCAGGCAAGTAAGGAGAAAAAGGGAAATCGCCCGGAGGCGCAGTCCCGCCTGGGCGGGATTGAGAACGGTTTCCCTTAATCGACACAGTATGCCGCGATTTCGGCCTCTAGTAGCCAGAAGCGATTTTGAGATAGATTCAGGAAATCAAAGGAGGCCGCTGCAAAAACAGCGGCCTCCTTTTTCAATTGGTCGGGGTGAGCCGATTCGAACGGCCGACCTCTCGCACCCCAAGCGAGTGCGCTAACCAAACTGCGCTACACCCCGGATTCACCCCAAAAAGCTACAGCTTTCGGGAACCCCTTGACAGGAACAACAGAAGGTCAACTGAGCTGGGTTAATATGTCGCCAAGTCTTTTTTTTATGTACTGCAGGGTATCGGAGGACAAAGCCTGCTGCTCTTTGGTCTTCTTAAGCCCCTCGGCCTCCAGCTTGAGTCTCACGCCTTCTATCGTGTACTTCTCATCATACAGAAGGTCCCGGATGTGGAGTATCCGCTCCAGGTCCTTCTTCACATATACCCGCTGCCCGGCCCTGTTTTTCCTTGGCCTCAAGCTGGGGAATTCAGATTCCCAATATCTTAACACATAGGGCTCTACGCGGGCGATGCGGCTTACTTCCCCGATCTTATAGAACAGCTTGTCGGGAAACTGCTGCTTTTCCTGGGCTGAAGCCCTATTCTGCGAGGCCCTTTGCATCGTATTTCTCTATCGCCGCTTTCAGCTGGTTGCTGGCCCTGAACGTAAGTACTTTTCTGGGAGTGATTTCCAGTTCGTCCCCCGTCTTTGGATTGCGGCCCCTTCTAGCCCTTTTGCTTCGCACATTAAATGTGCCGAACCCCGATACTTTTACGCTTTCCCCGTCCCTGAAGAACTCGGTTATGGTGTCGAATATCGTCTCAACTATCGTCTGGGCCTCCTTCTTGGAAAGCCCGACTTTCTCGTAAATGATCTCGACAAGGTCAGCCTTGGTCATTCATAACCTCGAATCAAGTTTTTCTAATTATATTGAGGACATACCTGATTGTCAAGAAAGAAATGCACAAAAACCGCATCGCCGGCGCAATTGCTTTTTGGGCGGCAAGCTGATATCATTAAAAAAGCAATCTGGTTTTACTGAAGAGAGTGGGCGACCACTCTTTTGTTTTATATGGGCAGAATAGAAGAAAAGGTGCGGTTCCTGGCCGAGAATATAGCTGCCCCGCTGGGGCTTGCGGTAGAGTCCGTCGAATTGAAGGGGAGCGGCAGAAGACGCGTCCTCAGGGTAATTATTGACAAGGAAACAGGGGTAGGCCTGGCCGATTGCGAGACAGTCAGCAAGGAGCTAAGCGCCGTCCTGGACGTTGAAGACTTTGTGCCGGGCCCTTATAGCTTGGAAGTGTCTTCGCCGGGGATGGACAGGCCGCTTACAAACCCGGCGGATTTCAAGCGGCAGATCGGCAAGCTTGTGCGGGCCGTTACAAAGGCCCCGTTTGCCGGACAGACGTTCGTTATAGGACGCCTGATAGAGGCGGGGGACACGGAGTTCACGCTCCGGATTGAAGGAAAAAAAGAACAAATTTTAAGGATTCCTTACGAGGTGCTGGACAGGGCCCGTCTGGAGGTGGAGTTTAAATGAAGGAAATGACGCTAATCGACCAGATATGCCGCGAGAAGGGGATATCCAAGGACGTCCTGATTTCAGCCTTGGAAGCTGCGCTGCTATCGGCGGCCCGCAAGCGCTATGGCGGACGGGAAAATATTCATCTGAAGATAGACCCGGAGTCGCTGCAGATAAGCGTATTTGAAACCAGTAAGATAGTGGACTCCGTCCAGAACCCGGATGAGGAGATTTCGGAAGAGGACGCAAAAGCAATAGACGAGAATAAATTCCCTGGTGATGAGCTGGTGACTCCTCTTACCACCCAGGATTTCGGCAGGATTGCGGCCCAGACTGCAAAGCAAATAATCCTTCAGAAGATGCGCGAGGCCGAGCGCGATGTGCTCTTTAACGAGTTCAAGGACAAAGTCGGGCAGATCGTAAGCGGCACCGTCATCCGCAAGGAAAAAGGCGCCTACTTCATTAACATCGGCAAGACCGAGGTGGTCCTGCCGCTTAAAGACGCTTTGCCTGGGGAAAACCCGCGGCGCGGGGATTTCATCAAAGCGTATATTGAAGACATAAAGCTCACCCCAAAGGGGCCAAGCATACATGTAACCAGAACGGATCCCCGGTTCGTGGCGGAGCTGTTCAGGATGGAGGTCCCGGAGATCGCCGAAGGGCTTGTAAAGATAAAGGACATAGTGCGCGAACCCGGCGAGCGGACAAAAATAGCCGTTTACTCGCGCGACCAATCTATCGACCCCGTGGGCGCCTGCGTTGGAATGAAGGGCACGCGGGTGCAGTCCATAGTGCGCGAGATTCGCGGTGAAAGGATAGACATCATCCCGTGGACGGATGACCCCAGAATTCTTATTGCCCGCGCTCTCTCCCCTGCCGTAATAGACAGGGTTGGGGTGAACGAAGATGACAAGACGGCCATGGTAGTGGTAAGCGACCAGCAGTTATCCATAGCCATTGGCAAAAAGGGCCAGAACGTCCGGCTTGCGATGAAACTTACCGGCTGGGACATAGATATCATCAGTGACACCGAGTACGCCAAGATAAAGATGGAAGAGGCTGAAGCCGCATTCGGCGAAGCCACCCGGGAACGGAAAAAACCCGAGGGCGGAACAGCAGAGAATCCGGAGCGCCCCCACAAGGAGAGTGAGGGCGCCCAGGAAAGAGCTCCGGAAACACAGGAAGCCGCGGCAGATTCAAGCGACAAGTAGCAGGGCGGCAAAAGCAAATAATCATTAAAGGCGGGAGGCCTCCCGCCTTTTTTATTTGTTTCACCCGCCCAGGCCGGAACTGATATACTAAAGTGAATTTCGGAAGCATCTGAAAGGGGGGCTTTTTTATGTCCATCCTTGGGCAAATCAGAAGCAGTTTTAACGCCGGCGTGGAAAGGCTGCGGCGTGTCTCCGAATTGATTAACGAGAGGTTCCGCGTTGAGATGGCGGTTTTGAAGCTTGCGGCCAAAACCGAAAAACTCAAGGAGCGCAGGGACGAGGTAGCCAGGGCAATAGGGGAAAAAGTGTACGAGAGCAAAGGGCATATGGGCGCCCTTGAAAATGACGAATATATAAAAGCTGCCGTATTTGAGCTGGAATCCATAGACAACGAACTGGCCGGCCTCTCCGACCGGGCCTGCCAGATTTGCAAGGAAAGCAATACGTTTTGAGTGCAGTCCTTCTGCTTCACGGCCTTCCCCTGTACATATTTTCGGCCTTGCTGGGCCTTGTGGTTGGTTCTTTTGCAAATGTCTGCGCTTACAGGATGCCAAGAAAAAAATCCGTTGTCTCGCCGCCATCTTCCTGCCCCCGCTGCGGCAACCGCATAAAAGCCTATGACAACATCCCGGTTGTAAGCTATCTCCTTCTGCTTGGCAAATGCCGCAATTGCGGCGAGCGCATCTCGCCCATTTACCCGCTGGTGGAGCTGGCAAACGCCCTGCTGTATGTGGGTGCGGCATGGAAATACGGGGCCACGCCCTCCCTGCTGTTCTACTTCGTTTTCCTGACCGCCCTGCTGGTTATAACCCTTATAGATTTTGAATTCCAGGAGATACCGGACGAGCTCACCCTGCCCGGCACGGCCCTTGGCATCATAGCGGGATGGCTGTTGTTGCCGGACCCTTTCCTGCGCGCCCACTCCCTGGGAATAAAGGCATCGCTTACCGGGGCGGCAGCCGGGTTTTCCATCTATTACCTTATAGCCATGGCAAGCAAAGGCGGCATGGGCGGGGGCGACATAAAGATGATGGCCATGGTAGGTGCGGTTACGGGCTGGAAAGGCGTGCTGCTTACCACGTTTACCGGCAGCCTGGTTGGGTCCGTTGCGGGGCTTTACATTGTGGTTTTCAAGGGTGGCGGCAGGAAAACTAAAATCCCCTTCGGGCCGTTCCTGGCCCTGGGGGCGCTTATCTGCATCCTGTTCGGGCAGGAAATAGCCGGATGGTATCTGCACCGTGGCAACATTTAGCCCCCTGGTGATAGCCATGCTGCTGATCCCCGCCCTGGGGATACCGGCGCTGATAGTGATGACCCGCCGCCTGTTACGCAGGTTTTCAGCCAACGCCCCCCAATCCGAAAAGGCCAGGGAAAAAACCGACGAGGCCCGGTTCGTGACGAATGCCTTTCAGGAACTGGTTATCAAGCTGCGGGCGAATGAGAAGGAGCTTGAAAGGCTCCAGAAATTGGCCGAGGCGCGGGCCAACAGGATCGAGGA
>JAJYLE010000117.1 GCA_021788025.1 Nitrospirota bacterium
CCGGGGCTTATCGTGTGTTCTGAGTCACAACCAGCGTGAAGCATGGTATCCGCTGTCACAGCCGTTAATTGCAACCGGGTATAGGATGAAATCAGGAGGATGCAATGGACAACGGCAAAGAAAAAGGCACGGCAAAAAAGCTTGCCTGCATGCCATTTGCCATGGCAGCCATCCTCGTTGTTCTGGCTATCCAATTCACGCCGGCGCAAGCCTGGGCCCGCAGCGCCACCTCGCAAATCTCCGTAACGGCGTATGTAATGCCGGCAGCCTACGTAAGGACCGTGTACCAGGCCAATTCGGTGCAGGTAACTGCGGCAGATATAAGCAGGGGCTATGTTGAGGCGCCCGCGGCCACCGTGGTGAAACTGGGGTCTGAAAGGGGCGGCATGGTCTCCTTTGGCGGGCTTTCGGGGCCTTTTACCGGGTTCCAGGTTACAGGCCAGGGTGGGCCGGCCATATCGCCGGACGGCATGTATATCTCCGGCGGCGGCAGCCGTATGGCCGGCGTTACCCTGGGCTACAGGTTTTACCTGAACACGCAAACGGCCAGGCCCGGTAATTACTCGTGGCCCCTGCCAGTTGAGGTAAGCCTTGAATAGGCGGCTGCAATCCAGGTTGTGGAGGTGCAATTGACATTTGTAATGTACATTGACTAACATATTTTTAAATCAAAAGGTTTAAAAATAAAATCGAATGTCTCACGTCTTGATAAATTTTTTATCGGGGGAAGAGGCTGAAGGCAACGTCCTCTACTTCAGCACGGACAAACCCAGCTTTCATTTCCAGTGCATTTCCAAAACAGGCCAGCCGGAAACCCGCTCCGTGTTTCTTTCCACTGTGCGCGCGATCCATTTCCTTAAAAAGACATTCGGCGCGCCTTCTTTAAGGGAAGAGAAAATCCAGAATTCCATATACGCCGGCACGCTTGCGTTCAAGCTGATGGTGGAGTTTGATAACGGCCAGGTGCTGCACGGCTCCGCTAACAAGTACAACCCCAACGACAAGGGGTTCTTCCTTGTTCCCCTGAACCCGGCGGACCGCAGCGACAGAATTTACGTAAACGCCAGGGCCGTCAAGAACGTGGACTGCAAGCGCCTGATAGGCAAGGTGCTGGTGGACCAGGGCAAGATAACGTCCGAACAACTGAAAGAGTCCCTGAGGATGCAGCAGGAACTCAGGGAGAAAAAATTAGGCGCCATCCTCCACGAAGAGGCCATTATAAGCAAAAAACAGCTTGAAGAGTCACTGGAACACCAGAAGACGCAGACCAAAAAACCACTGGGCGAGATACTCCTTGACGCCGGCTATATCACGCGCGGGCAGCTGGATTACGCCCTGGATATCCAGCACAGGAACAGGACCAAGAAACTGGGGATGATACTGGTGGAGCTTAAATACGTTACGCCCAACGACATCTGCATGGTCCTGGCCACACAGTTCCACCTGCCGTGGATAGACCTGTCGCGCACCAGAATTTCGCCTGAGGCCGCCCGCATCCTGCCAGTGGGGGTGGCGTTCAGGCTGGGGGTCCTGCCCATTGAGCTTAAGGGGAAAACCCTTGTGGTGGCCACCTCCAGGCCGTATGACCAGTCAATTACGGAAGATGTGACAAAAATCACTTCACTTGAAGTGCAATTGGTAGTAGCATATGAAGGTCACATAGAAGATGCCCTGAAAGAACTTATAAAAGGCGAAGTGGCCGGGCCGCATCGCTGAATAAATATGGGGGAGACGTTCGCAGGTGGCTGATTTTTCCGTAGCGCTGAAGCGCCGCGTGGGCAATTTGGACCGCCCCATTATCCTCTGCCTTAAACTCCTTTCCGTTATCGCAGCAACCGAGTTCATTATCGTGGCCGTTTTCCATTTTACCGGTTTTGAAGCCCAAATCAATGAAGGCTGGGTGCTTGTTTTAAGCACCCTCGTCATGAGCGCCGCCACTGCATTTGCCGTTTACTTCCTGATTCTGAAATCCTGGCTGGCTGACTGCGGGCTGGCCAGCAACGAGCAGGCAAAATTCGAGGCCGTAGTGGAGGCCATCGGCGACGGCGTAACCATACAGGACGCTAATTACAACATCATTTACCAGAACCCGAAGTCCATCGAGCTGGCCGGAAGCCACATCGGTGAGCGCTGTTACCAGGCTTATGAGCTGAACAGCAAAATCTGTGAAGGCTGCCAGTTGCAGGGCGCGTTTGAGGACGGCAAGGTCCGCAGTGTGGAACGGGAGGTTACAAACGCCAAAGGCACCAAGTACCTCTACATCACGGCCTCGCCACTCAGGGGCAAAGACGGAAAAATCGTGGCGGGTATCGAACTGGTAAGGGACGTGACCGCGCGCAGGGAGATTGAAAACGCCTCCCGCAAGACCGCATCTATGATGAGGGCCCTGGTGGAGGCCTCGCCGCTGGCCATTATAGGCCTTACGCCGGACTTGATAGTAACTTCCTGGAATCCCGCAGCAGAGCAGATATTCGGGTGGGCGGAAAAAGAGGCCATTGGGCAACTTTATCCGATAGTGCCGGAGGACGGGATAGAGGAGTTCAAGGGCAAGCTGCAAAGGGTCCTCAATGGCGAAACAATCGCGGGCGTGCGTATCAAAAGGCAAAGAAAAGACGGCACATTGATTGACCTGAACCTTGCCGTTGCGCCGTACAGGGACCAGAACGGCAATATAGCGGGCATAGTGGCCATACTTGATGACATATCGGAACAGCTTTTGGCGGAAGAGTGGCTGTATATTACCGTTAAGGACTGGGAAGACACTTTCAATTCCATTGAGGACATGGTCACCATCCTGGACAGGGATTTCAACATCATCAGGGCCAACAAGGCGGCGCAAACGATGCTTGGACTGCCTTTGCTTGAAACGGTGGAGGGCAAAAAATGCTTCACGTATTTCCATGGGACGGACTGTCCGCCCGCGGAGTGCGCCGGCAAGGCGTGCCTTGCTGCCGCGGCGCCCATGTCGTTTGAGATGTTTGAGCCCCACCTGGGAAAATTTGTAGAAGTACGGGTTGTGCCGAGAATAGATTCCAAAGGCGAGCCGGTGGGGCTGATACACGTTGTAAGAGACATCTCCGAAAGAAAAAAGCACGAAAACGAGATAAGGGCGATAGCAGGAATGTCCTATGCCATCCGCGACGCCAGGACCCCCGCCGAAATAATGCCCCAGGTGCTCAACCAGATTACGGAACTGCTGGGCGGCGAGTGCGCCGCGCTGGCGATGAACTCTTTTGAGGGCGGCGTAGTTATAGAGGAGGCAGCCGGAAAGTGGAGAGAACTGAAAGGCCTGCGCCTGGCCACCGGGCAGGGGGTAATCGGGCGCGTAATGGATTCCGGCAAAACGCTCTTCAGCAATGATGCCCCCGCTGAATTTGAGCATGAGCCCGGCATAAACGGGGGGCCCCAGGCAGTTGCATGGGCGCCGCTTATTTCCCAGGGGCACGTGATAGGCGCCGTGTGGGTGGGCAGGCAAACGGATTTAACGGAAAGCGAAGTGGACCTGCTTGCCACCGTGGCCGACATTTCCGCAAACGCCCTGGCCCGCGCCAACCTTTACGAGCAGGCGCTGACGCGCGCGGAACGGCTTGAGGCGCTGCGGATGATAGACATTGCCATCAGCGGCAGCTTCGACCTTAAGCTTACCTTCAGCCTGTTTTTAGACCAGGTAGTGGGCAAACTGCACGCCGACGCAGCCGACGTGCTGATGCTGGACCGCAACTCCCATATGCTTCAGATAATAGCCAGCAAGGGGCTTAATATGGCCTCGCTGAGGCAGAACTATGTGCATATGGAGGAGTGCATAGCCGGAAAGGCCTTCCTGGACAGAAAAATGGTCACCATTCCGGACCTGGCGTCCCGCAAGGACTGCCCGGACCGCTCCCGCCTGTCCGCCCTGGAAAGCCTCACCAGCGCCTACTGCGTGCCGCTTGTATCCAAAGGGCGCGTAAGCGGCGTGCTGGAGGTCTTTTTCCGGAACAGGACGGAGCTTAATCCAGACCAGCTTGATTTCCTGGAGTCGCTGGCTATGCAGGGCGCAATAGCCGTGGACAACTCCACGCTGTTTAGCGACTTGCAGCTTTCAAACATGCAGCTTGTGCTGGCTTACGACAGCACCCTGGAGGGCTGGTCCAGAGCGCTGGACCTCAGGGACAAGGAGACCGAAGGCCATACTGAACGCGTGGTGGAACTGACTATGAAGGTGGCCAGGGCCGTGGGCCTGAGCGAGACGGAAATGGTGCATTTAAGAAGGGGGGCGCTGCTGCATGATATTGGCAAAATGGGCATCCCCGACAGCGTTCTTCTGAAGCCCGGCCCGCTTACCGACGACGAGTGGGTGGTAATGCGGAGGCACCCCGTGTATACCTTATTGCCACCATGAAAAGTGGGACGGCACGGGGTATCCAAGAGGGCTCAGGAAAACGGAGATACCGCTTGGGGCCAGGATATTTGCCATAGTGGACGTGTGGGACGCATTGCGTTCGGACCGGCCGTACCGCCCCGCATGGACGGAGGATGTTGTGATAAGGCATATACGCTCGCTCTCCGGCTCGCACTTCGACCCGAATGTTGTACGCCAGTTCCTTGAGGTAATTGAAAACAAGACTGACGGCCAGCCCAGCGGCACCACGAACTAATCTTTAATTTCACGGTTGAAATTTCAAATCCCCGGCTGTATGACTTTAATCATACAACCCGCCGCCATCCTAGTTTAAACTCATATTCATGAGCGCCGGAAAAAATACCGGAGAAAACGGAGGAACGAAGATGAAACATGATGTGGAATGCCCGTCCTGTTCAAGCGTTAAGATAGACCGGAAAGAGGAGCACACCCTTTCCCATTGGCCGATACAGATAAAACTCATGGGCACCGTGATCCCGTTCCTGGAAAACGCGGACCTGATGGTTGCCGCCGACTGCACCGGGTTTGCCACCGCCGGGTTCCATAGTTACCTTGGAGACAAAAAACTGCTTATAGGCTGCCCCAAGCTGGACGACGGCATGTATTACGTGGAGAAATTCACGGAGATATTCTCCAAAATGGGCGTTAAATCCGTGACCTGCCTGCGGATGGAAGTACCATGCTGCGGCGGCATGACCGCTATCCTCAAAGAGGCAATAAAAAGGGCCGGCAAGGACATCCCCCTGGAAGAGATAGTAATAGGCGTAAAGGGCAACATGCTTGGAAAAAGAGCGGTGCCGGCAGAATAATGAGACACGCTGCCCCAGGCTTAAAAATAGAGCCGGGCAGTTGGGTGATGTTTCTTGCCGCATGGTGGACCGGGGCGGCCGTATCTGCCGCACCTGCCGTATCTGATGGCGGCGCCCCGGCTATAACCCCATTCTCCGTTCTGGTTTTCCTGGCGTTTTGCGCTCTCCTGTTAATCAAGCCAGCCGCCCCGGCGGCCCTGAAGCAGAGGGCATTCAGGCCTGTCCTGTATATGGCGCTGCCCCCGCTGGCTGTTCTTGCCGGAGCGGCCTGGCTTAAACCTTCCCTTGCGTCTTTTTATCTGGCTGGGGGCGTGCTGATGGCCATATATTTTTTTATCGAAAGGAAAAGCCATTTCTATGCCGAGATTGCCGGCATGGCCGTTATGGGGCTTGCCGCCGCAGTCTCGGTTGCGGTAAACAATTGGAATGCCGTCTGGAATGACGGCGGCCCGCTGCCGGGCATACGCCTTGGCCTGCTTTTCTTCGCTTTCTTCCTTTCAAGCCCGCTGCGGGTGCGCCTGGCCTCTCCAAAGTACAGGAAGGCGGCCATTGTCTATTCCGGGGTAATCCTGGCCTGCTCCATATCCGCAGGCCTTTCCGGCCATCCCGTCTTTTTTGCCTTCCTGCCGCTTGCCGAAGACCTTTTCAGCGCGATACGGAAGCGGACAAAAGAGAACTTCAGGGCCATCGGCATCACCGAATCGGTAAAGACGGTTACCTTTGCGATACTGGTGGCGGTTTTATTTAATTGAAGGGCTGGCCGGTAAATCCGGCCAAAAATTTGTTGCCCCCATTTTGCCCCTTTTTGAAGTAAAATAAAAAAACCATGCAAGACACCATACGCGGGCTTATACAAAAAAACGGAAGCAAGATAATACTTCTGGTTTTAGACGGGCTTGGCGGGCTGCCGCTTAACGGCAAAACAGAACTTGAAACGGCCGCAACACCCAACCTGGACAAGCTGGCCTCCGAAGGCGCATGCGGCCTGCACATCCCCGTTGGCCAGGGCATAACGCCAGGCAGCGGCCCGGGGCATCTGGGATTATTCGGATACGACCCCCTGGAGTGGGAGATAGGCCGGGGTATACTGGAGGCCATGGGGCTTGGGCTGGAGGTAAAACGCACGGACGTAGCTGTGCGGTGCAATTACGCCACGATAGAAAACGGGATAATCAAGGACAGGCGCGCCGGAAGGCCGCCCACTGAAAAGACCGCCCAACTGACCCAGCTGCTTGCCAGACAAATACAGGAGATAGACGGTGTTAAATTCATATTCGGGGCCGGGATGGAGCACCGTTTTGCCGTAGTGATGAGGTTCCCGGATGCCCTTGGCCCGGACGCCGCCAGGGTGAACGATTCGGACCCCCAGCACGATGGAAAGCCGCCTCTGCCGCTTTTGCCGGGCAGCAAGAAGGCTGAAAAGGTTGCCGCGGTTTCTGAAAAATTCATAGCAAGGGCGGCGGAGATATTGAAAGACCACGCGCCCGCCAACTTCGTGATGATGCGCGGGTTTTCAACCCATCCGCACATGCCGTCTTTTGAGGACGCATACGGGTTGAGGCCCCTGGCGGTTGCGTCCTACCCGATGTACAGGGGCATATCAAGGCTTCTTGATATGGATGCGCCGGATATAGAAGGCGGGTTCGACAGGCAGGTGGATTATCTGGAGTCCCGCTACCGGGATTTCGATTACTTCTTCCTGCATTTCAAGAAGACCGACTCCATGGGCGAGGACGGCAATTTTGCCGGCAAGGTAAAAAAGATAGAAGAGGCCGACAGCTTCATCCCCAGGCTTCTTGCGCTGAAACCCGATGTGCTTATCGTGACCGGGGACCATGCAACCCCGGCGGTTATGAAGGGCCATAGCTGGCATCCTGTGCCTTTAATGCTAAAGGCCCCTTACGTGCTGGGCCGCACTTGCTCCAGGTTTACCGAAAGGGAGTGCCTGAAGGGAGAGCTTGGGATTATAAAGACCGCATCAATAATGCCCCTTGCCCTTGCGCAGGCCGGAAGGCTGAAAAAGTTCGGCGCTTAACCGGGCTGCCTCTGTAAAGAACAAGATTTTGGATGAAGACCGCAAGTAAATTCACCGATACCCATTGCCATCTGGAAATGTATGCCGCGCCGGATAGGCAGGAGGTGATAGAGCGCGCGCTGGCCGCCGGGGTGGACAGGCTTATCACTGTGGGCACAACGCTTGCCGCGTCCCACGAATCCCTGAAGGTTGCCGGATCCAGCCAGTCCATATTCGCAGCGGTAGGCATCCATCCGCACGAGGCAAAGGATTTTGACCCTGAAACGGAAAAAAGCATCCGGGAACTGGCCCGGGAAAAGAGGGTGGTGGCCATCGGCGAAACCGGGCTGGACTACCACTACATGCACTCCCCTGTTGAAAAACAGAAGGACGTTTTCAGAAGGCATCTGGACATGGCAATGGAAGCGGGGCTTCCCGTTATCGTCCACTCCAGGGAGGCGGACGATGACACCATGGCCATACTTAGGGCCAGCGGCGCAGGCAGGGGCGTGATGCATTGCTTTTCCGGGAATCTGGACATGATGCGCGAGGCGCTTTCGATAGGGTTTCATATCTCCATAGCCGGGCCGGTCACCTTCAAAAAATCCTCAGCTTTAAAAGAGGTGGCCGCCGCCATTCCGGACGAGCGTTTTCTGCTGGAGACGGACTCGCCCTATCTGTCGCCGGAGCCGTTCAGGGGCAAGCGCAACGAGCCGGCGCACATTTTAAACACTGCCCGTATTGTTGCGGAGCTGCGGGGCATCAGCCTGGAGGACCTTGCCAGGATTACCAGCCTTAACGCGGCCAGGCTTTTTGGCTTGCCCGGCAACGAAGCGCGGGCCGCCTCGGGCGAGATTACTTACAGGATAAGAGACAGCCTTTACCTGAACATAACCAACAGGTGCTCCAATGCCTGCGGGTTTTGCATACGCTATCAAAGCGATACGGTAAAAGGCCATATGCTGAAACTCTACGGCGAGCCCGATGCGGCCCGGATAGAGAAGGAGATCGGCGATCCGAAGGCATTCAAGGAGATAGTTTTCTGCGGGTTTGGCGAACCCACCATCCGTCTGGACGTGATCAAGGAAGTTTCCGCCTGGGTAAAGGAGCGCGGCGGGCGCATCCGCCTGAACACAAACGGGCAAGATC
>JAJYLE010000118.1 GCA_021788025.1 Nitrospirota bacterium
AGATGCTTCGTATACGGGTTTCATGGAGGCTGAGGACGGCGACTACGGTCAGATAATGGAGCTGATGAAAAAAATGGGGATCACCGGCTAGGAGATTTGTTTCAATATGGAAAGACCTGATACTGACATGATGGACGGGTTTTCATTCAAGAAGAAAATTTCGAGGAATTTCATCCTTATCCTGCTGGCCGTGCTGGTGGTCTGCCAGGGGGCACTTTGGGTGTGGATACTGCATATGCAGAGGACCAGCCAAGCCAGGAACCTTGAAAGCAGGGTGAGGGGGGTTTCGCTTCTTCTGTCCGGGGTGGCATCGCAGGCCCTTACAGCTTCGGATTTCGGAGACATAGACCATGCATTCCAGTCTCTTCCGGACAGTGATAAAGACATTATCTCGGTAAGGGCGCTTGATACAAATGGCGCTGCAATCAGCCAGCGGCAGCTCAGGGACGAACCTGAAAATCAGGGCAAAGGAGGGTTTTTCTTTCTTCCCGCTACCGGCACGTTGTCCACGCCGGTTATGTCTGCCTCAGGGGGCAAGGAAGGCAGCATAGAAGTACATTACTCCGCAGCGGACGCCAACAGCCAGATAAGGAGGGCGCTGCTTATATTCCCGCTGGCCCAGCTGGCCGTGCTGGCTCTTATAGCTTTTATTGCATTTTATTTCTTCCAGAGGAAGATTGGCTACCCGATAAACGGCATAAATCAGAAGCTGGGCGCACTGGCAAATGGCGACCTGACTGTGGAGATAGAGGCCGGGGGGGCCGACGAGATGGGCTCAATCACCGAGGGATTGCGGCACTTGAAGGAAAACCTTGGCATAACAATCGCCCAGCTCAGCCAGTCCTCTTCCGACGTTGGTATGGCCATCCGGCAGATAAGCAAGGTGTTTTCCAGCGTTAACACAGGCGTCCAGGAGCAGGGCAGCGCCGTTTCGGACATATTCATGGCCCTGCAGAAGGCGGGCGAGTTCCAGGACAGTGTAAAAAACGGGACTGAGGAACTGCTTGAATTCTCTTCCGAAAACGTTACCTCGCTTCTGGAGGTAAGGGCCACCGCCGATGAGATTGCGGCAAGCACTGGAAAACTATTCCAGGCGGTTGATGACTCCTATGCCGCGGTGGAGGAGCTTACCGCCGCCGCTGGCAAGATATCTGAAAATGCCCAGAACGCCCTTTCCTCAATCGAGCAGACCTCGGCCACCGTGGAAGAGGTGGGGTCCTCCGTGAAAGAGATAGAAAAAGGCGCGGCCGAGTCCAGCAAGCTTGCCGACCAGGTTAGGAAGGCCGCGGCCGAAGAAGGCGTGATCGTGGTGGCCGAGGCAATAGAAAAGATGGAGCAGATAGCCGAAAAAATTAAATTCTCCTCGGATATAGTTTCCAGGCTGGGAACGCGCAGCAAGGACATAGGGGGCATACTCTCCATCATCCGGAACGTGACGGAGCAGACCAATCTCCTGAGCCTGAATGCGGCCATCCTTGCGGCCCAGGCCGGCGAATACGGCAAAGGGTTCTCGGTGGTTGCCGACGAAATACACGCCCTTAGCGAACGGACCGCGGCATCCACCAAGGAGATAGAAGGGATAGTCAAGACCATCGGCAAGGAGATAAGCCAGACCGTGGACTCCATCGGGCAGATGTTTTCATTGCTGGAATCCGGCATGGAGATATTCTATAAGGCCGGCACCTCTACGGCAGGCATAGTTACGGCCGCGCAGGACTCGGCCAAGATGGCCCATACAATCCAGCGGGCAACTGAGGAGCAGGGCAGGGCCCTACAACAGATTACCATGGCTGTGGAGCACATCAGGGACATGGTTTTCGAGATGGCAAGGGCCACAGGTGAACAGTCCAAAGGCACGGGTTTCCTCCTGGACAAGATGAGCGAGGTAAGGGAGATAGCAGAGGCTACCAAGATGGGCACTTACGGACAGGCCCAGGGGACAAAGCATATTTCGGAAAACCTTGAAACCGCCAACGAGCGGATATCAGGAATGAAGAAGATAATAGACAAGCAGCAGCAGTCCAGCAAGGAGGTGGTCTCCTCGGTGGAGCAGATACAGGTAATAGGCCACAGGACCCTCAGGGACACGGAAGAGATAAGTTATTCGCTTACAACACTCCAGGCGGAGGTGGAAGCCCTGGCGCGCGAGGTGCAGAAATTCAGGTTAAATGGAAAAGTTCATAATATTCAGGCTAAGTGACGAACTGTTCGGGGTAGGCATCGGCAGGGTAGTGGAGATACTTAACCTGCCTCAGGCCAACCATTTGCCCGAGACCCCGGAGTACATAGTTGGCGTGATAAACGTCAGGGGGGAGCTGGTGCCGCTGGTGGACCTCAGGAAAAGGTTCGGGCTGGGCTCCATGCCAAAAAAAGAAAGAGTAGTAATAGTGCGATGCCCTGAAAAGACCGGCCTGGTAGTGGACGAGGTAATGGAGATCAAAGGCTTTGTCCCCGGCGACATTTCCTCGCCTCCCGAAATATTCCGCGGGATCAGGACTGAGTATTTGAAAGGGCTTGCCAAACTGGACCAGGACAGGATTGCCATTCTCCTTAACATGGAGAGGGTCATATCTTCCGAGGAGCAGATACATCTGTCTGCCCTCAGGAAATGACTGCTTCCGCTTTCTCATTAACCGGCTGGCATTCCAGCCCGGCGCGGCAGATCAGATAACATGCTGGAAGACATCCGGAAAAACATGGAAAGCGCTGACATAGAGACCAGGATTGCGGCTGTCCAGGGCCTCCGGCGGGCAGACTGCGAAGGCCGGCGGCTGGGGGATTGCGTGGAGTTGCTTGCGCAGGCAATGCTGGACCCAAGCTGGAGGGTGCGAAAGAGCGCTCAGGAAATACTTCTGGCCAGGTTCGCACCTGAAGCGTACGCGCCGCGCCTGATAAAACTGCTTTACCTGGAGGACAATGCCGGGGCCAGGAACGCGGCAATCGAGACACTGCTTGCGTTGAATAAAAAGGCGGTCCCCTGGCTGGTTGAGGCGTTTGATTCCGATAACGCGGACGTAAGGAAATTCGTTATAGACATATTGGGCGAGTTCCGCGATTCAAGGAGCTTGCCGGTCTTTTTGAAGGCCCTGCGGGACGAAAACGAGAACGTGAAGGCATCGGCTGTCGAACACCTGGGCAGGGTTGGAGAGCCGTCCGTCATCGATGCCCTCATAGCTATACTTGAAAACGAGGACCTGTGGATGGCCTATCCCGCCGCGGACGCCCTTGGCAGGATCGGGGACGCCAGGGCCGTGCCGGCCCTGATAAAGGCCCTTGGCAGAAAACCCTTGCGCGGGCCTGCGCTCAAGGCGCTGGGCTCCACGGGGGGGACGGGTGCCGCGGGGCTGATAGCCCCGTATCTTGCGGACCAGTCCAAAGCGGTACAGCAGGCGGCCCTTCTTGCGCTTTACAGGCTTTACAAAAAAGGCGGTTTTGAGGGGGAGATAGCCACAGGGATAAAAAATAGCCTTGGCGGCCCCGCCGTTTCTTTTCTGAAGGAATTCGTCCGTGGTGAGGACGCCGAGGCAAAGACCGCGGCCATTTCATTTCTAGGCTTATTAAAAGACCCGGCTGCCATCCAGGGCCTTCTGGAAGCGGGGGCGCGCGAGGAGTTTGCGGAGTCCGCCACCCAGGCCCTGATCCTGATTCTTGAAAAAGAACCTTTGGCTATCTTCCCATGGTTTGAGCATAAGGACCATCTGGTGCGCAGGGGGGCTGTTGCAGTGGCAGCGCGCATTTCAAACCCCGCCTATTATGATTATTTTTTGAGCCTGCTTTCGGATGAGGACGGCCATATCAGGTCCATAGCGGCGCTGGGGCTCTCCGGCTGCGGCAAGCCTGAAGCTGTTGATCATGTAATGCGGCTTTTTGAGGACCCCTACGAGGACGTTCAGGAAGAGGCCGTGGCCGCCCTGGCCAGGCTCAGGCAGTTCCTGGATGAAAATAGATTGCGCAAGGGACTTGAAAGCAGGGAGATGCCGGTCAGGAAAAATATGATAACGTTGACCGGCAAACTCAGATTAGACCATCTTGTTCAGGATATGGGTTTCGCGCTTAAAGACGAGATGCCCCCCGTCAGGAAGGCGGCGGTGGCTGCCCTTGCCGAAACCGGCACTCCGCAATGCATAAAATACCTTATATCGGCCCTGTCCGATGAGGACCCGGATATAAGGGCTTCCGCAGCGCTGTCTCTTGGTCCGCTTGGCGGCCCCGAAGCCGTGGACAGGTTGTGCATGCTTCTGGAGGACCATGTGGACATGGTGCGGGCGGCTGCGGCAAACGCGCTTGGGGTTCTGGGTGACAAGTCGGCTGCACAGTGTCTTGTGCGCCTGCTGCCGGATAAAAACGGATTTGTTGTGGCCATGGCGGTAAAATCCCTCGGCATGATAGGCGGGGACGAAGCGCGCAGGGCGATTACGCGCATGCTCTCCTACGAAGATGCCGAGATAAGGAGGGCAGCTATAAAGGCGTTGGCGGACATGGGGGCTGTGGGTGGCGCCTTCCGCGATCTGCTTTCAGGGTTCCTGAAGGACGCTGACTGGGCCACCAGGCTGTCCGCCGTGGAGGCCGCCGCAATGGATCCTGAAGCCAGGGCGGAGCTGGAACCCATGCTGGATGCCGAAGAGGACCCCGTTGTGCTGAAGGCTGTAAGAAAGGCGCTTGGTCTTAAAGATGCCTGAAAAGGAAATCAAGCTCCCCGAACACGAATTCCGGCTGCTGAGCGATCTCATAAGGAACTATTGCGGGATAAGTTTTGATGAATCCTCTAAATTCCTGCTGGAAAAAAGGCTGGCCAGGAGGCTGGAGCAGCGGCATCTGGATAATTTCCGGGACTATTACAGGCTCCTTCTTTATGACAGGGACAGGGCCGAAGAGCTTACCGCCGTGCTGGATCTGATTACCGTGAACGAAACGTATTTTTTCAGGGAGCAGTCCCAGTTGCAGGCGTTTTCCGACGAGATAATACCGGAGGTGCTGGCGTCCGGGCCATACGGCAGGAAATTCAGGATATGGTCCGCCGGGTGTTCATCCGGCGAGGAGCCTTACACCCTGGCCATGCTGCTTCTGGAAAAAGGGATTCCTGCCAATGGGCTTGAGGTTGAAATAATAGCAAGCGATATAAACCAGAGGGTGCTGGCGGCAGCCAGGCGCGGGGTTTACAGGAAAAACTCCTTCAGGACCACACAGGAGTATTACATAAAAAAATACTTCGAGCGCGAGGACGAGAATACGATGCGGATAAAAGACGAGGTGAAGCGCAACGTGACGTTCAGTTGCATCAACCTGCTTGACTCCGGAAAGATGGGGCTGGTTGGAAAAGTGGACGTCATATTTTGCAGGAACGTGCTCATCTATTTTGGCCAGGACGCAAGGAAAGCGGTGGTAGGGGGATTTTTTGAAAGGCTCTCGGACAAGGGATTTCTGCTGCTGGGGCATGCGGAGTCCTTGATGAGCATAACATCGTCATTCAGCCTCAGGCATTTAAAAAATGATATGGTATACCAGAAACCGCATAAGTCCGCCCCGGGCTACGAGGCCGGGGCAATGCCGGGCTTTTTAAGAGAAAGGACAAAATGAGGCCGCTAAAAGCCCTGGTGGTTGACGATTCCGCGTTCAGCAGGCAGACGATCAAAAACATGCTGGAGAATTGCCCCGGGGTGGAAGTGCTGGACATTGCCACCAACGGCATAGATGCAATAGCCAAGACCCTCCGGCTGAAGCCGGACCTTATTACCCTGGATCTTGAAATGCCCGAAATGGACGGTTTCAGCTTTTTAAGGTGGATCATGATACAGAAGCCCACCCCTGTTATCGTGGTGAGCGCACAATCGGATTCCAGGACGGTATTTGAGGCGCTGGAGCTTGGGGCGGCGGACTTCATAGGCAAGCCGTCCAAAAAAGCCTCGGCTGAACTTAAGAACATAGAAAAGAGCCTCATTGAAAAGGTAAATGCAATCAGGGGGCTTAATATCGAGGTGCTTTCCAGGAACCTGCGGCTGCTTGCGCCCGCGCCTGAACCCCAGGTGGAGGCCGTTCCCAGGGGCCCCGTTGACATAGCCGCGATAGGGTCCTCCACGGGCGGGCCGGCCGCCCTCCAGATAATCCTTACAAAGCTGCCGGACAACTTCCCGGCAGCTCTGGTAATAAGCCAGCATATGCCCAGGGGATTTACCGGGCCGCTTGCCGAGAGGCTGGACAAGCTTGCCAAAATAGGAATAAGCGAGGCGCGCGATGGGGACGAGGTCGAGCCGGCGAGGGCCTATATCTGCCCCGGAGGGGCGCATATGACATTAAAAAAGAGGGGCACATCTGTCAGGATATCCCTGAAGCAGGCGGCCCCGGAAGACAGGTACGTGCCGTCCGTGGATGTAATGATGAAGTCCGTTGCCGAGGTGTACGGTGAAAGGTCCCTTGGGGTATTGCTGACCGGCATGGGCAATGACGGCAAGGAAGGCATGCTGGAAATAAAACACAGGGGCGGATATACTATAGCGGAATCGCAGGAGACCGCAATAGTGTTTGGCATGCCCAGGGAAGCGATAAAGGCAGGGGCTGCCGCAAAGGTGCTGCCGCTGACCGAGGTGTCCGGGGAACTGATCCGGGTTACTAAATACGGAGCTTGATTCAAGTGGAAGAAATCGACAGAAAAGTGGAAGAATTCCTCCAGGTATTCAAAAAAGGCGAGGAGTTCACAAAGAACCTGCTGGCGGAGAATGAGCGGCTGCGGTTCCGTGTGGCCGAGCTTGAGGAAGCTTTTTCAAGGAGCGGCGATTCGGCCAAGGAGAATGTATTCCAGGAGAGGATAAAGATTTACGAAAACGAGCTCAAGTCTCTGAGGGAGCGTTTTGCGCAGGTAGAGGAAGAGAACAAGGACTTCGCAGCAAGATATGTGGAGGTGGAGCAGGAGAACAATAACCTTGCAAACCTGTACGTTGCCAGTTACCAGCTGCACTCCACACTGGATTTCGGCGAAGTGCTGAGGATAGTGCTGGAGATAATAATAAATCTTGTAGGGGCAGAGCGCTTCGGGATATACCTTCTGGAAGAAAAAACAAACGAGCTGGAGCCGGTTGCGGCCGAGGGGATGTCCGTAGAGGGCCTGCCCCGCGTTATGCTGGACGAAGGCCTTGTGGGCAGGACCTGCAAGAGCGGGGAGAGCTTTTTCAGGGAGGACATTTCTTCTCCAGGCTCGCCGGTGGATCCGATAGCCTGCATACCGCTCAAGATAAAAGAGCATGTGCTAGGCGCAATAGTCATCTATTCATTGCTAAGGCAGAAAGAAAAGTTCTCCCATGTGGATTATGAGCTTTTCAACCTGCTGGCAGGCCATGCAGCAACTGCCATATTCGCATCCAGGCTCTATACGCAGTCTGAGAGAAAACTGACCACAATACAGGGCTTTCTCGATCTGCTGAAAGAGAAGCCCAGGAAATAGCAAGGAGTTAAATGCACTGTGCCTAACATACTGGTGGTCGAGGATTCACCTACAATGAGGCAGCTTATAACATTCGCCATGAAGAGGGTGCCTGCTTGCAGGGTGTTTGAGGCAACAGACGGAGTGGACGCGCTCAAAAAGCTTTCCTCCGAAAAGATGGACCTTATTCTTGCCGACATAAACATGCCGGTGATGGACGGAATAAAGCTCGTGAGCCTTGTCCGCGGAAACCCGGCCTTCAAGGACGTGCCCATAATAATGATAACCACGGAGGGCGCCGAAGAGGACAAGAAGCGGGCGCTTTCCATCGGGGCCAACGCATACCTTACAAAGCCCATCCAGACCCAGCAACTGGTGAAGCTGGTTGGAGAATTCTTAAAGTAAGCGGTATCCGCTCCCGCAGCGTTCCTTTTTTCTTTGGCTCTTCAGGCTCCCCTGTGGGTAAAAAGGGCCCTTGTATTAGCCGTTTGGGTTTGTCTTTGAAGCACCTGGCAATGCGGGAGCGGTTAGTGAGTGCAGTGGGCCGCGCGTGCGTGCGTCTGCAAGCGCCCTACCATAAACAGCTCCGGCGCGAGTAATGCCGCAAGGCTTGTATAACGTGAGACGCGGCCCAAACGGAGACGAACACCGCCCCGCGAAAAAAATAAAACCCGGCTTTTAAGATTCAGGCATATCGGCGAACGCCGCAAATAAACAGCAATGGCCGCTTCACCCCTGCCCACAGGAAACCCAGTAAAGCCTTTTCTTTTTTATGTTCCAGCTATTTCGGGGTTTTGCTTGAAATTCAGTATGTTGCCGCCAAAATTTTGTTCCATTTGTTCCAGTGGTCCATTTCAGCGTAATGCCGGTGAAAACCGGTATCCAGCGGCTTTGCTTCCACCCCAAAAAGCTACAGCTTTTCGGGGTCCCCGGCTTGCCCGGAATCCATCCAGCCGTT
>JAJYLE010000119.1 GCA_021788025.1 Nitrospirota bacterium
CCCGTTAGATGTACGAATAAGCTTCATTCCGTCAGTGGAATTGCGGAATGGAGCCTGAAGAACGAAGCCGCGACACTGCGGGCTATGTATTTTCAATCCCGCCCGTTTTTATTACTGCTGGGACAAATGAGGGTTTTTTGAAGATGCAGGAGATGATTTACGGCGGATTTGGGTCGTGTTGTGCAGAGCATACGGCTCCGGACACCACGGCAATTGGCCAAACAAACGCAAAGGTCGGATTTTTGGCAATGAGAAGGCATGGCGAATGGTTTTATTTTTTTCGCGGGCACTGGAATTTCTTCCCGTTTGTGTTCATAGTCTGCATTCCTGCGGGGGGCCGTTGCAGGACGGATATAGTATCTCCACCGTGACCATCCTGCCTTTCTTGCAAACGGGACAGAGGGTGACATCAATGCCAGTGACCCTGCGGAACCACTCCTGCCATGTTTCGTGAGGTTTTCTGGCCTTTGTTTCGACCATGGAACTGCCAAGAAGGAAACGGGCCAGGCCGATATAGTGTTTACGGCGTTTGTTTGCCAGCAGGCCGTAATGGCGGATTTTCACGAACCGGTCCGGCAGGACGTGAAGAAGCATCCTTCTTATGAACTCGCCGGCATCAAGCGTCATTATTTTGTTTTTATCGCCATCGGCATAGTCCCGCCAGCGCAAGGAGACCCTGTCATTCTCCAGCTTCAGAATGCGATGATTGCTGATGGCAACCCGATGGGTGTACCGGCCCAGGTATTGAAGCACGCCCTGGGCGCCGTTAAACGGAGGCTTGCAGTAGACAACCCGCTTCTTGTGGTAAAACTGTCTTCTGAATGACTCGAAGGTGTTGTGCTGTTCAAGGTGACTGATAATGCCGGGGAATACAAGCTTGTTCGATTCATAGGCCTGCCGCAGGTAATCCAGGAACTTGCCCTTGAACAGCTCCGACATGACCCGGACGGGGATAAAAAACCCTTTCCGGCACGAGACCCATTTGTCCTCTTCAGGGGACAGCCCTCCGCCTGTAACGATGCAATGTACATGGGGATGGTCCATGAGGTTCTGCCCCCAGGTGTGAAGGATTGAGATAAAGCCGATGCGCGCGCCCAGACGCCTGGGGTCATTGCCCAACTCGACAAGCGTTTCAGAAACAGAGCGGAAAAGCAGATCGTACATGACCTTCTGGTTGCTCAGCACAAGAGGTTTAAGCTCTGCCGGGATGGTAAAGACCACGTGGAAATACTGTATGGGCAGAAGGTCGGCAGCCCGGTCCCAGATCCATTTCTCTTTTCTCAAGGTCTGGCATTTTGGGCAATGCCGGTTACGGCAGGAGTTGTACGACACCCTGACGTGTTGGCAGTCCTCATTGTCGCACTTGTCCCTATGCCCGCCAAGCTCGCTGGTCTTGCATACCTCGATGGCATGCATGGCCCGAAGCTGATTGTGCGGGAGGTTATGGGATTCTCTGTGCCCGGGGCCATGCCGGCGGAATATGTCCGCCGCCTCGACGCCGTACGCGCCCCTCACCGGCTACTAAAGCTGTTTGTCGATAGGGCTTGTTACCTGCGATAGCGCCACCTGGCTTACATGCAGATAAACGGTTGTTGTTGTCGGGGACCTGTGCCCCAGAAGCAACTGGACATGGTGCAGGCTTATTCCCGCTTCAATCAGATGTGTGGCGAAGCTGTGCCTCAGCGTGTGGGGAGTGGCATGCTTTGTTATTCCGGCTTTCTCACTAGCCAGGCCCTCTGTCGTCACGGATTTGAGGGCGAAGTCCGCATCAGAAAGGCATCGTATGTTCGTGTCACTTACTGGACGCAGTCCTGCCCGGCGCGATTTCACGTATGACGCACTGTTTCTCCCATTAAAAGAAAGTAGCTGTAAGCCGCCACACCGTTTGTTTTCAGGTGGAACAAACGCCAACAGATTGCTAATGCAGACTTCCTGAAAAGCGGCAGGTTTTCACATAGGGAAATTTTTTACGTCACGTAAGGTCTAAATTAAAGCCAAATGGCCGAGGTGTAAGAATGAGATGTTACGCTTGGAGCTCAATTATTCTGATTACCCGAGCGTAATCTTTACCGCTTGGATCTTCAAAAGGAGCAAAAAGGACTTTATCTCCGGGCTTCAGCTCAATCCTGGTCCGGACCAATTCGCGGGAATCTATGTTGTATATATTACCGTCCGCAAGTGATTTAATTCTGCCGGTGTTTGAGTTGAAGTCGAATTCAAGCACCATGCCTTCTTCCCCAGCGAAGGTATCATCCCAGACTTCTTCCCGCTCCTCTTTGGTCAGGGAGATCATCGGGCGATCTTTTTTGCCTTTTTTCTTAGCCACAATTTTAGAAGGCAGGAACAGGGTTTGAAACAGACTGTCCTGCAACTGTCCTGTTAGTGTCCTGTTAAAGTATCAAGGGGTTACAGCAAACGCCGTAACCCCTTGATTTTTTGGTGGCGGGGGCAGGATTTGAACCTGCGACCTTCGGGTTATGAGCCCGACGAGCTACCAGGCTGCTCCACCCCGCGATGTTCTTATATTGTAACAGAAAATCTCAGAGAAGGGCAATCACTTCTGCTTTAATTTCTCACTGCATTCAGGGCATATGCCATGTGTGAACATAGCATTTGAATGCTCCTGGATGTAATGGTCCACCTGTTTCCAGTATCCATGATCGTCCCTGATCTTTTTGCACCAGGCACATATTGGCAACAGGCCGCTCAACGCCTTAACCTTGGCCAGGGCCTCCTGAAGACCTATTATAAGTTCCTCTCGTTCCTCCTCCGCCCTCTTGCGCTTTGTAATATCACGCACAACTGTAAGAACGCAACGAACACCGGCCAGGTCTATGAACTCCGCGGAGCAGAGTGCTATAATGAGGTCCCCTTTTTTGGAGCGGAATCTTACCTCTTTTGAAAGCACCCTGCCCTCTGTAAGCAGAATCTGAGCCAGGCTGGTACGGTCCGCGGGGTTGTTCCATATGCCAAGATCAACGCATGTACGGCCTAGCGCTTCCTGCCTGGAATAACCGGTATCCTTAACGAACGTGTCGTTAACGTCCAGGAGGGTGCCGTCTTCGGCAGATAGAAAGATCCAGTCCGGACTGAAACGGAACGCCTTCGAAAATTTCTCCTCGGAAGCTCGCAGAGCCTCTTCAATGTGCTTGCGCTCAGTGATATCAAAGATGCTACCCACAAGACCGCCTAATGAGCCGTCTTCATTGTAAAAGGCGGCCTTCCGGAACACTACCTTTCGCAGCACGCCATCGGGCCGCCTTACTGCAGATTCATAAATTTGGTCACCGCCAGCCTTAAACAGGGCGTTGTCGGCGTTGTAATATATATCTGCAAGCTCTTTGGGGGCCACATCGTAAACCGTTTTGCCGGGCAGCTCTGAAGGGTGCACGCCGAATAATTCGCCGAACGCCGTATTACACGCAAGGTAAATGCCTTTTTCGTCTTTTATGAAAAGAGGGACCGGTACGGTTTCCAGTATTACCCGGAACAGTTTATGTTGCTGTTCCTCTTCGGCGGGACCCTTCCGGAATTTTTCCAGTTCCAGCCTGGCCTCGTCCAGGGCCAATTTGGTCCGGGCAAGTTCTTCTTCAAGCGCCCTGGTTCTGCCTTCCATAAAAGTCCGCCTGAAAACCCGCCGGTTTCGAACAGCGGGCCGTATTGCAACTTATACATTATAAAATATATTGCCAGTTTTACGGCACGGGAGTTTGGGGACGATTGAAAGGTTCTCCAGGCCGGTTTATAATAATAAATGTCCGAAGGAGACCGTTGCCCGATCTGCGGAACTGCCTCAAACGAATGTGACTGCTGCCTTGGCTGCGGGCACGTTTGCCCACTGGACCGAGGCGAACCGTTCTGCCCAGTATGCAAACCGGAACCCCCAAAAAAATAACCTATGCGAAATTTCGCCCTGGCGGCTGTACAATAATGTAATGAGGTTGTTTCTGCCGGCCGTACTGGCTGCCCTGCTTGCTTGGTCAATCCCGGCGATTGCCGGGCAAACCACGGCATTGCAAAACAGCCCAGCTGCCCAAGCCAATTCCCCCAAGATTTTGTTATTGGACTATGACGGCATAATAAATCCAGTTGCAGCCGATTACATTAATAACGGGATTGAGGAGGCAGACTTCGCAAATGACCAGGCTGTAATCATAGGGCTTGATACTCCCGGCGGGCTGGACACCTCAATGCGCTCGATAATCAAGACGATAAACGCAAGCGGCGTGCCGGTAATAGTGTATGTTTCCCCCAGCGGGGCCAGGGCCGCATCGGCCGGAGTGTTTATAACCATGGCCGCCCATATAGCCGCCATGGCGCCCGGCACCAATATCGGGGCAGCCCACCCGGTGAGCATGAGCGGCAAGCTGGGCAAGACAATGTCTGAGAAGGTTGAAAACGACGCAGCCGCTTATATCAAATCAATAGCGGAAAGCAGGGGCAGGAACGCCCAGTGGGCACAAGACGCGGTAAGAAACAGCGTATCAATAAGTGACGCCGACGCCCTTTCCAAGCACGTAATAGATATCATAGCTCCGGATATTCCATCACTTCTGGAACAAGTAAACGGAAAAACAGTGCAAACGGCACATGGAAAAAAGACCTTGCATACTCTTAATGCCGGAATAATAAAAGTTCCGATGAGCACAAGGCTGAAGATACTCTCCGTAATAAGCGATCCAAATGTGGCGTATATCCTGATGTTGCTGGGGTTCTACGGCCTGCTGTTTGAATTCATGAGACCCGGGGCCATATTCCCCGGAGTGATCGGGGCGATCTCGTTGATAGTTGCATTCTATTCCTTCCAGACTCTGCCGGTAAATTATGCTGGATTCCTTCTTATACTGCTTGCCATAATACTCTTTATCCTGGATGTAAAGATAACTTCTCACGGCGCGCTGGCCATAGGAGGGGCGGTCTCGATGGTAATCGGCTCAATCATGCTGTTTGAAAGGACAAGCCCGTTTATACAGGTGTCTCTTGCATTTATAATACCCGCCACGCTGATATCAGCCTTGTTTTTTGTACTGACCGTAAGCCTGGCGCTGCGTGCATATAGGCGAAAGCCTGTGACCGGACCAGAAGGGCTTGAGGGCCTGGAAGGGGTGGCCGGAACAAAAATAGACCGGGCTGGCGGTACGGCGCTGGTGCATGGAGAAAGATGGGCCGCGTGGGCCGATGAGGAGATAAATGAGGGAGAGCCGTTACTTGTTGAATCCAGCCCCGCCCAGGCGGGACTCAAGATAAAGGTAAGAAAAAAGGAGGGCACGTAAAAATGCCGGTGGTCACTACTTCAGTTGTAGCTTTTCTGGCGATTATCTTTTTTGTCCTGTATTTTCTTTCTTCGGCGGTCAGGGTATTAAAGGAATACGAAAGGGGGGTCGTATTCCGGCTTGGAAGGGTAATCCCTGTGAAAGGGCCGGGGCTAGTTATTATATGGCCGATTCTGGATAAGCTTGTCAAGGTGAGCCTGCGGACCATTGCTATGGATGTGCCTTCACAGGACATTATCACCAAGGACAATGTCACAGTAAAAGTGAGCGCAGTCCTGTATTTCAGGGTTATGGACCCGATAAAAGCCATAACCGACGTGGAGGACTTCTTTTTCGCCACTTCACAGATATCCCAGACCAGCCTTAGAAGCATACTTGGGCAGTATCAGCTTGACGATCTGCTTTCAAAAAGAGAGGAACTGAACTCAGCCCTGCAGAAGGTAATAGATTTCCAGACGGAACCATGGGGCGTGAAGGTGACGGCCGTTGAGGTAAAGAACGTGGACCTGCCGCAGGAAATGCTGAGGGCGATAGCAAGGCAGGCCGAGGCCGAAAGGGAGCGCAGGGCCAAGATAATCAATGCCGAAGGCGAGTTCCAGGCATCTCAAAGACTCTCGGAGGCCGCCGACATACTGGCTAAAAACCCGGTTACCGTGCAGTTGCGTTTTCTTCAGACATTGGGGGAAATAGCCACCGAAAAGAACTCTACGATTGTATTTCCCGTGCCCATAGACTTATTAAGGGGCTTGATGGAAAAAAAGTGATAAGGAAAGCTGCCACACAGCTTTCCTTATTAAATTTAGGCTCATTGCAGCCAAGAAACTACGCTGGCTTATTCATGGCTATGCGTTTTAGGCTCTGGATATCTCTGCTGATAATCTTCTTCCTGCCTGCACAGGCCTGGGCCATAATACCCCAGAATTATCCTGGGATATATACCCACCAGCTTGCCCATATATTTTTCGCAATAGCGCTGGCCGTAATAATTGCCCACAAGATAAGGAAAGGCTACTGGCGGCAAAGGGGATGGAAGCACATTATTGCTTCCTTCATGGTTCTGCTTGCCTGGAACGTATTCGCTTTCCTGGGGCATATGGCGGCGTTCAGGATGAAGCAGGAGTATTTCATAAACCCTGGCACTGTTTATAACGAGGCTGTCCGGATGCAAGGCCCAGCCCTCGCCTATGTGATCTACCGGATGGACCAGGTATTTCTTATCACAGCCATGGTGCTTTTCTACCTGGGTGTAAGGCGCATCTATAAAGGGCCGGAGAAACCTGAATGACCGGGGAAGTATTTCCCTTATGGCCGCTTCACCTGCTGGACGCGGCAGGCTCCCTGCTGACAGTGCTTTTCACCGCGCTCAGCATGCGCCTGGCCGCAAGGATATACTACAGGGACAGGGAGAACATAATCTGGGTATACCTGTACTGGCTCACCGCGGCTTTCCTGTTCTTTTCGCTTTCACGGGGAGTTGGCCACTTCGTGCATTACGCGCTTGTGCTGGCTGGCTACATGAACATCTGGCGCGTGCTGGAGCCTGTCAGCGCATCTTTAAATACCCTGAGTTTTGTGTTTGCGGGCACCATTACCCTGTTCTTTCTGGCCGTAAGCAGGACTTATGAAAAGATGGTGGCCGCCAGGCATCAACTGGAGCTTGCGAACAAGGAACTGGCCGGATTGAATTCCGAGCTGGAGAGCATAGCATCCGAACGCTCCCTGAACCTCATGGCATTGCGGGTTGCCGACAGGGTCAGGAACCCGGCCACCGTGATCGGCGCCATAGTGTTAAGGCTTTTCAACACGCCCGACCTGCCCGGTCCTATACAGGAAAAACTCCGGGAGATACAGGGCGCCTCCTCCAGGCTGGACCACATTGTAAAGGAGTACGAAGAGATACTAAAGAGCAAAGAAAGTTTGTTCCGCTCCGAAGATTTAAACGAAATCATAAGGGAAATCGCACTTTCATTTACTGAGCAGGCCGCAAAAAAAGGGATCACCGTAAAGCTTGAGCTTGATGAAAACCCTCTGTCCTTCTATGCCGTCCGGCACCTCATCCGCATAGCGCTTGTGCACATTGTAAGAAATGCCATAGAGGTCTCCCCAAAAGGCGGCGGGATAACTTTAAAAACATGGAGAGAGGACAGGAAGGTTGCGGTCTCTGTCAATGACGAGGGCACGGGCATCCAGGAAAAAGAACTGGAAAAGGTCTTTGATCTTTTTTACAGCACAAAGGGGCGGCTGGGTACAGGGCTGCCGATAGTAAAACAGATAGTGGAAGAACACGGGGGGGCGATACGTGTGGCCAGCGCGCAAGGAAAAGGCGCTACATTTACTCTGACGTTTCCCGCCGGATGGCTGGAGTTTGCGGCCTCACCATTTCAAAAGGGCGGAAGCCCAGGTGAGCCCGCCGCCAAAGGCCTCTAAAAGGACGTAATCGCCGTTTTTGATCTTCCCGCCCCGCACTGCTTCATCCAGCGCTATCGGTATGGACGCGGCGGATGTGTTGCCGTACTTGTGTATGTTCACAAGCACCTTTTCCAGCGGAAGCCCGATTCTTTCAGCAGTGGCCTTTATGATCCTCAGGTTGGCCTGATGGGGTATTAAAAGGGCCAGATCGGATGATCTAAGCCCGTTTTCCTCCAGCATGCCGGTTACCAGCCCCTCAAGCGTCTTTACAGCAAATTTGAAGGTCTCGTTGCCCTTCATTTTTATGAAGTGGAGCCCCTCTTTCACCGATTCTGCGGAGCACGGGACCCTGGAGCCACCGCCGGGAACTTCAAGAAGGTCCCCCTTGGAGCCGTCCGAATAGAGCTTTATCGATATTATGCCCTCCTCGCCTTCGGCCGGTTCCAGAATCGCGGCCCCCGCGCCGTCGCCAAACAGCACGCAGGTGGAGCGGTCCTCCCAGTCCGTGGCCCTGGAAAGCACCTCGGCCCCGGCCACAAGCACCCTCTTGTACATGCCGGTAGTTATGTACGCCTCGGCAGTCGCAAGCGCAAACAGAAAACCGGAGCAGGCGGCATTCAGGTCGAAAGCGGCGGCATTGTGCGCGCCAAGCCGGTCCTGG
>JAJYLE010000120.1 GCA_021788025.1 Nitrospirota bacterium
AGGTCCGGAATCCGGGTGGAAGAGCACCCTGTGGAATGTGCGTGGCTTCCGGCCCAGCACGCCCGGATAGGTATAAAGCGGTATGGTGGTAAACCTGTATGGCTTGTTTTCATCTGAAAATTCGGCCCGCAGGCTTGCGCCTTTCTGAAGAGCCATCGCGCTGAACGTAAGCAGATATGTGCCGGGGGCGGCCTTCATGCCGGGGCTGAAGCTGAGTGTGTCTTTTGTCCTGTCGTCCGGAGGAGGAATGATTTTTGGCGAATCATCAGAGCCAAGCGCAACCTCTTTTGAAACACCTGTTGAAGCCCGGAGCCCTGCCTCAAGCGGATAAGCAAGCCCGGCAAGCTGGTCCTGCTTCACGGCTATCCATTTCACGCCTGCCATGCTCAATAGTGAATTGCCGGATATAAGTTCGTCTGAGTACATGGTGTATGACATCGGGTCCACGTCGAACAGGTAGGCATAGTCATCAAGCTCAAGCTGGTCGTAGGAGTTAAACACCTGCTGTCCGCAGGTAACATTTATCAGTTCCGGAGAAAAGATATTCATTACCCTGAACGGATTTTGGGCGGTTTCCGTTTTTTGCAGTGTTTGATATCCGGCGCCGGCGCAGGCGTTTTTAACCACGGGCAGCGCCTTGCCGGTTATTTCATAAGGGGCGAAGATCCTGACGGTCTCGAACGCAGCCAGGACAAGAGCGGCCCAGAAGAACGGCTTGAGTTTTATTTTTTCAAAAAGCGCCAGGCAGATGATGTACAGGATGGACATTGCCAATGAGAATATTACGGCGGAATTGCCGGGAGTAAAGGCCCCAAGGAAGCCCGGCTGCGCAAAAAAACTGCACACAAGGAGCGCGGCCCACACTGCGGGTATCGACAACAGGAAAAACATGGCCAGCCGCGAGTCCCCCCGGCGGCGCATGGCCCCGTCTATCCCTTCGGCAAACAGGACGGACACTGCAAAAGAAAGCTCGAAGATATTTCTGCCATGGGCCCGGAAAAGCCCGTACACCGGCATATGCACAAGCAGCGCGCCAAGCGGCGTCATCGTGCCCATGGACAGCACCAGCGCTAACGCCGCCAATACGGACCAGAAACCGGTCCACCTGGATGCCCTGAAACCTTTAATTGCAGCGGAAACCGCGAGGGCCAGGGGAAGTATCCCGATGTAAAAACTTACCGAGTCTTCCGGCCTGAGCAGTTTTCTCCCAAGGTCCCCCCGGTACAGAAACGGGAACAGCGCAGAGGGTATGTCCTTGGGATACATATGATATGCATGGGAGAAAAACGTCCCCAGCGAACCGGCTATGTGGTCCCGCACGGAGATGCGTGACAGTTCCAGCGTGGGCCAAATCTGCACGGACGAGATTGCGGCCGCAAGCCCAAGCCCCAGCCCGAAGCAAATCAGCAGCGCGGGCCTGGATGCCTTAGGCGCTTCCGGCAGGGCGTAAAGGAAATAGAACAATGCCACCGCCATTGAATACATGAAAATCTGGAAATTTCCCGCAAGCGCCTGCACAGCCACGGAAAGCGCAAGGGCCGCTGTCCACCGGAACATATCTGCCCGGAGGACAGCTTTCCTCATTCGCTCTATTGTGTAAAGGACAAGCGGCAGCCAGGCGGTTGTGTTCTGTATGGCCGTGTCATCGTGAACAGTGGCCAGGTAGCCTGAAAAGCAGAAGAGCATTCCTGCCGCGGCGGACGCAAGGCGCGATCTGCCCGATTCCCTCAGAAAAATAAACGTGAAAAAACCCGCAAGCGCGCAATGAAAAATGATGTTCAGGTTGAAAGCCGTGGCCGGCTGCAGAAGGAAATACAAGATGAGATTGATAGGGTAAAGCGCGCCGGTCTGCATGGCCCCTATATACGGGATGCCCGCGAATTCGTACGGGTTCCACAGAGGGACATGAAAATGCTTCAGCTGGGCGGAATAGAAGGCCCTTAACGGATAGTTCTGGTTCCAGCCATCCCCCGTTGGAAAAACGTAAAGGATCCCGCCTGCTATCAGCTTGTAGTAAAACACGGCAGACAGCAGCAGAAAAAGCATAAAGAAAAAAAGCGTCTCTTTCTTACGGTGAGCAGGCGGCATCGAAGCAATATAACACGTTTTAAAGCCGCTGCGCCACAGCGCAAATGTGGATATTTCCATTTCCATGGTTTAAGATAAACCCAGATGGCAAAGGCAAGGATACTCTTTGTCGAGGACAGCAGGTCCCAGGCGGCCGCCACCAGTGATTTTCTGGAGAGGGCCGGGTATGACGTTGTTTGGGCCGAAAACGGCACGTCCGCCATAAAGGTTGCCAAAACCGAACCCATCGATGTGATCATTCTGGACCTTGAACTGCCGGACCTTAACGGCAATGAAGTCTGCCGGTGGCTGAAGGTGAATGAGGACACCCGGGGCATTCCCATAATCATGCTTACGGCCAAGGCCGGCGTCCAGAACAAGGTGGCCGGGCTGGAAGCCGGGGCGGACGATTATCTTTCCAAACCCTATATGGACAGCGAACTCAGCGCCCGCATATATGCCAGTCTGAGAACAAAAGCGCTTCAGGACGAGTTGCGGCGCAAGAACCAGCAGCTTCAGGACCTGCTTTCCAAAGTGGAGGTGTTGGCTGTAACAGATCCGCTTACCTCTCTTTTCAACCGGCGGTACTTCGAAAATATGCTTGTAAAAGAGGTAGAGCGGGCCCGGCGGTACGAAGCCCCGTTCAGCTGCATGATGATAGACCTGGACCATTTTAAAAGAATAAACGACGCCTTCGGCCACGTGGCCGGAGATTCCGTTCTGGTTGAAACGTCAAGCATCCTGCGCAGCTCGTTGCGGGGGGTGGACACGGTTGCAAGATGGGGAGGCGAGGAATTTGTAATCCTTTTGCCCGAATCCAGCAAGGAGGCGTCCCTTATCCCCGCCAACAGGATACTGGAATCTGTTGCGGCCCATTCATTCCGCCTGGCCCCCGGAACAGTTATCACCGTGAGCATCGGCATGGCAGATTCCAGCGGCATCAGCGCGGACGAACTTGGCGACAGGGTCTTAAGCGACGCCGATACGGCGCTCTATCTGGCCAAGCGCAACGGCCGCAACCGCATAGAGCTGTATCAGGCCGGCCCCGCGGGGTCTGCGCCT
This sequence comes from Nitrospirota bacterium, assembly GCA_021788025.1. GTDB lineage: Bacteria > Nitrospirota > Thermodesulfovibrionia > Thermodesulfovibrionales > JdFR-88 > JAKAKS01. The sequence goes on from JAJYLE010000120.1 coordinate 3,130, forward strand.
TCTTCCGGCGGCAAGTAGTACTTTTTTTTCTGCCGCATATACTCCTGCTCCACCTTCGCGCCCGGATAGTTGTGCGGATACTTGTACCCTTCGCCATGCCCCAGTTCCTGCGCCCCGGGGTAATGGGCGTCCTTAAGGTGGTCCGGCACTTCCTGGGTCCTTTCCTCCCCGATGTCCTTCATGGCGCGTTCCAGCCCCATGTATGCCGCGTTGCTCTTGGGGGCCATGGCGGCATATACCGTTGCGTGCGCAAGCGGGATTTTGCCTTCCGGCATGCCAACAAACTCCACCGCCTTTAACGCGGATACCGCCAGCACCAGCGCCATCGGGTCTTTAATGCCTATGTCTTCCGAGGCGAATATGATCAGCCTCCTGGCGATAAACCTTGGGTCCTCTCCGGCGTATACCATCTTGGCAAGATAGTAGAGCGCGGCGTCAGGGTCCGACCCTCTCATGCTTTTTATGAATGCCGATATGGTGTCGTAGTGCTGGTCCCCGGCCTTGTCGTAGAGGACGGCTTTCTTCTGGATGGAGTCCTCCGCGATTTCCTTTGTAATTACTACCTTCCCATCCGCTGAAGCAGGCGTGGTAAGCACGGCTAGTTCCAGGGCGGAAAGCGCCCGCCTGGCATCGCCATCCGCCGTGCGCGCCAGATGGCGTATGGCCTCCGGCAGGGCCTCCACATTCATGTGGCCAAGCCCTCTTTGCCTGTCCTGGAGAGCGCGTTCCAGGATGGATACCAGATGTGCCTCGGAAAGCAACTTAAGCTCGAACACCTGGCTTCTTGAAAGCAGGGCGGAGTTGATGTAGAAGAACGGGTTTTCAACCGTTGCGGCAATTAGCACGATATTGCCTTCTTCCACGTCCGGAAGAAGCGCGTCCTGCTGGAGCTTGTTGAACCTGTGTATCTCGTCCAGAAACAGGATGGTCTTTCCGCCTGATTCACGGACGCGCTTGGCGTCCGCCAGCGCCTTCCTCAGTTCCGGCACGCCCGCGATGGCGGCGTTCATCCACTTGAAACCGGCTTTGGTCTTGCCTGCTATTATCCTGGCAAGCGCGGTCTTTCCGGTGCCGGGCGGGCCGTAGAAGATCAGGGATGTTATGCGGTCCGCCTCGATCGCGCGCCTTAAAAGCTTGCCTTCGCCCAGGATATGCTCCTGCCCCATATACTCCTCAAGCGTGCGTGGGCACATCCGGTAGGCAAGCGGCTCATCCTTGAAAAGAGACGTCATATCTGAGTTTATCGCCGGGGCGGAAAAATTGTCAAAAAGAAGATATTTCAATCCTGCCTCACCACGCCGCAGATGCCGGAGGGCGGCGATGAGCCGCACCGCCCCTCGCGCACGCGTTTTTTTTAGCGTTCAATCCCGTATTTGCAACCTCTTGATTTAAAACATATTTAAGAATTCCGCCGTTCAATCTGTTCAAATAATGCCCCAATTCAGTCTTTTCCTCCAGACTGTAAGCTGCCTTCCCCGCCCGCATCTTATCACGCCAGAACATGACATTGTCCATATGACATACGTCATGAAGTTTATGTCATGGCTTGGGGCTAAGAAGAGAAGTTGAACGGGGGGATAAATATTTCCCTGGCCGGAAGCAGTTTTGAGGCAGATTTAAATATTATTCGACGGGCATATGTCAAACAGCACGCATTCCTTGTGCTTTGGGGCGCGGGCGGTGCAGATGCGCCTGCCGTGCAGTATCAGCATATGCGAGATGCCGCCCCATTGCTCCTTGGGGGTAAGCTCCATCAGATCGCGTTCGATCTTTACCGGGTCCTCATGGTGCGTGATGCCAAGCCTCTGGCTGAGCCTTCTTACATGGGTGTCCACGGCTATCCCCTCGTGTATGCCGAAGGAATTTGTAAGCACTATATTTGCGGTCTTTCTGGCAACACCGGGCAGGGTGACAAGCTCCTCCATAGTCTGAGGGACCTTGCCCTTGAACTGTTCAATTATTATCCGGGCGCTGGCTTTTATGTTTTTGGCCTTGTTCTTGTAGAAGTTGATCGAGGATACGTCCTTTTCCAGTTCAGCAGGATTTGCATCAGCAAAATCCTTTATGCTTTTGTACTTTTTGAAAAGCCTTTCTGTAACCCTGTTTACCCCAACATCGGTTGCCTGCGCCGAAAGGATTGTGGCGGCCAGAAGCTCGAAAGGATTGCCGAAATGCAATTCCGTCTTTGCTTCCGGATATTCTTTTGAAAGCCTTTTTATTATTTCCTTTACTTTCGCCGTATTGCCAAACATGCTATCCCGCTTCAGCCACAACAAAGGCCACGCCATACTCCCTTTCGTGGCTTAGGCTCAGATGAATGCTTTTTATCCCAGATGCATCCAGCGCCTTTTCAAGCCTTCCCGCCCTTACCACCTCCGGGAGGCCTGCCTCTTGTTTTCCGGCCCTGTTTGCTATCTCTATTTCCCGGAAGGTCACACCGCCGCCAACTGCCTTCATCACCGCTTCCTTGGCGGCAAACCTTACGGCAAAAGATGACGCCGGGCGGCTTCTGGCCATGCAGTATGCAATCTCCTGTTCAGTGAAAACCCTGTCCAGAAATCGCCTGCCCCACCGGCCCACCGCGTCCTCCAGCCGCTTGATCTCCACGATGTCCACGCCAACACCCTTTATCATTTGCCGGTAAATCCCGCCCGTGCTTCCGCTATAAGCCCGTTCATCTCGCGGACGGCGTCTTTTATCCCGGTAAGAACGGCCCGTGCAATTATGCTGTGGCCGATATAGAGGCCCCGGATGCCAGGCAGCCCGGCGACGGCTTTCACGTTAGTATAATTAAGCCCGTGCCCGGCGTTTACCATAAGCCCCGCGCTCTTTGCCAGGGCCACTGAGGCCTGCACCCTTTTAAGCTCCGTCAGGGTATTTTTACTGGAGGCGTTGGCGTAATAGCCGGTATGGATCTCCACCATCTGCGCCCCGGCCTTCGCTGCCCGTTCTATCGCCATTTCATCGGGATCAATAAAGAGGCTCACCTGTATTGCCTTGCCGTTCAGTTTTTTTATCGTGTCTGAAACCTTGCGGAAATCGGCCTTCATGTCCAGCCCGCCTTCAGTGGTAAGTTCCTTCCTCTTTTCCGGAACAAGTGTGGCCAGGTCCGGCATGGTCTGGATGGCAATGGAAACCATCTCGCCGGTGGCGGCCATCTCCAGATTGAACTCCACTTTTGTAAATTCCCGGAGTAGCCTCAGGTCGCGGTCGTTTACGTGGCGCCTGTCTTCCCTCAGGTGCGCGGTTATCCCGTCCGCCCCGCCCAGGATTGCCAGCGCCGCCGCAGTGACCGGTTCCGGGTCATACCCGCCCCTGGCCTGCCGGAGCGTGGCAACATGGTCTACATTAACGCCCAGTATCATTGGTATCTCCCTAGTCCGCAAGGTCGGATAAATTAGTAACCTCGGTAAGCTGAACGAGGGTGCCTTTCTTTCTTGTGCCGTAACGGAATACAGTTACGCCCTTGCATCCACTATGATATGCCAAAAGGTAAGCTTTTGCCACATCCTGCCGGGTTGCGTGGCGGGGTAGATTTATGGTCTTTGAGACCGCGTTGTCCGTGTTTTCCTGGAAGGCGGCCTGCATCTGTATGTGCCTTTCCGGGGAGATTTCATGGGCCGTCTTAAAGAGCCTCTTTATATCTGCGGGCACGCCTTTAACCCCCTTCAGCATGCCTGTTTTGAGGGCCCTGGCCATAAGCTCTTCCGAATAGAACCCCCTGTTGCGCGCAATTCTGAGGAAATGCTTGTTTACCTCTTGCAGCTCCGAGTCCAGCACCAGGCGCTTGAGAGCAATCCTGAACACCGGCTCTATCCCGCTGGAGCAGTCCGCTATCAGGGATATCGTGCCGGTTGGCGCTATTGTTGTAACAGTAGCGTTTCTCATCGGCGGTGCGCCTGGCCTGTCCCAGACAGAGCCCTTGAAGTTCGGGAACGCCCCCCTCTGCCGGGCAAGTTCCGCCGAGGCCCGGTGCGCGGCATCCTGTATGCGCCCCATCAACCGTCTGGCAACCGACACGCCTTCATCGCTGTCGTACTCCACGCCAAGGAGTATCAGCAGGTCGGCAAAGCCCATTACGCCAAGGCCTATTTTGCGGTTGCCCTTGTGCATGGCCTCTATCTCCGGCAGGGGGTAATGGTTTACGTCTATGGAGTCGTCAAGGAACCGGACAGCCGTCTCAATATCGCGTTCAAGGGCGTCATAACCAATCTCCGGCTTGCCCCCGTCCTCTTTCACGTATCTGGAGAGGTTTATGGAGCCAAGCACGCAGGCCTCGTTTGGCAGAAGAGGCTGCTCTCCGCACGGGTTTGTGCTTTCTATCTGTCCGATTTGAGGGGTTGGGTTGGCCCTGTTTATCACGTCGATAAAAACTATGCCGGGGTCCCCGGTCTCCCAGGCGCAGGCGACTATCTCGTTAAATACGTCCCTTGCCGGCAGCCTGCTTGCCACCTCGCCGGTGCGGGGGTTTACAAGTTCGTATTTCAGGCCCTTTTCGACTGCCTCAATGAATGCGTCCGTCACGGCAACGGATATGTTGAAATTGGTCAGCTCGCGGGTGTTTCTTTTTGCCCTTACGAATTCCAGGATGTCCGGGTGGTCCACCCGCAGTATTCCCATATTCGCCCCGCGCCTTGCCCCGCCCTGTTTTATTACGTCCGTTGCCTGATTGTAAATCTTCATGAACGAAACCGGGCCGCTGGCCACGCCCATGGTGGAGCGCACAACATCCAGCCTGGGGCGCAGATGGGAAAATGAAAACCCGGTGCCGCCACCGCTTTGAAGTATGAGGGCGGCGTTTTTCAGCGTTCCGAAGATGCCTTCCATGGTGTCTGCAACCGGCAGCACGAAGCAGGCGGCTATCTGCCCCAGGCGCCTGCCGGCGTTCATCAGGGCGGGCGAATTGGGAAGGAACTTCAGCTGCTCCAGAAGAGAATAAAACCGCTGCTGCCAGGCGTTATCACCACCGTAAAGCTTCTCTGCGCTTGCAATGTTGGTTGCAACCCTGCGGAACATCTGTTCCGGCGTCTCAATGGTGTTGCCCTTCTCGTCTTTTACCAGGTATCTTGCCCTGAGCACCTTCAAGGCGTTTTCAGTGAGTTCCATCGGATAAAGTCTCACATATTGACTCTTTGATCG
>JAJYLE010000121.1 GCA_021788025.1 Nitrospirota bacterium
TTTTTCAAAACAACCTTGAGTTCCGGGCTGGCACGGCCAACAAGCGCCTGCTCGTCCCATTGGGAGATGATGGCTGGTATAGCTGAATCGGCGTACAGTTTGCTTTGCTGGTCCAGCCCTTTGCCTTTAAAGGCACGGATTGCGAAAACGGCAACGGCTATTATCAAAATTGAAAGAAATGCACCGCAAAGGACAGTAAGTATTCGTTTCATTGGGCCCCTCCTTAACCGGCAATGACCGAACTTGATACCGCCGTAATGAATATAGCACAACCCCGGCAAAAAAACTCCGCGCTACGATAGGTCTACCAAAGCAGGAAAAAACTCAGGCAGCTCTAAAATTCGAAAATCTGACTCAAACTTCAGAGCAGATATTCGGCAATGTTGATTTTGTACTTCACCGGGTCCAGGGTCCGCATGACGTTTCTGGTATAACGGCCCAGCCCGTCTTTTTCTGTGAGGCTTGCAGCAACGGGAGTAATCTTGTTGCCTTCCCCGTCGGTAATCAGTATCATCTTGGGCCGCTGAAAATCCCCGCTGTTTACGCCGGATATTACCGCAAGTTCCTTTGTATCCAGCATGATGAGGCTCCCGATAGGATACACGCCAACAAGGTTTATGAAGAACTTGAAGAGTAGCGGATCAAGCTGGGTGCCTGCCCTCTTGCTCATAAGGCTGAGGGCCTTGTCCGGCGTCATAGGGACCCTCGCGTATACGCGGGACGAAGTCATCCCGTCATACTGGTCCGCCAGGCTCACGATACGGGAGTAAAGGTCCAGGTCCTTGAGCTTCTTGATTCCCGGATACCCGCTGTGGTCCTGATGCATATGGTGCTCGTAGGCAACTATGGCCGCGCGGATGGAGGAATCATCAAAACTCTTCATCCTGAATATCATCCGGACGCCATGCACCGGGTGGGCCTTCAGGACGTTCCATTCTTCGTCGGTGAAGCTGGTGGGCTTGTTAAGTATGAGGGGCGGGACCTCGGTTTTACCAATGTCATGGAAGAGCGCGGCCAGGCCAAGCTCCATAAGGTCCTTCTTGCTCAGGCCGATTTTTTGCCCCAGCGCCACGGAAAGTATGCTGACGTTTACGGAATGATGAAATGTATATTCGTCGTAGTTCTTGATGGCCGTCATCCCCAGCAGAAACTCCTCCCTGTCAAGGAGCAGGTCCACCATGGACTCCACTATCCTCTTGGCCTTCTTTATATTCACGCGCTCGCCGGCCTTCAGCTTGTTCATCACTCCTTTTGTAAAAGAGACCGCGTTGAAGTACGTCTTTTTCACGGCCTTCCTCAAGTCGTGCTCACCATCCACTGATATCCGCCGCACAACCCCCGCGTCTATGCATTTTTCCTGGGCCAGCCCGGTAACCAGGGCTTCGAAAGGGTCCGGCGCATACTGGCATGCTATGAACACGGACAGTAAATTCTGGATATTCTCCACCGCCACAGGGCAAAGGAAGGAGATGCTTCCAACGGAGCGCTTTGCAAATTCCTTTTGAAGGAAGTCGAAATTCAGCAGGTGCTCCATCGTGAACTTTACCCTGTTCTCGTTTACATAGAAATACTCTCCCACAAGCTCCACCTGAATGGAGCTCTCATCCTCCAGCAGGCCGTTTATCAGCGGTATCAACTTTTCAATCGCGGTCACCACCGCCTCATTGGCAGGGTTATGGAGCTGGGATGTGCGGATTACAACAGCAAGCTGGCTTACCAGGTCCCTGAACGGCCTGTCCTGTTCCGGCTCTTTAGTTTCCATATTCTATCCGTTTTATGGCATTAAAGGCGTAATCCGAAATGGTCCTGTTTTTGGAATCCCTCAGTTTGTGCAGCAGCGGCAGGGCATTTTTTGCGCCCATAAGCCCCAGGGCATAGGCTGCGCAGGCCTTAAGCTCGTCAGTCCTGCCCTTGTGGAACAGCGAGCCGGCGCGCAGGCACTTGATCATATACGCTTCGGATTCCGGACCGTTCCATCCGGAAAGCACCTCAAAAAACTCCTTTTTTTCATTGAAATCGGCCTGCATGAAATCCTTCCCGGCCATATGCTGCATAAGTATCATCCTCGCAGGCTCAGTCTTGAGCATTCCAAGAGCCCTTGCAGCGCTGGAACGAACAGAGAATTCGGAATCGCCAAGGGCGTCCCTTACGGTCTGGATGACACCCTGGCCGCCCAGTTCCCCAAGCGCCCTTATCACCTCTATGCGCACCCTTACGTCCGAGTGCCGGCTGGCCTTGATAACAAAATCCACGCACCGCCTGTCTTCCATTTTCCTGAAGATGTGGATGATATTTCTCACCACGTACCACCGCGGGTCCGAAAGCCCCTTTGCCAGGGCGTTCAGGTCCTTGTTGCCAAGGAATGCCAGGGCGTTCATTACCGTCTTCCTGGCCTCCATTGTTTTCAAATCCCCCAGCACCGCTATGAGGGAAGCAATCGCGCTGGAATCCAGGCGGCGCACATAATCTATAAGCATCTCCTCGTCCCGGATCTGTCCGGAGTCCAGATGCTCGCCAAGCGCCTTCACAAGCTCCAGTGAGGAGGCATGCGCCTGCACTTTTTTCATCTCTTTTTTAAGCAGGTCTGAAACCGGCCCCTCCGGCGGGACGGCATCCATTGCCGAAAATATGCCAAGGGCAGAGCTCAAGTCCCCTTTTCTTATTGAATGCTCCAGAGCGCTTTTAATTATCCCGGCCACTTCCGGGTATACGGCAGGCTGGCAGTCACTCAATATATCGAAGAGAATGCTTATCAGTTTAATTAATTTGTCTGCGGAATCCAGCCGCACCGCCCGCATAAGCTCTTCAAAGTCGGCGCTGGACAACGGCACTATCTCCGGCGCCGACAGGGGCGTGCTGGCGGAAAACGCCTCGGAATGCGCCCTCTTGAGGTCTTCTTCCGGCGTGGTCTCCTCCCTGGCGTGGAGGACGGCCTCGGTTTCGTAGGTTTCGTCCTCCAGGAGGAAGTTCTCGTCTATTACGTATTTGATATGCTCCAGGTCCTTTTCCCACAGCAGAGTGACAATGTCCTCGTCCATGCCGGAGTCCTGCGATATCGCTTCCAGGAACTCCCTTGTCTCTTCCAGGGTCAATCCGCTTTTAAAGGATATTTCCCTAAGTCCGTCCTTGAAAAAGAAGAAGGCCAGATTGTCCTCCATCCCCGATGCGGTATAGACGGGAGTGTCACCGAAAAGAATTTCATTTTGCCTCACCCCAAGCTCCAGCGGGCCGATTTCAAGTATATTGTCCAGCCTGCGGAAAACATCCTCTATTGTCCTCACATAAATTGGATTATTGGAGGGATACATGCGAAGGCTTTTCCTTGCCTTCTGGAAGGAAGCGATCACGTCTTGCGCAGCTTTTATATCGGCTGGCTGGGGCTCCGCCTTCAAACCAGTATCATCCTTTTGGACCTGGCAAAATTCCTGATTATCATCTGTGCGGAAAAAAGCCTTTGCAGCCTCAGGTTCCTCATCCTTATGGCCAGCATGTCCCCGTTGGGAAATTTATCGGACCTTATTCCCACCTGGAATTTTCCAACCTCAATATAAAGCTCCTTCAGGGCCTCATCGGAGAACGGCTTGAGAAACAGCGGGTTTACAGAGACATAACCTTCAGAGATGTCCTGGGCGATGGCCTTGAGGCTCTTTCCCCTGGCGTTAGCCAATGCCGGCCGGCCTCCTTATCAAAATCCTTGCAAGCAGTATCCCCACTTCGTATAAAAGCACCATGGGGATGGCCATCAGTATCTGATTGAAGGCATCAGGGCTAGGGGTGAGTATGGCCGCGGCTATCACGGCCCCCAATATTGCGTATTTCCTGTTTTTGGCGAGGGTGTCTGCGGAGACTATGCCCATCCGCACCAGCAGTATGATAAACATCGGCAGCTCAAATACTATGCCAAATGCCATTATGAATTTTAAACAAAAATCCATGTACTTTCCTACTGTAAGCATCGGGGTGAGGTGCTGGGTCTTGTAGTTAAGCAGAAACCGTATCGCAAAAGGCAGCACAATCAGATAACAAAACAGCGCGCCCATTACAAACAAAATGGTGCCGCCTATCACAAAAGGGCTGGCCAGTTTCTTTTCCTTCAGTAAAAGGCCTGGTGAGATGAATTTCCAAACCTGCTGGAAAATAAGCGGAAGCGTAAGCACCAGCCCGGCCAGCATGGCTATTTTCATATTCATCCAGAACGCCTCTGTTATTCCCATGAAATAGAGCTTAGGCGGATCAGGGGTGGCCATGTATCTTATATGCGGACTGGCAATTGAAAAAACAAGGTAGCCGCGCAGCGGGAACATAAGCAGGCTGAAGATGTTTTCGGAGAAGTAGAAACAGACCGCGAAGGCAACAACAAACCCCGCGATGCATATCATAAGCCTCTTCCTTAGTTCCGCAAGGTGCGCAACCAGCGGCATACGCCCTTCGTCGCCGGGTATCACTTCTTTTCAGCGCCCTCGCCTTGGGAAATGGACGCAGCGCCTTCCTGCGGTGTGAAGAAGGCCTTGATTGGATCAGATATTGGACCGGGAACCGGGGCAGACGGTGCTGGCGGCTTGGGAGGTTCAGTTTTTGCCTGCTGAGGTGTTTCGGTTTTCACCTGGTTGATTATATCGGTCTGCGCGTCAGTCAGGGCGCGCCTGAGTTCGCCTACGGCCCTGCCCACTGCCCTTGCGATGCCAGGCATTCTCTCCGGGCCGAACACAAGTAGTGCAACAACAAATATGACTGCAATCTCTCCCAGGCCGATACCGAACATGATACTCTATTTTACCCCAAAACGTTATTGCATTATGCCGGTCTTTCCCAGAATGGCCCCCACGGAGATGATCAGCCTGAACTGGGGGTGCCTTTCCTTCAGGCCAAAACCAAGGCCAAGCGCGCTGTAGAGCTTGCCGGACATTATCCTGTATCCAAACCGGACCTCCGAAAGGTCCACCCGGCCTGAATAAGCTTCCTTGCGCACCTGGAACTCGCTTAATATGGTTGCCCCGTGGGCGATTGGAAACCCCAGGCTGCCCAGAAAATCGAATTCATTATGGAGCCCGCTTTGGCCTGGGTTGGTTATGATTGCGTCAAGATTTGCCGTAAGCGGGCCAAGCGTCCTTGTCAGTGCCACACCACCGCCCACCCCGCCTCCCCAGCTAACCGTGTCCCGCCCGGTGGGCGCGTAACCAAATGCCATTGCCGCCACCGCCGGGGCGTATCTGCCCTCATCGAGCAGACGGTATTTGAAAGCAGCTCCTATGTCCTCGAACCCGCCCTGGCCGTGATACCCGTTTACAAAGCCCGCGTCCAGCGTAAGGTCCGCCCTGTTGCCCAGCCCGTATGCGCCGCCAACAACCTGCCTGTAAAAATCCGGTTTCTGCGACCGCTCCAGGCTATAGCCCACGGCGAAGTCCCCCTTGGGTATTGTTTCAGCGCTGTAAGCGAAGAACCCTCCATAAGGCGACTGGGGCCTTACCAGATCCAGATCGAATGCGGCGGCAACAGAGGGCAAAAGGCACAGGAAAATAAAAAGGGCGAGTGCCGCTTTTTTCATCGGTTTGAAGATAACAGAATCGGTTTTATGTGTCAAATTTAAAGGTTTTTTTGCGGGTTTTCTTCAGCGTCTTTCAGCCCGCGCGAGCCCGGGGCCATTTCTTTTTTCCCGTGCCCTGTGATAGAATCACAAATGTCCGAAGGGGCAGCAAATGCTGGACCACATGGGGCTTTTAAGAAACAAGAGGGGTCTGCCCAGAAGATGGTCAAACAGAAGCATTTCACCTCCAGTGCGCTCCGCTATTCGATATTATTCATAGTCATGTGGTCCCTTGGGGCCGGGGTAGTGTTCATAACGCTTGCCAAGCTTCTGGGCAACATGGTAAACCGCGAGTTTCTTCCTTTCATAATCATGGCCGGATACGTGGCGCTTGTATTGGTGCTTACGTTGTACTTTTCGCATCGTTTGATCGGCCCGTTTGAGCGGCTGAAAATGGAGATGCGGCTTATACTTGGCGGGGATTACAGCAGGAGGCTGCACGTGCGCCACAGGGACGACATTTACATCAAGTCCTTCGTGGAGGATGTAAACAAGGTAATCCATGAGTTGGAGATGGCCCGTGGCGAACTGGAGCATCTTTCCCACGCCGCCAAATCCGAACTAAAGACACTCACTTCCCTGGTAAAGGGGAGCCCCGGCTGCCCCAATGAGACTTCCAATGCGGTTATCGGATGCTGCGAAAAGGTACTTGCGGCCGTCCCGGAAAAAAAGTACGACCATGGCCACCCTACTCATGGCGTAAAGCGATAATAGGATCGAACGCAGCCGCTTTTGCGGCCGGGTATACCCCGAAGAACACGCCAACAGCCGCCGAGAAGAAAAACGCCAGACCAACTGACCACCATGCTATCTTTACCGGCAACGCGCTTGTGAAGTAGGAAAAACCCAGGCCGATAGCCACACCCACAGCCACACCGGCCAATCCGCCGGCAAGGCTTAACGCAACGGATTCGGCAAGGAACTGCACAAGTATGTCCCGGTTCGTGGCCCCCACAGCCTTCCTTATGCCTATTTCCCTTGTCCGCTCGCTTACCGAAACCAGCATTATATTCATAATTCCTATGCCCCCCACAACCAGCGATATGGCAGCTATGCCGGAGAGCACGGCAGTCATTATCCGCAGTATCCTGGACATTACGGATATCATCTCGTCCTGGGAGAGTATCGTAAAATCCTCTTTCCCGGCGTGCCTTTTCATAAGGAGCTTGCGTATCTCCCTTTTTACAATTGGCACCTTGTCCTCCGAGGTGACCTTCACCGTGATATTGAACAGCCAGTCGGTATCGAAAAGCTCCACGGCGGAAGTAACAGGGATAAAGACCACGTCGTCTATGTCAAAGCCCAGGGCAACACCCTTGGGCGCCATCTCGCCTATGGGCCTGAACCTGGCGTTTCCTATGGTAACGCTGTCGCCAAGCGGGCCATACGGGCCAATTATGGCCCTTTTCACGGTACGGCCAAGCACGCATACCCTGCGGGCGGCCGCCACGTCTGCATCGCTTATCGCCCGGCCAGCAGCCATCTTGAGGTTCCGCACCTCGAAGTAAGGCCCGGTAACGCCCACTACATAAGTGTCCCTGCTCTTGTTGCCGCGCTTTATCCAGGATGTGCCGATTATTATTGGCACGGCGTGCTCCACATACCTGGCACGTTTCTCTATAAGGGCCGCATCGCTCATCCGGAGCTTCCGGACTGTGGAAGTGCCCATGTGCATGCCGCCCTCCTTGGCGGTTTTGCCCGGCACTATGATGAGGATGTTGGAACCCAGGTCCCCAAGCTGGCGTTTTATATAGGCCCTGGCCCCTTCGCCCAGCGACACAAGCAGGATAACGGCGGCCACGCCTATTATGATGCCAAGCACGGTAAGCGTGCTCCTTAACCGGTTGCTTACAAGCGAGTCCTTTGCGGAATTGAAGACTTCCAGCGCGTCCATCAGGCCACCTCACCGTCCCTGATATGGATTATCCTCCCGGCCATTTCCGCCAGCCGGGGCTCATGCGTCACCATTACAACGGTTGCCCCTTGCCTGTGAAGCGACAGGAATATGTCCATCACCTCGGCCCCGGATTTGCTGTCCAGATTGCCGGTAGGCTCGTCCGCCAGTATGATTGCCGGGTTGTTAGCCAGGGCCCTTGCTATTGCAACGCGCTGCTGCTCCCCGCCGGACAGTTCCGGCGGCTTATGGCCGGCCCTGCCGGAAAGCCCCACCTTTTCAAGAAGCCTGGCGGCGGTTTCCCTCCTCTGGCTTTCACGCACCCCGGCGTAGACGAGGGGAAGCTCCACATTTTTCATGGCGCTGAATTTATGTATAAGGTTGAAGCTCTGGAACACAAACCCTATTTTGCCGTTTCTTATACTGGCCAGTTCCTCATCGGATTTCTCCGAAACAAGCACGCCCTCAAACAGATAAATTCCGGAACTGGGCCTGTCCAGGCATCCTATTATGTTTAAGAGCGTGGATTTACCGGAGCCCGACGGCCCCATTATCGCAATGAATTCGCCCTTTTCAACATCAATGCTAACCCCGCGCAACACATCCACCCGCCGGGACTCCCCCAGAGTGTAGGCCTTGGTAATATCTTTAAGCTCAATCAGCGGCATTCTTACGGTTTACTTTTATTCTTGCCCCGTCCGCCAGTCCGGTAACATCAGGGGTGGCAACCACCTGCTCCCCTTCCTTCAGGCCGGATAGTATCTGAATGTAATCCGTGCCCTGC
>JAJYLE010000005.1 GCA_021788025.1 Nitrospirota bacterium
AGTTTATTGGATCCTGTAAAACGTAGCCGTAAAGGTTTGTATCTTTGCCCCTAAATCTAATCGGGTCTTTTGCCGTATAGTTTGCCTGTGCCTTAATTTTAAAATCCGTGGGCAATATTTCTCCTCTTGGTTCAATATTCAGGATGACGCTATATTTGTAACAATAATCGGACTTGAATTTCAACGGTTTTTTATAGTACGTCTGCCCCTGGCCGGTAAAAAGCATGACATGAACTTCATGACATCTGTCATATGGACAATGTCATGGTTGGGCAAGTTATGATGGCGCAGGAATAGGGCGTGCCCCTTGTTGCCCTTTGAAAAGGCGTCTGGAATATATGGAAGGATTTCTGACTGGCCCCGGAGTGACTGGCTAAAGGCAAAACTGCTGGATACTTTAATATTTTTTTAAAATAAGATGGGAACTCCAGAAAACACTCAAAAAAACAAGCACTTATGGCTTGGAACAGGCTTTTTGGGGTGGAACCCCAAAACTATTAAAAATCAGGCACTTAGGGTGGAGGCGATAATGGAAAAGATGGAACAGATGGAACAAAAAAATTGCCCTTAAGTGGTTGGAAACAAAAGGTAAATCCGGAAATGGGTGGAACATATAAAAAGAAAAGGGGCGGAGGAGGGCGGCTAAATGGTTTAAAGCGCCAGCATCCTGTCCAGGGAAGTTTTGGCGGCCAGACGGATGTCTTCAGGCACCTTTACCACGTGCTCCATCCTGGAGAGTGCGTCAAACACGCTCTGGAGCGTGGTCTTTTTCATGTTGGGGCATATCATGTCTTTTCTGAGGGGATGGAAGATCTTATCCGGGTTGTCTTTCCTCAGCCGGTAGAGAATACCCGTTTCGGTGCCCACGATAAACTCCTTGTGGGCAGATTCCGAAGCAAACCGTATCATGCCCGAAGTGCTGGTAACATGGTCCGCCACATCAAGTACCTCCGGCCTGCATTCCGGGTGTGCCAGCAAAAGCGCGCCGGGGTGCTCTTTCCTGGAGTTAAGGGCGTCCTCTCTTGTAATCCTGTCATGCACGTGGCAGAAGCCGTCCCAGGCTATCACCTTTTTGCCGGTGTTTTTCTGCGCCCACATGGAGAGGTTCCGGTCCGGCACGCAGATCACCTTGTCCGAGGGCAGGGATTCCACCACCTTCACCACGTTTGCCGAAGTGCAGCATATGTCGCTGTGGGCCTTCACCTCCGCGGATGTGTTTACGTAGCAGACCACGGGCACACCCGGGTGCATGGCCTTCATGTCCTTGAGGGTGAACTCCTTGGGGTAGACGAATACGGGCTGCTCCCTGTAACCCGGATAAGTGCTCCAGGGCCGCCTTGGCGCGTCCCAGTGCACCATATCGGCCATGGGGCAGCAGGCAGACTGCTCCGGCAGAAGAACGGTCTTTTTGGGGTTGAGGATGGATGCGCTTTCGGCCATGAAGTCCACTCCGCAGAAGACGATAACATCGCAGTCTATCTGCACGGCGGTCCTGGACAGCTCCAGCGAGTCCCCCGTGAAATCGGCTATCTCCTGCACCTCTTCGCGCTGGTAGTTGTGCGCCAGTATCAGGGCGCGCTTACGCTCTTTAAGGGCCAGTATCTTACCGGCCAGTTCCTTATTCTGGTCCATTTAAAATCCGGAGGGGAAATCGTTTGTGTAAAGGACGGTCCCGTCTTTCATTTTTATTTTATAAATCATTGTTGTCTTTCTTGTTGCAATGGCCTTGTGGCCATTAATCCTGGTTCTGTATGTAGCGGGGTAATATGTTCCGCCCCTGTAATCCGACAGCACCTTCTGAACGTAATATTCCGTTTCCCGGTACGGGGGAACGCCGCCCAGCTTCCGCACGCAGGACGGCCCCGCATTATAAGCGGCAAGGGCAAGCGATACGCTGCCGAACTTGCTTAGAAGGCCGCTCAGGTAATGAGTTCCGCCGTCTATGTTTTCGGCCGGGTCGAAGGCGTCATACACGCCCATGGAGTTGGCCGTCTGCGGCATAAGCTGCATAAGCCCCATGGCCCCTTTTGCCGACACCGCTCTGTTGTTGAAAGCTGATTCGTTTTTGATGACTGCCTTTACAAGGTGGGGGTCCACATTGTACTTGGCGGCTTTCCTGTTAATTATTGAATCCAGGCTGGTTCCGGGCAGCGATTTGGTGCCACCCACCTGGCAAACCTGCTGCCTTTGGGTTGCGGCCCTGGGCGCAGCGATGTAACGCGGTTTATACCTGGCTTTTCGATAAGCCGGCGTTTTATACGTTTTCATCGGTCTTTTTGCGTAGACCGGGGAGTCGGTAAACAGTATGGCTCCGTTTGCGTCCTTGTATTTATATATTGCGGCCTCGGAATCTCCATATGATGCTAAGATGGCCATTATAAGGAGAATAACAAGCATGCAAGAATTTAACAGAGAGTGGCGTGGGTAGTCAAACCGGATGGACGTGCGAAGATATGGAATTTGAGATTTGAAATTTCCAGATCATACAGCAGGCGTGCTTCCCCTCCCGCAGCACGCCCCTGTTCCGCGTATGCCGGTCTAGAGCATTTTCTGAACGTTTGCAGCCTTGGGCCCCCTGTCGCCCTCAACTACTTCAAAGCTGACCTTATCGCCCTCGGTCAGCGTTTTAAAGCCGTCTACCCTGATGGCGGAATAATGTACGAAGATGTCCGGCCCGCCGTCCTGCTGAATGAACCCATAACCCTTTGTTTCGTTAAACCATTTTACCTTGCCTTCCAGAGACATGCTTCAAAACCCCTCCTTGTCGTCTTTTCGATATTATCCGCCAGGTGCGACGGCTAAAACCTTTTTAGCACGCATTGATTGCTTTGTCAATCAGAAAAACAACCGTATGCCGTAATCGCCGCCGCAGCCGCTATGTGTTAGGATTTATGGAAATAAATGCCGCAATAAGGAGAAAACCATGTCCAAACTCAGGTTTAAGACGGGCATCCTTGTCTTTGTTGCTTATATGGCGCTTGCTGCCATATGCGCCGCCAGCCCCGGCCCACAGGCAGGCGGGGACATCAAATCGCTTATCAGCCAGTTGGATGAACATTACAGCGGGTTTGAAAAGGTAATGCGCAGCGTGGAGATACATAGCCATATTACTGGCCCTTCGGGGCAGGTGATGGAGCAGGTCATATACTGGAAGGGAAAGAAGCTGCGGGTTGAGTCCGGGCCAAAGCAGCAGATGGCAGGCGGCGCTGCGCCAGAAGACCTGTTTGTATACAATGGCAGGGAGGCATGGGTGTTTACGCCGCAGGGTAAACACCAGCTTACAGGCAAGGACTTGCAGGATTTCGAGACTGGGCGCAGCTGGTGGTGGACCACTCTTACCCCGCAGGCCAAAATAACCGGACAGGAGACCGTAAACGGCAGGGATTGTTATGTTATAGAGCCGCCTTCGGGATACAGGATGTGGATAGACAAGAATGCGCTTGTTATAGTGAAATCGGAATCGCCAGGCCCCGAAGGCAAAAAATCATACACAGTGTATTCCGATTTCCGGAAGGTAAAGGGATGGGACATCCCGTTCAAGCAGGAGATGTTCATAGGCAGCCAGCCGGTCTCGGTTTCCGTAACGGATTCATTCGAGGCGGGCAAGGACCTGCCCGACAGCCTGTTTGAACCAGGAAACGTAAGGGGATACTGAATGTTTCCCAGGCGAAAAACAATTTATTTTCCAGCCGGTTTTGTGTTAAAGTTCAAGGACTATGAAAACGGCCAAATCAAAGGCATTGTTTAAAAAGGCGTCGGCCCTGATGCCCGGTGGGGTAAACAGCCCCGTGCGCGCATTTAGGGCAGTGGGCGGCAACCCGCTTTTCATATCCAGGGCAAAAGGCTCCAGGATATTCGACGCGGACGGCAATTCGTATATAGATTACGTCCTTTCATGGGGGCCGATGATAGCCGGCCATGCGCATCCCAAAGTGGTCGCCGCGCTCAAGAAGGCGGTTGAAAACGGCACAAGCTACGGCGCCCCCACGGCCCTTGAGATACGGCTTGCCGAGATGGTCATCAAGGCGTATCCCTCGATAGAAAAGATAAGGATGGTCAATTCCGGCACGGAAGCCACCATGAGCGCCATAAGGGCGGCCAGGGGTTTTACTGGCAGGGACAAAATTATAAAATTCGAAGGCGGATATCACGGCCACGGGGACGGTCTTCTGGTGAAGGCCGGTTCCGGCGCGGCCACTTTCGGCGTGCCGGACAGCCCCGGCGTGCCTAAGTCCTATGCAAAAAATACGGTTACCCTGCCATATAACGATCCAAAGGCATTGAAGGCCATTATAGAAAAACAGTGGAAGGATCTTGCGGCTGTTGTTATAGAGCCCGTTGCTGGCAATATCGGCTGCGTGCTGCCCAGGCCGGGATTTCTGGAGACGGTAAGGAGACTTACAAAAAAATACGGAATCGTCCTGATATTTGATGAGGTGATGACTGGCTTCAGGGTTTCGTACGGAGGTGCCCAGGCCCATTTCGGGATCAAACCGGACCTCACATGCCTTGGCAAGGTGATAGGCGGCGGGCTTCCAGTTGGCGCGTTCGGCGGGAAGAAAGAGATAATGTCCATGATCTCTCCGGAAGGCCCCATTTACCAGGCGGGCACGCTGTCAGGCAATCCCCTGGCCATGACCGCCGGTATTGCAACACTGGATATAATATCGGCCCCGAAAGTATACGCAAAACTGCTGGACAGGGCGGCTGAGCTGGAAAGCGCTCTTCGGGATGCGGCGCTGCGGGCCGGGGCCACGGTAAAATTCTACCGCGCCGGTACGATGTTCTGCACGTATTTTACGGACAAGGAAGTTGTGGATTATGCAAGCGCAAAGACTGCTGACACTGTAAAATTCGGGCGCTTCTTCCGCGGCCTTCTGGAGCGTGGGGTGAATATAGCGCCCAGCCAGTTCGAGGCGGGCTTCATCAGCACGGCCCATACCTCGGCCGACATAACCAAAACGGCCAGGGCGGCCTTCGAGAGCTTCAGAAGCATATAGCTTCGCCATCGGGCATAATAAATTAATAAAAACTTGGAACCCGCCGGAAAATCTGCTAAAATCTGGCAAACCGTTTATATAAGGTCTGTTTAAGGGAGGGCTTTGAATATGAAAAGAATACTTGTGACCCATGATGGCTCCAAGGCATCGGACAAAGCGCTGAAGAAAGCCGTGGAGATCGGGGCTAAGTTCGAGTCCTCCATAACCGTGCTGTCTGTAATACCGGACCTGTATCTTACGGAACTCTCGGACGCTGACAGACAGAGGCTCCTGCAGATTATGACCGAGGAGACCCAGAACTCGATGGAGAAGATCAGGGCATCCCTTACCGGCAAATCCGTGGACGCAAAGATAATACTGCGGCAGGGCGATCCGGCTGAAAAAATACTGGAGACCGCCAAGAAGATGAAGGTGGACCTTATCGTTACCGGCTCTCACGGCAGGCATGGCGCCAAAAAATTTCTTCTTGGCAGTATATCTTCGCGGATTGTTGACTATGCCCCCTGCCCGGTGCTTGTAGTCAAGTAATAATTTTTATTTAAAGCCTTTTCCCTTCCTTCTCTTCCGGAACCCAGCAGGTATCTTTTGTAATATCGGAAAATCTTTCAGGTATCCACGGGGGAACGGGCATCAGAAACCGGTCTGACAGGGCATATACAAGCGGCTCGTAGCTCCTCCTTAAAGCCATAAGTTTTTCGTTTGCTTCCGGGCCATCGGCAGGTTTGAAACCTGACGCGGCCAGGACTTCCATCATATAGGCCAGCCGGCCCTCCGGAAGCCGGTTTTCAGCCGGCTTGCGCGGATGGGCGCGGAACACCAGCGCGAGGTCTTTAAGAGCATGCCGGGCAATTGTGAACGTGAGCATGGCTTGCCGTTCGCATCCGCCGCCGCATGCCATGACAAACGCGCAGGTATCCAGTATAGCCGTAATGGCCCCCAGCCAGGACTGGTCCTCATGCTGGGAGCGGAAATACGCCAGCACCGGATATGACAGATGGCTTTCCATGAATTCGGCGGACCACCGTTCCCAATCCTTTAAAAGTTCTCTTAACTGGCCAAAATCACCCTCTTCGATATGCCCCATAAGAATAGCTGCCGCAGTTGGGGAGGAGCCCGTCTTAGTGCCGAGGAGCGAAATATTCACCTCCCGCCTGGAGAAGGACTGGTTGAGACCAGGCAAATAACCTATAACGATAGCCAGAAAACCCAGTCCAAGCCCGGCCTCGGAGACTGACAGGAATTTGCCCAGTCCGCTTGCGGGGGTCAAATCGCCAAGCCCAAGAGTGAAGAAGGTGGTACCGCTAAAATATAAATAAGTCCAATAATCAGAATGCGCCACCGGCGGTTTAAGCATGTCCGCGCCGGACCAGTACAGAAGCGAATAACCAAACGTCAGTCCAACTGCCCACATAACTATCAGAACCAGAATGCCAAGCGGGCCAAAAAACCCCAGGTAAGTCTCCCTGAGCCTGCCTTTAAATGAAAAGACCTTGAGCCCGATCGAGGACCACCCTAGCCACATCACCCTGAAAAATTTTCCGGCAAACCGGAACTCCCTGAGCACGCGGCGGGGCAGCACCAGCGTGGCAAAGGCATCCCACAGCACCACCGCAATCACGGCAATTCCGGATATAAATACCAGTGTCATTTCCAGTACCCCTCTGTAAAACAGCAGGTGAATACAGGACCTGTTAGAAATAGTTTAGGTGTTGTTGGCGCAGGAGACAAGGCGGTTATGGATTTGAAACCTAAAGCCCCGTTGTTTTATCTTAAGCGATGCTTGTTTTACATGTGCCTGCCGGACGCAGGGGAATAACAAAACACCTTCTTGCCAGGGCGCTGCCTGCCCTTGGGACAACGGGGAAAGACTACTCAAGCCTGTATTACATCTCGCCTTCGGCGGCCAAGTGCCGGGAGGCGCTTGGGGACTTCCACCAATTCATAGGCATTAAAAGCTATATACCAATCACCTGCACTACACTCCCGCAACTGGCAAAAAGGCTCTGTCTTGCCGCAGGCGTGCCAATGCTGCCATCACACCTGAACGTTCCCATGCTTTCAGCCATATCCGGAGAGGGGATTGGCCGCTCCGCCCTGATTGCCGGTTTCATTTCCGGAATGAAGCTCCGGTTCCCTCTGAGAACCGGCGATGAGATATGGACGGAGCTAGAAAAAATTATTTACGAAACCGGTGTGCCTGAAGAGATTTCAGGACGGATCAAAGGCACGCTGGAACTTATGTCCGTTTACGACCGGGCGCTTGCCGCAAAAGGCCTGATGGACCGGGACAGCGCCCTGCCATCCGCCGTTCCTTTCACTGGCAGCCTTTATATAAAAGCGCTTGTGATAGAAGGCTTTCACACGGTGGATCCCGCCCATCAGATATTGCTACGGGCGCTGATTGAAAAGGCAAACGCCGTTTACGCAGCACTGCCGATAGCGGGCCAGGAGATTACCGGGGGGTATATGGAATTCCTGCGGTCTTTCTCCCCGGAAGAGGAAATCCTGCCTGGGGATGAACCCGATTCCTCCAGCCCATCCGCACTTGCGAAATGGCCGCCGGATTATTCCACGTTCCCTTCAAGAGAGGAAGAGGCCGAAGGGGCAGCAAGGAGGATAAAACACCTTTATCTCTCCGGCAGGATAAAGGACCTCTCCAGGATAGTCCTTGCGCTGCCCGCGGGCAGTTCTCCCGACACCTTCGGCCGGATGCTGGAAAAGTACGGGATTAAATATTCTTCCCCATCCGGCGCCTCTGCCGCCCGGCGCATAAATGAGATTTCAAGCCTGCTGGAAGCGCCCGGCCAGCAGTACCCGGCGGCAAAATTGTCTGCCTTTCTGAACTCGCCTCTGTTTTCAAAGATACCGGAAGACGTGCGGTCCTGGGCCCCTAAAATCACGTTATCCGGGGTTTCAGCCGGGCTTGATAACCTTGCCGGGCTGGAAGGCGCGCCTGCGGAAGAGGTCAAAAAATTATCCGGGAAACTCCGCCCGCTGGAGTTTCAGCCCGCCGGTGGCAAAGGCCGCGCTTCTTCGTTAAAGGCATTCCTGGCTGCTCTGTCTGCAATGGGGTTTTCCTCCGCTGCCGCCGCCTCGGATAAACAGGAAACCCAGGACGAGGCCGGGGCATTTGCAGAAGAGGCCGAAGCAAGGCTGCGGGACCTGTTTATGCTTGATGTACTTCTGCCGGACAATTCTTCCGGTAAAACGGAATCTGCGGATTTGCACGCGGCAGCGCGGTTTGTGCTTTCTTCGATAGATGCCGGCCAGGAAGGGGAGGGTGTGCGGATAATGCCGCTTGAGGACGCCTTCGCACTGGAACCGGAATGCCTCATCCTCCCCGGGTTGCGGGATGGCCAGGCCCCAGCAAGGCCCCAGCCGGACCTGATATTGCCGGAGATGCTCAAGGAAAAGTTAGGGCTTAAAACATGCAGGCAGCAGCTTGCCGAGGAAGAGTTCCTGATAAGAAGGCTGGTGCTTTCCTCGGCTGAAGCGTACCTGTCCTACCCGGAGATGGAGGCGGAAAAACTGTTCCTGCCCAGCATCATTATAGCGGAAGGCAGAAAAATCGATGGCGGCGTTGCCGGGGTCTTTTCGGAGGAGGAAAGGCTTGTGCGCAAAGGAGGGTATGCAGGCGCGCCGTATTGCGAATCCGTTGGGGAGATAAGCATTCCGTTTAAAAGCAAACATGGCTTAAGAGTGACCGACATAGATTCTTTCAGGGCATGCCCGAGGCTGTTTTATCTGGAAAAGATATTCCGGCTCAGTCCGCCGGAGCTGGCCGGGCTTGGGCCGGACCCCAGGGAAACAGGCACGCTCCTGCACCGGCTGATGGAAAAGCTTCTGCCAATATCGATATCGGAAGACCTGGCTGCATTAACCGAACGGGCAAAAACAATCGTTGAAAAAACATTCCCGGAGTTCCGGCTGGACAGGTACTGGCGCGGGCTGCTCAGCGGCACATTCCTGGACGCCATACCTGCAATTTACGAAAATGAGGCCGTATTCAGGGACGACGGGTTCGACTTCATGGGGCCGGAGATAGAGATAAAGGGCAGCCTTGCCGGATTGCCGCTGCGGGGCAAGGCAGACAGGCTGGACGCAAGATGGGGGGCTCTTGAGTATGGGAAAGCCGTGCAGGTGCTGGACTATAAAACCGGCTCTCTGGCATTCTCGCCGTCCGATGTGTTTAAAAAAGGCGCATACCTTCAGTTGTTTCTCTATGCGGCGCTGCTGGAGCGCGGGAACCCGGAACTGAAGGTGGAAAGGGTTGGCATATATTCGTTAAAGGATTTGAAGGTGAAATTTGCCCCGGCCAAAAAAGACGCCAAACAGGGCATAGCCATGCCGGACTATATAGATGCGGCCCTTGGCTTCCTGGCGGAAACCGCCGCGCTGCTGGAGGCAGGGGATTTTAGGGCCAGGCCGATTGACGAGGCCAAGTGCAGGCATTGCCACGAACGGCCTTATTGCCCGTATATACATCCACCAGAAGCGGCGTGCGGGTAGGATGTCCTTTTCTATGTTCGCGCCATTTCGTGATTTGCCTTTTCTTTTTATATGTTCCAGCTATTTCTGGATTTTCTTTTAATTCCGGCAGCTTAGGGCTCAAAATCCTGTTCCACCTGTTCCATGTGTTCCATTTTTTTACCCTCGCAAGTGTTTGATTTTAAAGGATTTGATTTGTTTGTGAAATAAGACTGTAACAAGAATGGAACAGCCTAACCGCCTGTTTTTTAAGCTTTTGTTTTTCAAATCTTTACCTTTAAATATCCCTTGCCTTTTTGGCATACCGGCGCAGGAATCCGGGTTCTTCCTACTGATTTTCAAAGAGCTGTGAGGGGCTGCTGTCCCTCCAGACTGCGCCAATATAACACGGCCTGACATGACACTGTCCATATGACACGTGTCATGAAGTTGATGTCATGGTTTTAAGTAATGCTAAGGTAGTGCGCTGGTGCTTGGTTCATCTGATATGCCTTACATTAATATCTCTAGGACAGGGCCTTGTTCGTTAGGCCTTGAAGGGGTAACCAAAGTCCGGAACTGCCGGATTGCGCGGTCAAATCCTTTTCAAAAAATCCTTTAGCCCCTCCTGCCAGGGGCGCAGCATTGTGCCTTTTTTGCTTTCCAGGGCGGACATGAGAGGCCTTGTTGCTTTGGTCTTATATTCAGTGTGGGGCACGGGCAAAACCTCTTTATCAAGCCCAGCCATTTCAACAATAGTTTTGGCGAAGCCATGCCAGCTTACCCGTCCCGAATTGGCGGCGTGATAAATGCCGTAAGGCATCCGCCCGGCAATAATCTTCCATATCATAACAGCGGCATCCGGGGCGTAAGTGGGGGACATGATAATGTCGTCCACAACCCTTAAAGGCGGTGTCCCCGCCTCTCGTGCCTTTTTCAATATTGTATAGACGAAGTTTCCGCCCTTGCCGCTTGCACCCTTTGGCCCGTACAGGCTGGACACTCTTACAATATGGCATTTTTCCAGCGCGCTTTTTATCAGAAGCTCGCCGGTGTATTTTGAGATGCCGTAAACGTTAATGGGGTTTGGAATATCAGTCTCTGTATATGGATTGTTCTGATGGCCGTCAAATACATAGTCCGTGCTTACATGCAGAAGCGCTGCGCCGCAGGCCCGGCTGGCGTGGGCAAGATAGAAAGACGCAAGGGCGTTTGCCTGAAAAGCCGCATCGGGCTCGTCTTCGGCGTCGTCCACACGCACGTAGGCGGCCGCGTTTATTACAACATCCGGGGAGATATCAGAAATTTTTTTTATCACGTCTTCGCGGCGGGTAAGGTCCAGCTCTTTTCTTGTAAGGGGTATCAGTTCTGTCCCGGAAGGCGCTGTAATGGCCAGTTCGCTGCCAAGCTGCCCGCCAGCGCCCGTGAGGACAGCCTTCATTGGGGCTGATACTGGCAGGCGCTAAAGGGGGGGGCGGTGTTACGCCTTCTTTTCAAAGCGCTCCCGCAGCGATTTCAGGAAACCGCCGGTCTCTTCCTTTTTCTTCAGCAGCCAGTCTTTGTGCGCCAGATACCAGTCCACGGTGCGCGTAAGCCCCTGATCGAAGGACGTCGCCGGTTTCCAGCCCAGGTCCCTTCGTATCTTGGAATCGTTCAGGGCGTATTTGAGATCGTGCCCAGGGCGGTCCTTAACGAATTCTATAAGATCTTCGCTCTTGCCCATCCTGGCCAGTATGCCGCGCACCACGTCTATGTTCTGTTTCAGCTCCGGGCCGCCCGCGTTGTATATCTCGCCCGGCACGCCCTTTTCAAGAACTGCCATTACCGCCCCGGCGCAGTCCTCAACAAAAAGCCAGGTGCGCACGTTCAGCCCCTGCCCGTAAACTGGGATCTTCTGGTCCGTAAGGGCTTTGGCTATGGTAAGCGGTATGAGTTTTTCGGGATATTGCCAGGGGCCGTAATTATTGGACGGCCTTACCATTGCAACCTTGAAGCCGTAAGTGCGCTCCATGGCCCGCACGAACATGTCCGCGGACGCCTTGCTTGCCGAATACGGCGAATTGGGGCGAAGCGGATCCGCCTCGGTAAATCCGCCGTCCGAATCAAGCGCGCCATCAGCGCCGCCGAGAGGAAGTTCGCCATAAACTTCGTCAGTGGATATGTGGACGAATTTTTTTACACCATGGTGCATGGACAGCTCCATAAGGTTTAACGTACCGGCCACATTGGGGCCTATGAAGCTGGCCGGGTCCAGTATGCTGCGGTCCACGTGTGTTTCGGCAGCAAAGTTCACAACGGCATCCGGCTTTTCCTTGCGGAATATCTCTTCTCCCCGGGGCTTGTTTTCGATTCCGGCGTTGTAAAAGGTAATGGCGTTTTCAATGTGGGCAAGCCGCTGGCGGTCACCGGCGTATGACAGGCTGTCCACTACTACTATCTGATATCCTTTTGATGCGGCCAGCCTTGCAAATGCCGACCCTATGAAACCCGCTGCGCCGGTAACAAGCACCTTCATTTTTTGTCTCCAGTGTATGAAAAGTCGTTTTCCGCCTCCGCCAAGCGGGGCAGGGCAGCATCCTTGCCTGAAACTAGCGGCGATTTTACCGGCCATTCTATCCCGATTGCAGGGTCGTCCCAGCGGATGCCCCTGTCGTGGGCCGGGCTGTATTCCCCTGTGGACTTGTAAAGGACATTGGTGCCGGCCTCCAGGGCGCAAAAGCCGTGGGCGAACCCTTCGGGAATCCAGAGTATGTTTTTGTTTGCGGCGGAGAGTTCCACGCCAACCCATTTTCCAAACCACGGGGAGCCTTTTCTTATGTCCACGGCAACATCGAAGATGGCGCCGCTTGCCACCCGCACAAGTTTCCCCTGGGCGGCAGGCGCCAGCTGATAATGGAGCCCTCTTAAAACCCCTTTGGCGCTCATGGAATGATTGTCCTGCCGGAAACTTGCCGTTATGCCTATTTCGCGGAACCCGGATTCCCTGTACGTCTCCATAAAAAACCCCCTTGGGTCTTCAAAAACACCGGGGGTAATAAGCACAACGTCCGGTATATTGAGCGGCATGGATCTGAAGGGGGCCATTTCAGGTCAGGCCTTGAGAAGGCTCAAAAGGTATTTTCCGTAGCCGTTTAATCCGATGGAATTGGCTATCGCGGCAAGCGCGTCCGGGCCTATCCATCCGTTCCGGAAGGCTATCTCCTCCACGCAGCCCACCATAAGCCCGGTGCGGTTCTCTATTACGGATATGAACTCGCCGGCCTCGATAAGGCTGTCGTGCGTGCCCGCGTCAAACCAGGCGAACCCGCGCCCAAGCGCGCTGGCTTTCAGCTTTCCCTGTTCCAGGTAATGGGCGTTTACGGTTGTGATCTCCAGCTCCCCCCTGGCAGAGGGTTTTATGCTTTTTGCTATCTGCGAACACTGGCCGTCAAAGAAGTATAGCCCGGTAACGGCCCAGTTGGACTTGGGCTTTTTGGGCTTTTCCTCCACGCTTAGCGCCTTGCCCTGGGCGTCGAACTCTATTATGCCGAACCGCTCCGGGTCCGGCACGCTTGCGGCCAGCACGTGCGCGCCCCCTTCGGCCTCTATCGACGAAACCGCCTTGCCAAGCACATTTGGCAGCCCGTGGCCGAAAAAGATGTTGTCGCCAAGCGCCATGCATACCGGCCCGCCGTTTATGAACTTTTCGCCTATTATGAGGGCCTCGGCAAGGCCGCCGGGCCTCTCCTGTACCGCATAATCTATTTTTATCCCAAGCCTGGAGCCGTCACCCAGCACCGATTTGAAACTGCCGGTGTCCCTGGGCGTGGAGATAAGCAGTATCTCCCTGATGCCCGAAAGCATCAGTACGGACAGCGGATAATAGATCATGGGTTTGTTGTAGACGGGAAGGAAATGCTTGTTTATTGCCAGGGTGGCCGGGTAAAGCCTTGTGCCGTTTCCTCCGGCAAGGACTATTCCTTTCATCCGGGTATTATACTAAAACCGCAGGCTGTATTCCAGAGGAAAGGAGACCGGTTTTCTCCCGGCCCCTAGTCCCTGATTTCCAGGCTGGAATGATATATCTGCCTTACCCTGCGGGCCAGTTCGCGGAGCGCGTCTGAAAGAGGCATTCCCTTTTCCTGCATAAGCTGTTTTACCAGCGAGGCCCCGGCAAGCTCGTTTAATACCGCCTTTGCGGACTGGCCGCGTATGCAGACGTTATGGCCCTTTTCAAGCTGCTCCGTAATGCAGAACTCTATCTCCTCCGGGGTGTACCTGGAGGCCAGGTCCTTTATGCCGGGTATGTTATGGCCCATTGACTATACGGCCACTACCTCTTTTATTTCGGGCACCTTCTCCTTTATCCTTTTTTCAATACCCATCTTAAGGGTCATTATGGACATCGGGCAATGGCCGCACGCGCCAAGAAGCCTCAGTTTCACTATCCCGTCTTCCGTCACCTCAACCAGTTCGGCGTCACCGCCGTCGGCCTTCAGGTACGGCCTTATCTCGTCAATTACTGTTTTCACTTTGTCCTGGAGCATTACGTTACCTCCTTTACGGTTATATATTTAATTTAGCATTAATCCCGCGCGTTATGTCTGCCCCTTCCTGCATTCTATATACGCGGGCGGGCCCAGTCAAACACCGGAAAAATCCGGGAACCCATTGAAATGCTGACCGCTTTGATGATAAGCTATTACTCCGTTCCGATAAGGGGCTGTAGCTCAGTTGGGAGAGCGCTTGAATGGCATTCAAGAGGTCGTCGGTTCGATCCCGATCAGCTCCACTTAAAAGTGGGTTACGCCAACTGGCGTAACCCATTTGTTTTTCCCTGCCGCGCGTCTTTTATAATTCATTTGTAATTCATTACGTTTCCCGTATCGCCTGTTTTTCTTGACTTTGTCCCCGTTTTCCCTTTAAATTACATGGATGCGCAGACCACTTATAGCCGCAAACTGGAAGATGCACAAGACAATACCGGAGGCGCTGGACTTCGCCGCCCGCCTGCTGCCCCTGATACCGGACAGCAAGGATGTGGACAAGCTGATATCCCCTCCGTTTACCTCGCTTATGGCATTATCGGACGCCCTTAACGGCTCCGGCGTGCTGGTGGCCTCACAAGACGTGTTTTACGAGCCCCAAGGCGCGTACACCGGCGAAATATCGGTAAGCATGGTAAAGGACGCCGGCGCGTCTGTTTGCATAGTGGGCCACTCGGAGCGCAGGCAGTATTTTCACGAGACCGACGGCATTGTGAACCGCAAGGTAAAGGCAACGCTTGCCGGGGGCCTTGGCGTTGTCATGTGCATCGGCGAGACGCTTGAAGAGCGCAATGCGGGCAAGACCTTCGATGTGCTTAAACGGCAGACCGCCGGGGGGCTTGCAGGCATAACGGCCGGGCAGATGAAAGACGTGGTGATCGCTTACGAGCCGGTATGGGCCATAGGCACCGGCGTAAACGCCACGCCGGAGCAGGCGCAGGATGCCCATGCGTTTATCCGCTCCGTGGTTAAAGAGCTTTTCCCGTCCGGAAAAGTTTCCGGAGAGGTGAGGATACTGTATGGCGGAAGCGTGAAGCCCGATAACGTGGACACGCTTATGTCATGCCCGGACGTGGACGGCGCGCTTGTAGGCGGCGCCAGCCTGGAGCCGGACAGCTTTGCAAGGCTAATAAATTTCAAGAGGGGTTCCAAATGACTGTCCTGATAACAATAATTCATATCCTGGTATGCGTATTTCTTATCTTTGTGGTGCTGGTGCAGGGCGGCAGAGGCGCCGAATTGGGCGCGGCTTTCGGGGGCGGCTCCAGCCAGACCCTGTTTGGCGGCAGGGGCGCCGCAACTTTCTTAAGCAAGGTAACCACAACAGCGGCGATAGTGTTCATGGTCACGTCACTTCTTCTAACCATGCTCTCTTTCAGGGGTGCGGCCAGCGTGGTCAGGCCTGTCCCTATGCAGGCGCCTGCGATGCCGGGGGCCGCAGGTAATATCCCTGGCCCGGCAAGGCCCGGAAATATTCCCGGCCAGCAGCCGAATGCGGCCCAGCCCGGAGCGGCCAAAACACCCCCAGCCGGGAAATAGCCGGATGGCTTAGATAGCGGCAGTCTTAAATTTGAAATTTGAACCCTCAAATTTGAAATTTATTTTTGCTTTTCTTGTCATTGCCTCACTTCTGTCCTGCAACCGTCCGCCCCGTGTGGACATGCCAAACACCATCGTTGTGGGCTCCAGCGCGGACGCCAAGCGGCTTCTCCCTATGCTGGCTACGGACAGCACTTCTGCCACTATCAGCGGATGGATATTCAACGGGCTCACAAAATACGACAGAAATTTAAATGTTGTTGGGGACCTGGCAAAAAGCTGGGAGATAAAAGACGGCGGGCTGGTGATTATCTTCCACCTCCGCAAAAATGTCCGCTGGCAGGATGGCGTACCCTTCACCGCAGACGACGTGGTGTTTACGTACCAGGAGGTCACAAACCCGAAAGTGCCCACGCCGTACTCAAGCGATTACGGCCCGGTAAAAAGCGTTGTTGCGCCGGACCCGTACACGGTAAAAGTTACGTACAAGGCGCCGTATGCGCCTGCGCTTGGGGCATGGGGCATGGGGATAATACCCAAACATATCCTGGAGGGCAAGGACCTTTCGTCCAGTTATTATTCCAGGCACCCGGTTGGCACCGGCCCGTACAAATTAAAGGAGTGGGTGACCGGGCAGCGCATAGTGCTTGAGGCCAATCCGGACTATTTCGAGGGCAGGCCCAATATACACCAGTACATAATGCGGATAATCCCCGACGACGCCACAGCTTTCCTGGAGCTGAAGTTCGGCGGCATAGATTACAAGGACCTTACCCCCGCCCAGTACAAAAACCAGGCCGGCACGCCCATCTTCCGCAAATATTTCCAGAAATTCCGTTATCCTGCGATGGGCTATGATTACCTTGGGTGGAACCTCCTGAAAAACAGGTTCAAGGATTTGAGGGTCCGGCGCGCGCTGGCGCACGCCATAGACAAGCAATCCATAATCAAGGGCGCCCTGATGGGATACGGAACGCCATGCACGGGGCCTTTCCTGCCGGGCTCCTGGGCCTATAATAAGAATGTGAAAGACCCTGCTTACAACCCGCAGAGGGCGCTGGAGCTGTTTAAAGAGGCGGGCTGGACGCTTCAAAAAGGCATCATGGAAAAAAACGGAAACCCGTTCCGCTTTACGATACTGCTGGCCGAAGGCGATCCCAGAAGGAGCATGGCCGCCCAGATAATTCAGGAAGAGCTGAGGAAGATAGGGGTGCGCGTGCAGATACAAACGCTGGAATGGCAGGCCTTCCTCCACCAGTATGTGGACAAGAAAAGATTCGATGCCGTGCTCCTTGGATGGGAACTGAGCCCGGACCCGGACCTCTATGATATCTTCTACTCCAAAAAAACGAAGCCCGGGGAGTTCAATTTCCTGTCATACAGCAATCCGGAGGTGGACAAGCTGCTTATAGAAGGCAGGAGCACCTTCGACATGAAAAAAAGGCAGGCGGATTACCACCGCATCCACGCTCTGCTGGCGAATGACCAGCCATGCTGTTTCCTTTATGTTGCGGACGCCCTTCCTGTGCTGAACAAGCGCTTCAAAGGCGTTAAAGAGGCCCCCATTGGCATATGGTACAATTTCATAAAGTGGCGGGTCCCGGCGGACAAAACCCTGTGGTATAATTAACCTTTGTCTGCTTCTTTTCAATAACCTGTCTCAAAATAGATTCGGAGGGAAATTGGCGCATCCAAGAGCGCTGGCCTTTGTGCTGGCGGGGGGCAAGGGCGAGAGGCTTTTTCCGCTTACAGCAATGCGTTCCAAGCCCGCCGTTCCGTTTGGCGGCCGGTTCAGGATTGTGGATTTCGTGCTGTCCAATCTCGTTAATTCGCGCATCTATTCCATTTACCTTCTGGTTCAGTACAAGTCCCAGTCGCTTATCGAGCACATAAGGCAGAACTGGGTGCTTTCGCCCGTGGTGAGGGAGCATTTCATAACGGTTGTGCCGCCGCAGATGAGGATGGGGCCGGAGTGGTTCCAGGGCACGTCCGACGCCGTGTTCCAGAACCTTGCCCTTATAAACCAGCTTAACCCGGAGCTGATAATAATCTTCGGCGCGGACCACGTGTACCGCATGGACATACGCCAGATGATGGATTTTCACATTTCAAAAGGTGCGGACATTACCGTGGCGGCCAGGCCGGCGCCGCTGCGGGAGGCATCCAGCTTCGGCGTGATAGAGACTGATCCCGAACACCGCATACTTAAATTCCATGAGAAGCCGAAACAGCCCAAACCCATGCCCACAGACCCGGAAAGGGCCTACGTTTCCATGGGCAATTACATCTTCAACAAGGATTTTCTTGTGCATTGCCTGGTTGAGGCGCAAGGCAAAAGGCAGCACGATTTTGGCGCCCATATCATTCCAGGCGCGCTTTCAAAAGGCAAGGTTTACGCTTATGATTTTGCCACCAACACCGTGCCGGAGCTCAAGCCGTATGAGGAAGAGGGCTACTGGCGGGATGTTGGCACCATCCGTTCCTTCTATGACGCCCACATGGACATGCTTGGCATTACACCCAAATTCGATATAGATAACCGGGCATGGCCGGTGCATCCGGGTATGCACGACCTGGCGGCCACAAAGATAATCCGCGGAGAGATCACAAACACCTATTTTGCTGAAGGGGTTACTGTTGAGGATGCGAAAATATCCAACAGCGTGATAAGGGCCGGCGTTCAGATTGGTGAGGACGTGGTGATTGGGGACTCGATTATAATGGAGGACTGCGTCATTAAAAAAGGGGCCAGGATACAGGGTGTTATAGTGGACAAGCAGAACGTGATAGAAAAGAACGAGGCCATAGGCTTCGACCCTGAAAAAGACCGCTTCCGCTGCCACATAGATTCTTCCGGTATTGCAGTTATCCCCAAGCAGGGCAGAAGGCCAGCGTAAATTTTTCTGTTTTGCCTAAAAAACCAGGATGACAAAAAGCGCTTAAAATATCTGCACTGCAACTGAATTGAATTAAGATTTTGCTTTACCGGGGGGGGGGAGCTGGCCGGGGCGCAGACGAACGCCGCGCTGCGGGAAAAAAGCAAAAATTAATAAAAAATTCGTGCGTACCGGCGAATGCCTCACAAGAAATCAACCAAAGCCACTAGATTTCCGCCAATGCCGGCCTGTTCAGAAAGTTCAGCGTTCTGCTATCGCCCGGAGCTTCCCGGCTAGCCTGTTCAGAGGGTTGGACCGTTGCAGGAAAGTGAAGACTGGTTGTCTCCTGGCCCCCAGTTTCTTTATCTCCCAGGCTATCTCCTTGTTGCCGGGGTCAGTGGCAAGGCCATTTGTAAACGCGGCAAAGGCCCTTGCCTTGTCCCCTGCGTCAAGATATACCCTGCCGAGATTCAGATAAAGAATCGGGTAGAAGAACTCCGCCCCGAACGGCACTTTATCATGCAGCCCGGATATGGCGGAAAGGCACTCGTTCAGGCCCTCTTTAAACTGCCTTCTCACCCTGGCAAGAAGAAAGCCCCGGTAGGAAGTGAGCATCACGTTTCCGGGGAATATCGCCGCGGCGCTCTCGGCCGCTTCCAGCGCTGGCTTCAGCTTGCCAACCTTTATAAGCTCCCGGACATCATCTATATGCCCGGAAGCCTTTTTGGACTCGGGCTGGGCCAGAAAATCCTGCCGGAATAGTTTTATTACGAAATTATGTCTGCTTAGTATATGGTCTCCGGCTTCGCCTGCAACCGGGCCGGTTTTCCTGGTGCAGACGATCCTGCCCTGGTTGAATATCCTGGTAACCAGGCAGCCGGACCGGTCAGGCTCCGTTAAAACCAGGAACTTGTCCGTCCCGATCTCCAGCGTGGTTTCCAGAAGCGGGGACCGCCCGGAGGTTATTTTTATGTGCCGGCTGTCATTTCCTGCGGCCAGTTGCCTGTTTTCTTCTTCCACGGTAATATTCTATGTGCCTCCGGATGAGGATAATGTGATTTGGCTCACTGTGTGCCGGGGCCGGTAATGCCGGAAAAATTTGACTTTTTCCTGTTTTTATAGTTTAATATTCGTTCTGGAGGTTATTCCAAATGTATGCGATTATAGAAACAGGCGGGAAGCAGTACAGAGTAGTTTCCGGTCAGACGATGGCTGTGGAGAAGCTTGAGTCCGAAGGCGAAGTTGTGTTCGATAAAGTGTTGGCTGTTGGCGGGGACGGTAACATGGTTACCGGCAATCCCTATGTTGAAAAAGCCAGCGTAACGGCTGAAGTCATCTCCGCAGGCAAAACAGGCAAGGTGCTGGTCTTCAAGCAGAAACAGAGGAAGGGCCACCGCAAACTGAGGGGGCACAGGCAGCCTTACACGGAAGTCAGGATCAAAGAAATCAAAATTGGAGGCTAGTTTCCAATGGCACATAAAAAAGGCGTAGGCAGCACCAGAAACGGAAGAGAGAGCGAGTCCAAGCGGCTGGGGCTCAAGAGATGCGGCGGGCAGCTTGTAAAGGCCGGCAACATCCTTATCCGCCAGCGCGGCACCCAGTTCCATCCCGGGCAGAACGTTGGGATGGGCAGGGACCATACGATATTTGCCAAGATAGACGGCATTGTTACCTTCCAGAGGAAGGACCGGGAAAAGCTCAAGGTAAGCGTGATGCCCGTTGCCCAGGGCGCCTAGGCAAAAGATTAAAATCAGGGACACCACAGGGCGGCTTGAGCCGCCCTTTTTCATTTTGACGATATGAAATTTGTTGATTTCGTAAAAATACATATACAGAGCGGAAACGGAGGGGCAGGCGCGGTCAGCTTCCGGCGCGAAAAGTACGTGCCGCGCGGCGGCCCGGACGGCGGCGATGGCGGAAGGGGAGGGCATGTCATCTTTAGGGCGGACCCTGAACTGTCCACACTCCTTGATTTCAAATACCAGCGCGAGTATATAGCCCAAAAAGGC
Organism: Nitrospirota bacterium; assembly: GCA_021788025.1. Taxonomy (GTDB): domain Bacteria; phylum Nitrospirota; class Thermodesulfovibrionia; order Thermodesulfovibrionales; family JdFR-88; genus JAKAKS01. The sequence goes on from JAJYLE010000005.1 coordinate 20,418, forward strand.
CAGAACGGCATGAAGAAGAAGATGCACGGCAAGGACGGCGGCGACCTTATCGTCCGCGTGCCGGTTGGCTCTGTTATCTCTGATGCGGAAACTGGCGGGTTGATGGCGGACATGGACGCCCCCGGCAAGGAGTTCGTAGCGGCAAAGGGGGGCCGTGGCGGGCAGGGTAACCAGCATTTTGCAACGGCCGTCCGGCAGGCGCCGAAGTTTGCACAGCCCGGCATGCCCGGAGAAGACAAGCTTGTAAATATAGAGCTGAAGCTGCTGGCCGATGTGGGGCTCATCGGCCTTCCCAACGCTGGCAAATCCACGCTGCTTTCCGTGATTACAACGGCAAAGCCAAAAATTGCCGATTACCCCTTTACCACCCTGGAGCCGATGCTGGGCGTGGTGAAACTGGAAGGGTTCAAAAGCTTCGTTGTGGCTGACGTCCCGGGGCTTATAGAGGGCGCGCACAGGGGTGTGGGGCTTGGCTTCCAGTTTTTAAGGCACGTTGAGAGGACCAGGATACTGGCGCACCTTGTGGATGTTTCGGTGGGGCAGCCGGGAGACCCGGTGCAGGACCTGGAAAAGATAAACAGGGAGCTTGGGCTTCACAGCCCGGCGCTCATGGAAAAGCCGCAGGCCGTGGTGGCTTCCAAGGCGGACGCGGCGGACCCGGAGAAGCTGGAAAAATTGAAATCATATTGCGATGAGAACAATATCGACTTTTTCTCCATATCCGCGGTAAGAAAAAAAGGGCTTGGCCCGTTGCTGAAATACCTTGCCCGCAAGGCGCAGGGGGGGGAAAAAGAAAAAAACGCCTTATGAGAGTGGTTGTAAAAATAGGCTCCAATATACTTGCCGGCTCCGGCTCCGCCCCCCTGGACGAGAACAGGATATCCCTGATCGCAGAGGACATCTGCCGTCTTCTGGCGGGCGGCCACGAGGTTATCATCGTGTCATCCGGGGCTGTTGCTGCCGGTTTTGGCAGGCTGGGCATAAAAAAGGAGAAGAGGCCGGCCGAGATAATGATGAAGCAGGCCGCCGCCGCGGTAGGGCAATCCGCGCTGATGTGGGCATATGAAAAGGCATTTGGCGAAAAAGACAGGAATGTGGCCCAGATTCTCCTTACCAGAGACGTGTTTACTGAAAGGGCCAGGTACATAAACGCGAAGAATACGATCTTTGCTCTGCTGTCTCTTGGAGTGGTGCCGGTTATAAATGAAAACGACACCGTAGCCGTTGACGAGATAAGGTTTGGAGACAACGACCAGCTTGCCGCGCTTGTGGCCTCCCTGGCCGAGGCCGACAGGCTTGTGATCCTTTCGGACGTGGACGGGCTGTTTACGTCCAATCCGGCGGCGGCAAAAGACAAGACGCATAAGCCGGAACTGGTGCGCCTGGTGGAAGAGATAACGCCTGAAATAGAACGCATGGCTGGCGGCAGCACCAGCGGTGTTGGAACGGGGGGAATGTACTCCAAAATCCTTGCCGCCAAGAAGGCCGTGGCTGCCGGAATACCGGTGCACATCGTAAACGGAAGGAAGGCGGGGATAATATCCAGCGCAGTGGAGGGGGCCTGTGACTGCGGGACTGTCTTTAAACCTGGAACCGAAAGGATTTCTGCCCGGAAGGGCTGGATAGCATACGGCCTTAAATCCAAAGGCAAGCTGGTTCTGGACAGCGGGGCGGCGGAGGCGCTGCTGGCAAGGGGCAAAAGCCTGCTGCCTTCAGGCATTGTGGATGTGGAGGGTGATTTTGAAAAAGGCGACCCGGTGTATTGCCTGTCTGTTGCCGGGCAGAGGATAGCCAAGGGCCTGGTGAATTATTCGTCCGCCGAAATACGGAGAATAAAAGGCAAAAAGACCTCCGAGATAGAGGATGTCCTTGGTTACAGATACTCCGGAGAAGTTATTCACAGGGACAATCTGGTTCTGGTGAAATAGCAGACTTCCGGATATCTTTTCCTTTATTTTTAAGCAGTTGACCTCGTCTTGAGATTAATGTTAAAACAAATCAATGGAGTCTTCGGAAGAACGCGCCGGAGTGACGGAGCCGGACGAGCGTAGCCTGGCCCTGGCCAGGGATATTTTCAAGACTTTTACCAAGACCTTAAAGACGCTTAACGTATACCCAAGGCAAAACCCCATCGCCCAGAAATTCATAGCCGAGCTGTTTGAAAAAATGGACGGCTTTTTCGCGGACCACGAACTGCTGGACGTTGAGGTAAGCCAGTTCTCGATGAGTTATATGGGGCAGGAGGTCTTTTTCAGCGAGGACAGGCAGGACAATCTGGCGCTCTCGCTCTTTATCGACGGCATAAGGGGGTTTGCTTTCCTCCGCGGCATCTCAAGAGACGAGATTGAAATCTTCATAGACATTCTCAAGACGGCATCCAGGGGGGAAAACTCCGAAGATGATGTTGTGACTTTGCTGTGGGAAAAGGAACTGGAACACGTCAGGTATTTTGTGCCTGAGCAGTTGGGCGAAGAGGAAACTGATTTGCAGGAAAGATTCATTTCCTCCGGGCAGCAGACACCGCAAGTGGCAGGCCAGGGAATTCAGGGCGAATATTCGGAACTGACAATAATTCCGGCCGGCATGGAAATGGACGTTCAGCCCATAAGTGACGAGGAGATGAGGGATTTAAGGGCTGAACTCTCCGCCATAAATCCCGCAGCCCTGCTAAAGACAATTGCCGGAATGTTTTTTGAACTGATGCAGACGGAGACGGAGCTTTCTTCGTACGGAAATTATGTAAAGGGCCTTTTTTCAATCATGGAGCTGTGGGAGGACCATGGGAATACGGCCGATTTTCTTTATTTCGGCAAGAAGACAGCGGATTTCTTCGGGAGGGCCGATAACGAAAAAAGGGAACTCCTGGCCAGGCTTATAGACAAGCTTACCGGGATTGAGGATATCCGCTGGTTCATGTCTGCTTCCAGGGATGCCGGAGAGCGCCAGGAATATCTTGCGTGGGTGGCCGGGCAGTCTACCGGAAATCTGGTGCTTTTCCTGGGCGACGTGGAAGACAGGAAGGCCAGGCATATGATCTGCGGCCTCCTTGCCGCAGAGGCCGCCAGGGACATAGCCCCGTTTGTCCGGTTCCTTACAGACGAAAGGTGGTTTCTTGTAAGGAACATAATCATGCTCCTTGGCCAAAGCAAAAACCCCGCCGCCGTTAAGCCCATAGAGGGCATGCTGGCCCATTCCGAGGCAAGGGTAAGAAAAGAGTGCATGAAGGCCCTGGACATGATTGGGGCGCCGGAAGCAAAAGGGCCGCTTATGAAACTGCTTGAAGACAGGGATTCCGCGATCAGGACCGGGGCGTTGAAGGCCCTTAAAAAATACGGCGGTGAGGACCTTTTAAGTTATGTAACTTCGGCAGTCCAGGCGGATGGATTTACCAAACGGACGTTCTCCGAAAAAAGGGAGTTTCTGGAGGTGCTGGGATCGCTTGGAAAAGAGCAGGCGTTTCCGCTTCTGCGCGGTTTTTTCAGGAAGAGGGGCTTTTTCAAAAAAGACCAGATAATTGAGTTGAGGGCCGCCGCGGCATACGGGCTTGCCTTTGTGCAGGACGAGGAAGCATTTAAGATGCTTAAAAAAGGCGCCAGATCCAGAAAAAGCCTGGTGCGCGAGGCCTGCTTGAATTCTTTAAAAAGTTCCGGGGTTGCGGCCCAATGAAATATATTGACGACCTGTTCCTGGACAAGATAGCAAAGCACGGCAGGCTGCTTGTAACAAATCTATCCATACTTATAAAAATAACAGGCATTTACAAGTCCAAGAACGAGGCCGTTGTGAATTCCGCCGCAAGGGTTATGAAGGAGCTTGAAGAGCTGCTTGGCGAAGACGGCGAGATCACGCTTAAGATGACCGACGAATCGTTCTTTATTGAGGATGTGAGAATCAGGGCTTCCCTTAACGACCTGGACAATTTTTCCGTGCTTGCGCGGGAGATGAATTCAAGAGGCATAGGTGCGCTCACTTTCAAGGCGCCCTTGCATCATGATGACTTGATAGCTCTGGCTTACGCGATTAAAGAGGGCGGCGACGCTACGGAGATACAGTCCGGCCTGGAAGCCAGGATGAAAAAGGGAGTTTCGGTTGGAGGCGCTGTTTTTTCCCAACGGGAGGACTCTATAGATTTCAAGGACAAGAGGGCGGCCGCCAAAAGGGCATATCTGAGGACCATCGCCGCCTATTCCGATGCGCTGGGCGCAATCCGGTCCGGCCGGAAGCCGGACATCAAGAAAGTGAAGCGCGCCATACAATCGCTGGTGGACAGCTATTTCAAGGACGAAACGTTTGTCCTCGGCCTTACAACGCTTAGAAACGAGGAGAGTTATAACGTCCAGCACCCGGTAAATGTGGCGGTGTTTTCCATCGGCATTGGGGAAAAGATAGGGCTCAAGAAATATTCCCTTGGCCTTCTGGGGATGGCGGCACTCTTCCACGATATAGGCATGCTGGAAATACCCACGCGCATACTGAATAAAAAAGGCGAGTTCTCCCAGGCGGAGATGGAGCTTATTAAAATGCACCCGGTGGAAGGCGTTAAATACATCCTGCGGACCAGGGGCATAAATGATGTATCCATACTCTCGATGGTAGTGGCGCTGGAGCATCATCTGGCCCAGGACGGCTCAGGGTATCCCGGCGGTTTTGCAGACCGGTCCCCTCTCATATTCAGCAGGATTGTAAAGATAGCCGACAATTTCGACAGCCTTAACTCGGGCATGGTTTACTCCAGAAAAGCGCTTACTCCGGAGCGGGCGCTGGCCGTTATGCATCTTGATTCAAATTACGATCCCCGCCTTTTCAGGGCCTTTTTCGAGATATTCAAAAGAAGGAATTTTTCTTTTTAAGGCACTCCCCAGGCATCTAAAGTCTGAAATTAAAGTTTGACATTTGATATTTATTTAATATATTTTTATATCGAATGACGTTATCGGGTTACGATACAAGAAAGTTCTTTCTGGGCTTTATCAGGATACACGTCCTTTACCATGCGTCAAAGGAGCCGGTTTACGGCCTTTGGCTGATGGAAGAGCTGGCCCACCACGGATACAAGCTCAGCCCTGGCACTCTTTATCCGGTTCTGCATGCGCTTGAGGCCGAAGGGCATCTGAAGTCCAAAAGAGAGATTCACGCCGGGAAGATAAGAAAATATTACAGGACTACCGTCAGGGGCGAGAGGATGCTTGCTGAATCCAAAGAGAGGGTAATGGCGCTTGTAAAAGAGGTAATGGAATAAAAAAGCTTCCGGATTAGGGACCATGAGAAAATCCATATTGATAATGTTATTGAGCGTTGGCCTGCTCCTGTTCAGGCAACTGAGCGCCTGGGCCGGGCCTCCATTTTTCACTGATGATCCCGAGCCGGTGGAATACCATCACTGGGAGGTATATATTGCATCTCAATGGGTCCGTGACAGGGACCATAACGCAGTGGGCACATTGCCGCATTTCGAGGTAAATTATGGCGCCATCCCGGACCTCCAGATTCACCTGCTTGCTCCAATGGTTTACAGCGCGCCGGAGGACGGTCCGGCACAGTACGGGCTTGGCAATCTCGAACTTGGTGTGAAATACCGGTTCATCCACGAGGACGAAAAGGGCTGGCGGCCGCAGGTGGGAATATTCCCTCTTGTGCATCTTCCTACTCATACAACGCCGGGCCTGGATGAACCCAATGCCAACCTTTACCTGCCGGTCTGGCTACAGAAGAGCTGGGGGCCATGGACCACGTATGGCGGCGGCGGGGTAGAGTACCACCCAGGCGCCGGTAACAAGAGCTTTCTCTTTGGCGGCTGGCTGATACAGCGCGACCTTTCTGAAAAACTGACGCTTGGGGCCGAAATATTCAGCCACGGCCCTCAGGCGGCTGGGGCGGAAGATGAAACCCTGGTGAATGTGGGCGGGTATTATAACCTGAGCAATCAGCACCATATCCTGTTTTCAGCAGGCAAGGATGTCCACGGGCCCAATGACTTAGTCAGCTATTTCGCGTACCAGTGGACGTTCGGGCCCGGGGAGAAGATGGCCTTCTTCCCGAATCTCAAATAGGTTTTGTTTTGGGCCTTGCCCAAATGTAATAACCCGTATCAAGGAGGACGCGATGGTTAGGAAGCTGTTGGCCGCAGTTGTTGCAGCGGGCTTCACGCTGGGGATGGCATCGTTGGCGTTGGCCGGGCCGCACTGGTTGAAAGGCACAACGCAGCAGAAGTTCAAGAAGCTGGAAGATATCCAGGAGGCTATGGGGTCTGTAATGATGGAGTTCAACCAGCGCATGACTACCATGTATTTTGCCGCAAAGGGCGGCAACTGGGGTTTGGCCGCCTACCAGCTTGATGAGGCACAGGAGATTGCGGAAGTCGGCGAGATGACCCGCCCGCAGTTTGCTGCGGACCTGAAGGTCCTCAAGTCCGCCAATCTTTCAAAGGTGGATGAGGCAATCAAATTGAAGAGCTTCGATAAATTCAAGGGTGCTTTCGACGATATGGTGGTGGCCTGCAATAACTGTCATGCAGCGCATGGCTATCCGTTTATTCAATACATACGCCCCAACAAACCTGTTGAGGCGCTCAAATACACTCCTTAGTTTCCAGCGGTACACAAAACGGGCGGGCCGGGAGGCCTGCCCGCCCGTAAAAACCTGCCTTCCTGCCAGAATAGAGCAGACGGGGAGGCCTGGATTCAAGGTATGGTATTTGCCCGCAGGAGCTGCAAGTAGTGCCTTGTGTTTACCAATGCCCAATCCGTTGCAGTGGGTTGTTGAATATACGAAATCGAAAAACAACCCGGTGCGGCGGTACGGTTTCCGGTACGGCGGGAAGTAAAAAAGAATTGCCGGATTGCAGTTGTGACGCCTTAGCGTATCCAGCCCAGGGCGTCTTTAATCCCGTCCAGCGTTTCGCGCGCTGCGGCGCTTGCTTTTCTTGAGCCTTCACGCGCCATCTCCAGAAGGGAGGAGGGGTTTTTGAGGAGTTCCTGCCTTTTTTCCCATATTGGTTCCAGCACGGTCTTTATGTTTTTGAAAAGCACTTTCTTGCACTCGATGCAGCCGATGCCCGCGGTAGTGCAGCCCTTTACCACCCAGTCCTTTTCATCTTGTGATGAAAATATCTTGTGCAGATGATAAACGGGGCATATCTCCGGGTTGCCAACGTCGGTGCGGCGCTTGCGCGCCGGGTCCGTCATCATCGTCCTTATTTTTGTTTCAGCCACATCCGGCGGATCGCTCAGGTAAATGGCGTTGCCGTAGCTCTTGCTCATCTTCCTGCCGTCCACGCCGGGGACTTTGGGAAACTCCGTCAGAAGCCCATCGGGTTCTACCATGAACTCCGTGTTATAAAGGCTGTTGAACCTTCTGGCGATCTCGCGGGTGATCTCCAGATGGGGAAGCTGGTCTACCCCAACTGGCACGTAATCGGCCCGGTAAATAAGGATGTCCGCTGATTGCAGCACCGGGTATCCAAGGAACCCATATGTGGAGAGGTCCTTGTCCTTTATCTCCTCCCGCTTTTCCTTGTAGGTGGGAACGCGCTCCAGCCAGCCAAGCGGGGTAATCATGGACAATATCAGGTGCAGCTCCGTGTGCTCCGGCGTCATGGATTGTATGAAGATGGTGGCCTTTTCCGGATCCAGCCCGGCGGCCATGAAGTTTACCAGCAGGTCCATGGCGCTTTCCTTTATAAGGCCCGGTTCGGCGTATCCGGAGGTAAGCGCGTGCCAGTCCGCAACAAAATAAAAGCATTCGTACTGGTCCTGAATCCTCACCCAGTTTGCAAGCGCCCCCACCAGATTGCCAAGGTGCAACCTGCCGCTTGCCTGCATGCCGCTTAAAACGCGTTTTTTCATAATAAAAAATATCCCCCGGTAATCAGGCTGATTATCTTTAGTATAAAGAATATTATGGGCAGGACTATATAATTGGCCAGGTTCGTGAATATAAGCAGCGCAACGATAATAAAACCGAACCTCTCCAGCTTCTCCACAGCATATGCCTGCCGGGTGGGCAGTATCCCTGCAAGCACCCTTCCGCCATCCAGCGGAGGTATAGGTATCAGGTTGAAGGCCGCCAGAATTACATTAACCAGGACGGATTTTTTAAGCATCTCCGCCACAGGCTGCAAAACGGAACCTGCAACTGCTGGCGAAGCCAGCCCTCCAGCCGGTATCAGCGCGTACACAAGCAATACCGCAGAAACCACGGCCAGAATGAAATTGGTGCAAGGCCCGGCGATTGCGCTTATAGCCATCCCTTTGCGGGGGTTTTTGAAGTTATAGGGGTTTATAGGAACTGGCTTTGCCCAGCCCCATACAAACCGTCCGCTTGTTGCCACGTACAGGATAAGCGGGAATATTATGGTACCAAAAGGGTCTATATGGGCAAGCGGATTAAGGGTAAGCCTTCCCCTGAACTTGGCGGTATTGTCCCCAAGCTTGTATGCAACATACCCATGGGCCACCTCATGCAGGGTTATGGCCAGCAGGATGGGGATGACCGAAACGGCTACAAGCCTTAAAGTTTCCTGCAATGCCGTATCAGACCGGGTTCAGGACCTTGTCTATAACGGTCCTGGCCACAACCAGCGGGTCTATGAAAGAGCTGTCCATGTCATGCTCTATGTCCCTCTTGTTGGAGAGGTAGGTTATCCTGTCCTGCATCCTGTCGCGCAGGTACTGCATGTACACGGCGTTCCTGGACGGTTTGTATTTCTTGTCGAAGTCCGCCCCGAATATCTCAGCGCCGTTTTTGGGTATGGCAAGGCCGGGGAACCGTTTCCAGTCCCTCCATTCTATATTGCCGCGAACAAGTTCGGTCATTATCTTAAGAGACAATTCCTTTGGGATGTCCGTCAGGTCGTCCGGGGTGCCGAATGCGTGCGTGTTCATTATATAGCACTCGCAGCCCGCCTTGAAGAGCTTCATGAACTGCTGGCAGTCCACCAGAAGCGGATGCACCCTGAACGGGTTGGCGAAGGGTTCGATAACAAGTTTTTCAAGCTCCTTTGCGTCCACGTTTTCAACGCCCTTGGCTCGAAGCGTGGAAAGCGAGGCCCCCATGGCCACGGCCAGCCCGGAGGAGTTCACTTTGCAGATGGGCGGTATGCTGGTGTCCTTCTGAAGCCAGATCACTTTATCCGGCGCGGCGCAGTAGTCGGCATGGTTGAACATGTCCCTGGATTTTATGCACCTGCCGTTGTCGTTGCGGATGTCTTCGGCAACTATCTTTCTTTCGCCTTCTGGCGTTTCAAGCACGGCAACGTTCTGGGCGGAGTAGAAGTATTTGATTATAGGGTCGTTGAACCGCACGGAGTCTGTCTTGTCAAAAAGCGACGGCTCAAGCGCCATTGTAAGATTGCTCTCGAAATCTATCAGGAATGCATCGTCGTGCACAACGGTCACGTGTTCTGACGGCTTAAGCGTGCCCTCGTGGTCCAGGCTGTTGGTTATGGATGATTTGCCTGAACCGGACAAGCCGAACACCGCGACGGGCGCTTTGTTGCCGATGGTCTTTATGCCGCCATGGCAGGCCACCATATTATGACGCACCCCGGCAGTCCATGCCAGCGTGAGCGTGCCTTTCTTCCTCTCGCCAAAATACCTCATCCCAAGTATGGTTATGCAGTTTTCCGCCTCGTCTATTATTACAAGCCCGCTTGGGTAAGCCGGATTGCTCCATTCCGGATCCGCAAATACAAGGATATCCGGCTCATTGAGTACCTTTGACTTTCTGAATGTGCCGGCCCATGGCTCCATCATGGGGGTGAAGTTGAACCCCCAGTCCAGCATGTTCTTGGCATCCGAAGCGGGGCTCAGCAGATGGGCCTTTATCATGAAATCCGGATGCAGCCCTACAATCCCTTCCAGCCACAGCCCCGGCCTCCTGTTGAACTGGTATAACGCCTCAAGCAAAATGGCTTTTAATTTGTCGCTTTCCGGTTTAGCCAGTTCCCGCACAAGTCTCCTTGCCTTGGCGGTCCGGCCTACCACGCCGCCATCTATTGAAACAAGCACCTTGGCGTCAGCCGGAAGCCCGTACTGCTCCGGCTTGTAAAGCGGCTCATCGGTCCTTACCACCTCCGGCTGCTTCAAAGACAGCTCGTAAAGCTCGGCCATACTTGTTTTTTTGACCGAGTTGGCGTAAAAGGCGGTCTCTATGGCCGCGCGCCATGGTGAAAGCGGTTTTTTAAGGAAAGTAGCCATTGTGCTTTTTTAACCTCCTGGTAGTAAGCCCTTGTAAAGTGCTTTATTTTTAACGAAATCGCAAAAAAAGTCAATTTTTTTACATTTTAGGTAGCTTTTTTTTAAAATTTTTGCAACAAAATGAGAAATTTTTGTAAAAAAATAAGCAAAACAGCTATAAAATAATTAAATAAAGTTTTGGTTTTAAAAAACAAGCCTAAACAACTACGGCGTTTCTGCTCTGCAATTTAAAGAGCAACCCGGAATGCACTTCCACCGGAGGGACATATGAAACTGAAACTCTTCAAACTTGGCCTGAGCCCGGGAATAATATGGGGTGCGAATATCTTCTTAACCACCTGGCTCAGCTATTTCCATTGGCGGACTGCTCACCGGTAGCATCAAACAATGCACTTAGCCGGAAAGCCTGACCGGGTGAGATTCAGGGATGCAGTTACAGGTATGGATTGCCCGTGAATATCGCCAGGCCAAAAATACAGGATAACACTTGACTATTGCCTTTGGGTATGTCATGATGATATCTGGAGTTTAATGGAGCTGGTTTCATCGTAAGAGCAGCGAACATGATTTCTCGCGGTTTCTGTAATGACATGGCCTCCTGGAAAACTTCGCAACACAGATGAAAGGAGGCACACTCTAATGGCAAAAGGAACCGTGAAGTGGTTTAACGAATCCAAAGGGTTCGGCTTTATTACGGCTGAAGACGGTACCGATGTTTTCGCCCATTACTCCGAGATAAGGAGCAATGGTTTTAAAACGCTTGCTGAAGGTGAGTCCGTGAGTTTCGAGATCACCGAGGGCGGCAAAGGCCCTAAAGCTGTAAACATCGAAAAGCTGTAAAAAAAGCGGGGCGGTCCCTTTGGGGCCGCTCCCTTTCAAAAAAACCGGCACTCGAAAGCAATTCTCTCGCTCTCCCCGGAAAAGCAGTAAGATGTGTTGGCGCACCGTAATAGGAAAAGGCGTAGTGGTAAACGCTCTGTGAACTGAAAGGGGAGATTTGAAGGGAAGCCGGATTCAGATCAGCCAAAACCAGCCGTTATCAATGTCAACAGGCAATAGCGATGCCCTGGGCTCTTCAGATTGTGCTCCGTTGCTGTTTTCAGGACTATCCGTTCCAATCTTTTCAGCAACTTTTAAAAACTTGCAGTTCCGGCAAAGGAACTTAGGCCAGAACATATCTGGCCGATTAACAGACGTTCAGAAAGGAAAAAACATCAGATGACATCAAAGAAACTATACGTGGGGAACCTTCCTTACTCGGTAACCGAGGACGATCTGCGCCAGTTGTTCTCAGAAGCGGGCGAAGTGCAGTCCGCCAAGGTTATAAGCGATGAGACAGGGCGTTCAAAGGGGTTCGGGTTCGTTGAAATGGCCACGCTTGAAGAGGCTGAAAAAGCTGTGAACGCGATAAACGGAAGGACCCTGAAGGATAGGGCCCTGAATGTTAGCGAGGCCAAGCCCCAGCAGCCCAGGACGGGCGGAAGGCCTGGAAGGGGTTTCGGAGGAAGGGACAGGGAATCGGGCAGAGGATGGAGATAAGGGTAGAAGGGGACATAGAAAAGGCACTCAAACTGCTTAAAAGGAAGCTCCAGAAAGAGGGCGTTCTGAAAGAGCTGAAGAAAAGGCGGTATTATGAAAAACCGTCAGTGAAGCTCAAGACCAAGCAGAGAGAGGCTCAGAAAAAACGCGCCAAGGGCGGCAAATCCGGCAAGCCAAGACCCATGGCGTCTGCGGACAGGAGTTGATAAATTTTGGCCAAACGCACAGGGATGTACAAAAGCGAGAAGAGAAAAAAAGAACTGAACCGGCAGAAAAAGCAGGAGGTCAAGAGGCAAAAGCGCCTGGATAAAGTCGTGCGGCCAGGTGAGGAGGCGGCTGAAGCTCAAATAGGCCAGTCTACAGAGGCTGAAGCCGGCCAGGCCGGGGCCGATTCCGGAGACCAGGACGGCCGGGCAGATGAGGGCTGCTGAAAAAACAGGCCCGCAATTCCTGAAGTTACGGAACAGGCTGTAATTGCCGGGTAGTATTCTGATTTTGCACCAACCTGAGTGGCCGGGTTAACCCGGCCACTTCTTTCGCCCTTCGGCGTACTCAGAACCTGATCATTAAATTGACATCGCCCCGGCGGGCATTTTAATCTCCATGATGGCTGAACAAAAAGTCGAAAAACCGCAGATGCCTGGGCGGGCCTGTCCTGGACAGGAGATAGCGCTGGCGCTTGGCGTGCTTGACGCAGGCGGCATAGTTGCCTGCCCCACGGAAACCTATTACGGATTATGTGCCTTATACAGCAATATAAGCGCGCTTGAAAGAATATTCGCCCTGAAGGGCAGGGAAAAGGTAAAACCGTCACCGCTGGTTGCCGGTTCAATAGAGGCATTGGACGTACTGGAACTGGAAATAGACCCGGTTTCCAGAAGTTTGATGGAGAGGTTCTGGCCAGGCCCGCTTACCATTATTTTAAAGACCAGAAAAGAACTGCCGCGGTACATAGCCAAGAACGGCAAGCTGGCGATAAGGGTGCCTGGCCCGTCGTTCGCCCTTGAACTGGCAAAAGCTTCGGGGACGGTGCTTACAGCCACCAGCGCCAACCCTTCAGGCCTTCCGCCCGCCACGGATGACTGTCAGATTGCAGCGTATTTTGGCAGCCGGGTGGACCTGATTGTAAAGGGCAGGGCCGCAGGCGGGAATCCCTCAACCATAGTGGAAGCCCGCGGCGGTAAAATAACGGTGCTTCGGGAAGGGGCCATACCTGCCGGGATGCTGGAAATTTTATAGCAGTTTCCAGTGGACACGCGAAGGCCAAAAGTAATATGATTAGTTCGATTAAAAAAGGGCCTCAATTGTTTTTTTGCGGGGAGGGCCCGTGGAGGGTAAAGGTTGGCGCGATATTTTTTCCCTGTCCTTGGGATAGCCGTATTTTTGGCTTTCTTCAAGCTGGGTGCTTTCAAGCTCTTTGATGTGGACGAGGCCGTCTTCGCCCAGGCATCCAATGAGATGGTCACAAGCGGCAATTGGATCACGCCCACATATAATGGAGTAAACCGGTACGACAAGCCCATTTTCATATACTGGTTAATGGCGCTTTCGTACAAGGCTTTTGGCGTAAACGAATTTGCCGCCAGGTTTCCATCGGCTGTTGCCGCGGTGCTGCTGGCCTGCTCGATTTATCTTTTTGCGGGGGCATCCTGCGGCGAATTCAGTTTCCAGCGGCCATTCATGAAACGTGAGAAGCGGGCGTTTTACGCCGCGCTATCGTTCATGCTTTCTCTTTATTATGCCGCCTACTCCCATGCGGCCGTAACAGATATGACGCTTTCGCTGTTCATCTCGCTTTCGCTGTTCAGCTTTTATATGCACGCCGTCTGCGGGCGCAGGCCGTATTATGCCTATGGTTTTTACCTGTTTTCTGCCCTGGCCTTTCTCACCAAGGGATTGATAGGCATATTGATACCGTTCGGGGTTGCCGGGATTTTCATGCTTGCCATCAAAAGGCTTGCGGGGCTTAAAAAGCTTTGGAGCCTGCCGGGCCTGATAATCTTTCTTGTTGTCTCCGCGCCGTGGTACACGGCTGAAACCATGGCCAATGGAAAAGAGTTCCTGTACATGTTCTTTATCAAGCACCATTTCCTCAGGTACACGTCCGTGATATCGGGGCATTCGGGGCCGGTTTATTATTACATCCCCGTGCTGCTGCTTGGCGCTTTTCCCTGGGCGGCAATGGCGTTGACGGGGGCCAGGAACTCGGTGAAGGACGCGGACCCGGCCGGCCTGTTTGCGCTTGTATGGGCCTCATTCGTACTGGTGTTCTTCTCGTTTTCGCGCACCAAGCTGCCAGATTACATCCTGCCGGCGATGCCTGCGGTTGCCATACTGGCTGCAAACGGAATCATGTACCAGAAAGAGGGCTGGACGGGCTTTGCCAACGGGCTTGCGGGCGTGCTGGCCCTGGCGGGCGGGGTTGCACTTTTGCTGCTGCCCAGATTTGCCCCTGCCGGGCTGCCGCTTGGCTGGACGGTGTGGCTTGCCATACCGCTGCTGGCCATAGCGCTAATCTCGTTTGCCGGGCGTAACAAGATACATACCGGGTTGCTTGGGGCATTGATGCTTGTATTTCTTGTTGTGGTGCTGGCCGTGGCGCTGCCGCCGGCAAACAACTTCCTGCAGGGCACGCTTTATAAATACAGCATATATGCAAAGCAGAACCTGCCTGCTGATGGGGAACTGATCTGCTACGATATCAATAACCCAAGCGTGGTGTTCTACTCCGGCCGGAAGATAACCGGCGCGGATAATACGGAGGACCTGGTTGCGGATTTAAGCCAGCCAGGCCAGGCAATGATAATAACGCGAAGCAAGTACAGTGGCGAGCTTGCAAAGATGGGTCTTAAAGAGCTTCAGGCGGCCCCGGATTACGTGCTCTTCGAAAAAAGCTGAATTTATCTATCCATTCATTGGAATTTAAATCTGCTTAGGGCCTGCCTCAAAATAAGACAGGCCCTTAAAAATGGTGCAAACCAGGTCCCGGCTGTTGTAAAATAAAATGTCTTGAATCTATTCACGATTCAAATAAGCGGGCGTAACTCAGTGGTAGAGTGTCAGCTTCCCAAGCTGAAGGTCGCGGGTTCGAATCCCGTCGCCCGCTCTTTCATCACATTTGGAGGGTAAAAGCCTGTGCCGGAACACTTCCAGCCTGAAACCGGAGACAAAAACCCGTCAGTCCGCAATTACAGGGTAATCAAGCAGGAGGACGGCCCTGACGGCCTTGCGCCGGAGCCCGTTGGCCAGCCTGTACTTTCAATAGTGGTGCCGGTATTTAACGAGGAAGAGTCCATAAGCGAGTTCTACACCCGGCTTGCCGCGGTGATGGAAAAAATCGGCCGGGACTATGAAATCATCTTCGTAAACGACGGCAGCGCGGATGGCACGCTTGCCGCCCTGGAGGCCTTCCGGCAGAAGGACAAGCGGGTGAGGGTTGTGGACTTTTCAAGGAATTTCGGCCACCAGATAGCCATTACGGCCGGTATGGACTTTGCGCGGGGGCAGGCCATAGTGATACTGGATTCGGACCTGCAGGACCCGCCCGAGGTGATCGCGGAGTTTGTGGCCAAGTGGGACGAAGGGTATGAAGTTGTTTACGGCATAAGGCGCAAAAGGGAAGGTGAGACCACGTTCAAGAAGCTGACGGCCACGGTCTTCTACCGGATGCTCTCCGGAATGTCCGATATAAATATCCCGGTTGACGCCGGGGATTTCAGGCTTATGGACCGCAAGGTGGTCCTTGCCCTGGGCGAAGTAAGGGAGAGGAACCGCTATGTGCGCGGCCTCACTTCCTGGGTGGGGTTCCGGCAGACCGGCGTGCCGTACCTGAGGGACAAGCGCTATGCCGGCTCCACCAAGTATCCGCTTGCCAAGATGATAAAGTTTGCACTGGACGCATTTGTGTCTTTCTCCAACACGCCCCTGCGGCTTGCCATGTATTTCGGGTTCGCCTCCGCGGCTCTCAGCTTTACTTATCTGGTTTACATACTGCTGCTCAAGATATTTTCCGGCCGGCTGGTACAGGGCTGGGGCTCCCTGATAGCGGCGGTGCTGTTCCTGGGTGGCATACAGCTTATCTCGCTTGGGATAATCGGCGAATACGTGGGCCGGATTAACGATGAGATCAAGAAACGGCCGCTCTATATTTTAAGGCGGTTTCTCGAATAGATGGATTTTGATGAGGCAAGCTCCCTTTACAGGGAGGCCCACAAAAAAAACATTACCTGCACCGGCGAGGACCCCGAGTACTTCCACGCAATGAAAGCCCGCATAGTGGCTGGGGCTTTGAAGCCGGAGATGCGGCCCGGCCTCAGGGTGCTGGATTATGGATGCGGCCTTGGGCTTGTTACAAGACAGCTTAAAAAACTGCTCCCCGATGCCGATGTCCACGGTGCGGACCCCTCCGTTAAATCCGTGGAGATAGCCTCTGGTGAAACCAGGGGTATATCCTTCCGCCATTTTGACGGCAAAGCCGCGCCCTACGGCGAAAACTCATTCGATGCGGTGCTGCTTTCGTGTGTGCTCCACCACGTTCCGGAGGGCAGACAGGCAGTCTATGCGGACATCCACCGCGTGCTTGCCCCGGGCAAAAAACTGTTTGTCTTCGAGCACAACCCGCTTAACCCGCTTACCAGGCGCGCCGTAAACACCTGCGTGTTTGACGAAGGCGCCGTGCTGATAGGCAGAAGGGCCTGCGCCAGAGAGCTGCAGGAGGCCGGTTTCCGCATCGTCGAAACCAGGTACATCGTGTTCTTTCCGGGCTTTCTTAAAAAGCTGCGCCCCATTGAGGACTTCCTCGGCTGGCTGCCGCTGGGCGGCCAGTACGTCATCTGCGCGATCAAGGAAGAACGGAAAAAATAAAAACCTGCCTGGACCAGGTCTCTGCCATTTTTTTTGGGGCCTTCTGGTGTTGATTTCTGAAAACCAGACCTTTGGACATTCCCTCCAGTCCGTTTGTTTCCCCTCCTTAATCGCACTGTACAAAGCTTTCATTTATGGCCATGATACGCCCAGAAGCCTTGCCTTTCCAAATTTATTATAATCGTGCAGAGTTTGACCGGAATTTTATTCGTGTAGGTCAGATTAGCGAAGCGTAATCCGACAATTTCCGATGATTGAAACGCTTGGGAACGGGCTTGTGAACGAAATAATCTTGAAGAAGTGTCGGGTTGCGTTCCACTAACCCGGTATCTACATATACTTCCCGTACACCACACCTCTTAATTTGTTATAATCGTGACGGCTTCTTTTGGAATTTCAGGGGGGGCAGCAAAAACAAATGCGTCGCGATAATATGGGATGTTTCCGGGCATGTCCCTAATATTTCCCGGATCTTATTTTTTTACATAAGAACGGAGGCCAGCCGTGCGGGGCAAAAATTCACAGTTCTTTTTTATCGCATTAATCTTGCCTTACATCATTCTCCAGATACCCGCTGTCTGGTACTCTGTCCATACGCACTTTGCGCTTATAGACGATTATGATGCCTCTTGGCTTACCCTGAAAGTCTTTTCATCATTTGCCGGAATTAAAATCTGGATTTTAGATCAGATATTGCCTTACCGGATAGGCCGCTTCCGCCCCGTATTCGATATTTATAATCTCCTTACATGGGGTGCGTTTGGTACGCATTACGCGCTCCATCATATTGCACGACTCTGCCTGAAGCTGGCTATAATCATTTATTCCGCCAAAACCTTTTCACTGTTTCGCCAGAAAGGTGACAGGCTTAATATCCCACTATTTGTTTTCCTTTCGATTTTTATGTTCTACCCCAACAATCCAGAAGCCAGATTGGCGCCTCAGGAATTGGAAATGGTTTTCTTCCTGTCCGTGACTCTTTATTTCATTGCAAAACTGATGACTAAAAAGGAAGAATTCTCAAAGTGGGATTCCCGATGGCTGGTGTGCTCTTATGCAGCATTTTTGCTTTCAAAGGAAACGTCTGTATTTCTGGCAATCCCGATTCTGATTTTTCTTGCGGTAATCAAGGTCAACAGAAAAATGCTTATCCTCCTGCTTTGCATATCGGGTGCCGCCTTAATCGAGATCGGGCTTGCTGCAACAACTGCCAGTGAGACGGCCAGAATCACTTTAAATCTAATTACACATAACTTGACGTGGAGTTTGCATAGACTTTTCCTGTCTAATGTACTTGCTATTTTATTATTAATCCTGCTGGCCATACCCCTGGCCTTAAAACTGAGTGGGCAAAATGGCGCACCGGTCCATTCCAAGGCATTAACTTTTTATCTGTTCATCTGGTCCGCTTTCCTAGCGTATTTCTTATGTTCGCTTACCCTGTATCTACCTGTCCTCAGGTATTTGTACCCATTGGTTTATCTGCTGGCGCTACTGATCGGGCTAGGTTTTACCTTGATCGAACCGTTGCCTTTTTCTTCCACCCGCCTTTTTAGGATTGCAGCCATATCGCTCTGCTTTTATTTTGTATTCTCGGTTTATTACGACTTCATTGCTCAATACGGCGTTCAGTATGCCACGCGGAAAAACGAATCTGTTGTGCTGGATGATATCAGGCAGCTAATGAGTCAGAACAAAAAAGTCGTTTTCATCAGGGGCGACATCTCGGATGAATACTCGTCATCTATGATGGGTTATTTTAATAATTACCTGCCCTTTTTTACAAAGAATGGCTGGACTCATAAACTTACAATAAAGAGCATTGCCGATAGCAATGTATACTTTGT
>JAJYLE010000122.1 GCA_021788025.1 Nitrospirota bacterium
CGAGCTTTAATAGCGACCGTTCTGAAAGATTTTAATAAAAAACAAATTGAATTAAATGAAGAACAGAATTTATCGAATAAGTTGCAGAATGATAGATGGTTGGAATTGGCCAGACCGCAATTCAGTTTCAATTTCGATGGTGGAGTTATGCCGGATGAAAGTCATAAAAAATTTACACTCCGCTTTGTTTTTCGAAATACTGGGCAGACAGCTGCTAGAAACATTTCATTAAAAATTATTCCACTGGAAAAAGAAATTCAACCTTTAGACAAAATGCCATACAAAATCGCTGGAGTAGTACCAGGCGATGGTTTTCAGATTGATAGCAGATTTACATTTGCAGAATCGGCCAAGAACGTAACTCTTCTTGAAAAGAAATTTGTATTTTATATTCAATATTCTGCATTTAAGGGGGAAAAGTATATTCAGAAAATTCCATATACTTATACACTTAATATCCTTAGCTCATAGCCGCGTAGGTTACGAAGCGTAAAGGGGACGGTTGTTCTAGCTCACTAATTTACGGAAATATCCGGGACACATCCAGATTATTTTTGGAAATCCGCACCATGCCAATCTACCTATTGTAGCGGACTTTAGGCCGTAACATGCAAAAAAATTAAGCGCTACTTATGTCACAAAGTTCTGGACGTAATATTTTCTAGCGCAATTTCACGATAGATGCCATGCTTTTACCAGCATAAGAAAGTTTAGCACTGGCTGAAAACAAAATTAAACCCCGGAATGGCTGGAACATATAAAAAAAGGCTTGGCCCATGGGGCCCGTCAAATCAGGGTTTAACGGAATCCGCAAGCCTTGCAAACTCCTCAAGCGTAAGCGTTTCCGGCCTGCGCATCGGGGCTATTCCGGCAGCTTCAAGCGCCTTAAGCGGCTCGGGGCAAAGCCCTTTTATACCGTTTGTGATTGTTTTGCGCCTCTTGGAGAAAGCGGTCTTGATAAGCCCGAACAGGAAAGCCGGGTCCGCGGTATCCACGCGCGGCCTGGGAAGAATATTTATATGCACGCAGGCTGAATCCACCTTCGGGGCGGGCCTGAAAGCCCAGCGCGGTATGTCCAGAATTTTCTTGGGTTCCCCGTGGTACTGGATGGCAAGCGTAAGCGCGCCGTAATCCTTTGTGCCGGGGCTGGCCGCAATCCTGTCGGCCACTTCCCTTTGGATGGTAAGCGTCATTGAGACAAGCCCCTTTTCCTTAAGCAGCCGGAATATAAGCGGTGTTGTTATCTGGTATGGTATATTGGCAACAACCTTGAAAACGCCCAGGCTTTCAAAAGGGAACCGCAGCGCATCGCCGTGCACAAGCTCCAGCTTCGGTTCATCAGCAAATTTCTCTTTCAGCTTTTCGTAGAGCTGGCCATCCAGTTCGATGGCAACCACCCTGCCGGCCCCGCCGCTATTTATCCTGTCCAGCAGTTCCTTTGTCAGCGAGCCAGGGCCCGGCCCCACCTCGGCTATCGTATCGTCGGGGGCGATGGAAGCCGCATCGGCTATCCTGCCAAGAATTGTTGTGTCGAAAAGAAAGTGCTGGCCAAGCCTCCTTCCCACGGATCAACCTTTATCCTGGAGTTCAAGGCACTCCACTTTCTCATACTTCAGGAAGTTTGCGCATTTGTTGCAGGAGATGCAGTCCGCCTTCTCCTTGCCGTTCAGCATAAGCTCCGGCAAGTTAGGTTCCCTTATTAAGGGCCTGGATAACCCGATCATGTCCGCCTCATTGGCCGCAAGCACGCTTTCCATAACGGCCCTGGAGCGCATGCCTCCGGTCAATATAACCGGCACGGACACATGCTTTTTAAAGAGAGCGCCTGCCTGCCTGAAATATGCCTCCTGTTCCGGTTTCAGTATGCCCGGCCTTATCGTCTTTATGGGGGCCTCCCTCATGCCGCCGCTTATCTCTATGGCGGCTATGCCGTCTGCCTGGAGCCTGACGGCAATGCGGGCGCTCTGTTCCGGGGTGAGCCCGCCTGGGAGCAGATCGTCACAATTCATCTTTATAAGAATGGGGAAACCGGAGCCCGCCTTGTCCAGCATGGCCTCGATCACCTCTTCCACAAAGTGATACCGCCTCTCCTCGTCGCCGCCCCAGTAATCGTCGCGCCTGTTTGTATGAGGGGAAAGAAACCCGCTTGCAAGATAACCGTGCGCCGCGTGAATCTGCACGCCGTCACAACCGGCGTCCCTTGCCCTTCTGGCAGCTTCACCAAAAGCCTCTACAACCTGCCATATCTCATCGTTGGTCATCTCCCTGGGCGTTACCCCGCTGGAGGGGTCCGGCACGGCCGATGGCGCAATGGGTGATTCGCCGCCCAGAAACACCGGCGGGCTTTGCCTGCCGCCGTGGGCCACCTGCACCGCCAGCTTGCCCCCGGCTTTGTGGACGCGGTCCGCAAGCGCCCGGAAGCCATCCATATACCTGTCGCTATGGATAGACATCATCTTGGGAAGCACCCTGCCGGAATGATGCACCATGGCAAAACCGGTTACTATCAGGCCCGTACCGCCCTTTGCCAGGGCCTCGTAAAACGACAGCAGTTCCTCCGTAACAAACCCGTCCTCGTCGGCCCGCTTTTCATATGTGGCGGAACGGACTATACGGTTTTTTATCTGAAGGCCGGCGATTTTTATTGGGTCAAAAAGCATGATATCCCCCTGTTGGAATTTAGGTTCTAGACAATAATTAAAGGAATCGATTAAGTTTAAATTAACATGAATTCCGGTTTTATGGGAGATAAAGATACAATAGCGGCCATATCCACACCGCGCGGAGAGGGCGGGATCGGCATTATAAGGATAAGCGGGCCCGAGGCCATTTCCATTGCGGAACGGCTTTTTGTTGCGCCAAAGGGCAGGAAATTATCACAGGCCCCGGCCAGGTCGCTTTCATACGGGTTCGTAACCGATCCGGAAACCGGCGCTCAGGTGGACGAGGCGCTGGTTTCCGTTATGCGCGCCCCAAACACCTACACGCGGCAGGACGTGGTGGAGATAAACTGCCACGGCGGCATGCTGGCCGTTAAAAGAACGCTGGAGCTTGTTGTGCGCATTGGCGCCCGGCCCGCGCTTCCGGGGGAGTTTACCAAGCGGGCCTTCATAAACGGAAGGATAGACCTTGCCCAGGCAGAAGCAGTGCTGGAGATTATCAGGGCCAAATCCGCCCGCGAGGAGAGGGCCGCGCTTAAACGCCTTACAGGAGCATTGTCCAGCAGAATAAATGCTTACAAGGAAGCTATTGCCGGGGCGCTTGCGCATCTGGAGGCATTGATAGACTTTCCGGAGGAGATGGCCGAAGCCGATGGGGAAAACCCCCAAATGACTGGAAATTTAAAAAACACGCTGGCAGGCATACGGGGGCTTTCAGCCACTTACGATGAAGGCAGGATACTTCACGACGGCCTGCGCACTGTAATAGCAGGAAGGCCAAACGTAGGGAAATCGTCGCTCCTTAATGCGTTATTGGAAGAAGACCGCGCAATAGTGGCAGAACTTCCGGGCACCACCAGGGACACACTATCGGAGTTCGCCAGCATAGGCGGGTTTGCAATCAGACTCACCGATACCGCAGGCATCAGGGACAGCGCGGACCCGGCCGAATCCGAAGGGGTAAGACGCAGCCTGAAGGCCCTTGACCAAGCAGATTTGGTTATATGCGTTATGGACGGCAGCGCCCCGTTAAGCGCGCAGGATATTGAGGTGCTTGGGAAAGCTTCTTCCGCCGGGAAGATGATAATAGCCGCCGTGAACAAGGCGGACCTTCCGCAGATGTGGCAGGACGGGGATATTTTACATGTGGCGCATGGTGGCAAGAACGTCCCGGTGGTAAGAATATCAGCCAAAACCGGCCTTGGCCTGCCCGCGCTGAAGGCAATTATGGCGGAGGCTTTTTCCCAAGGGGCCGGAACGGAAACGGAAGGAGAGATTGTCATAACCGGGGTAAGGCACAAAAGCGCCCTGGACCGGGCGGCCGCATCGCTTGAAAAGGCAGCCGGCCTGATTGAAAACCGGGAGCCTGCCGAGATCGCCGCACTGGAATTAAGGGAGGCGCTGGACGCCCTTGGCGAAATCACCGGTGAAGTGACAACGGAAGACGTGCTGGACAGGATATTCAGCCAGTTTTGCATAGGGAAGTAAACTGCCCTCCCCTGCTTGCCCGCCCCGCGCATTTGTACTTCAAAAAAACATCCGGAAGTAATACACTCTATATGGAACAAAGCTGGGGCGTTCCATATAACAGGTTTGAAAGGAGGGTTTTAAAATGACTGGCAAGCTTCTGGTTGCTTTTGATGGTTCAGAGGAATCTTACAAGGCATTCAATATGGCGCTGGATATCGCATCCTCCTGCAAGCCCGCCTCCGATATCTTCGTGCTTACGGTAGTGCAGCCGCCTGAGGGCGTCTACATGGTGGCGGCTGACAGCCTGCTGGATGAAACCACAAAGCAATACGAAGCCACCTTAAAGGAACTTAAAGAGAAAGCGCAGGCCAAGGGCATCAGGACGGTCACTGAAGTTGCGATTGGACATCCGGCCGAAACGATAGCGCGCTTCTCCGAAAAAATGGGTTGCCCGCTGATATTGATCGGCCACAAAGGAAGGTCCAAAATAGAAGGCATGCTCTTGGGGTCCGTTTCCAGGTCGGTTGCGTCAATTGCAAAGTGCAATGTACTGATCGTCAAAAAATGAGATGCCCTAAAATCGCCAGCCGAGCGCCCTTTTGGGGACATCGGAATTAAAAAACATGTCCTGCATTGCCTCAGTCCGGTAATAACAGCCGGGCTTTGCTCTTCTGGCCTTTTATGGCATAATCGCCCCGCCCATCCCGCTTGATTTTGCTCCACCATTTTTTGCTTTTCAGGCTATGTTTTAATGCTTATGATTTCCTGAAATATTATCTTTTCAAAAAATTAGAATTGTAGTACACTCTTCAATTACGTAAATGGAATGCAATATCGAAAATAACAAAGCCGCCTGCAACTGCACCTACGAACCTTGTCCCAGAAAGGGCAAGTGCTGTCTGTGCCTGCGCTACCATAGGGACAATGGCGAACTGCCGGCATGTTTCTTTAACGCTCAGTATGAAAAAACTTACGACCGCAGCATAGCTAATTTCATCCGTATGATCAGCAAATAAGCGCCTTTTTTCCAAGCGCCGCGGTTTTCACAAAATCCTCATAATTTTTTTTGCCGTTAAGTGACAAAGATTACATCTTCAAAGACTGAAAAAGTATTTAATCAATGGACCGCGCAACAATGTTTTTTCCAAATTCAGTCCTGCAATGCCGGGCGGAAAGGAGAGGAAACGAGTGTAGGCCGTGCTTATTTTTAAACCAATTTGAAGAGGAGGTTTCAAATGCAGCATCGGTTGTTAAAGTTTGCACCTGTATTGATTTTAACCCTGCTTGCCGCTTGCGGGGGAACTGGCGGCAGTACCGGGGCATCATCCGGCGGAAGCGGTACTTCCGGCAGCGCGTACACCGCTTCCGGCGGCACAACGGGCGTTACCGGAACTGTAAAGGACATTTCAACAGGCTCTGCGCTTTCCGGCGTTACTGTAAGCGACGGATCAAGCTCAACAAAAACCAATTCCAGCGGGGTTTACACACTGACAGAAACCGCCGGCACCCATACCCTTGAGGCGTCCGCCACGGGGTATTTGAACACATGGCAGGTAGATTCGGTTATGACCGGCGTTACCAATACCGTTGACTGGAGCCTTACAAAATCCTACGGCACGCAGACTATCCCGGCATCCAAAATGAGCTATGTAGTGCTTGCCTGGAACGACCTGGGTATGCATTGCGACCAGGACGATTACTCGTACTTCAGTATTCTGCCGCCATTTAATACCCTGCACGCACAGGTTATAAAGCGCGGCGGCGAGGGCGCTGATGTGATGACAAGTGGAATAACTGTCAGCTACACATTTCCCAAGAAGACCGACACCGCCCTGCACACCAATTTCTGGCAGTACGCTCCCCAGTTCGGATGGAATGTGCCGGCCAACACGGGTATCACCGGGACGAAGCTATCCGGCAACATGCAGCTGGATTCCAACGGGCTGGGCTTCGTGGCCACAGGCATCCCGTTAAGCCCGTATGATGACGACGGCACGTGGGACCCTTATGGCACCGCGGTGCTCACCGTTAAAGACAGCAGCGGGAACGTGCTTCAGACGGCAGACGTAGTGGCCCCCGTCTCCACCGAAATCAATTGCCTCAACTGCCACAGTTCGCAGCTGGACATTCTCCAACAGCACGACAAGGACAACGGCACCAACCTGGCGGGCGACCAGGCAAGCGGCATAGTGCACCAATGCGCAGAGTGCCACGCGGACAACGCCCTGGGCGCGGCGGGAAAATCCGGCGTGGAGAACCTGTCCCTTGCGATGCACAAATACCATGCGGACAAGATGACCTACACCGCTACGGCGGCCGCAATGACGCCAACTTGTTTTAACTGCCATCCCGGCCCGAAGACACAATGCCTGAGAGGCCAGATGTACCGCGCCGGAAAAACCTGCACTGACTGCCACGGCGACATGGCAACCATGGCCAGTTCCATTTCAGGCGGGCGCCAGCCATGGCTGCAAGAACCAAAGTGCGGAACCTGCCATGACGCTTCACATGCGGAAAACCCGAATACTCTTTATCGTAATTCGGTTCTCAATGACGCAGTTGACGGAGACATGAACGGCAAGATTTACTGCGAGGCCTGTCACAACAGCACGCATGCCGAATTTACTTCGGCAAACCCGGCGGACCCTACTATTCCCAAACAGTTACAGGGAGACACATACTGGATTTGGAGTTGCCAGGTCTGTCATAACAGTGAAAGCGGCAGCCATATGCACAGCGGCGCGCCCAGCTATACCGGAACTACCTCCGGCGGCACCTCTTCCGGGGGAGACTCCACGGACGGCAGCGGAACAACATCCGGAGGTGGAGACGGGGGCAGTACAACTACTTATACTGTTACCCCTTACGCAGGCAGCGGCGGCAGCATCAGCCCGTCGTCGCCCCAGACTGTGAACTACGATGCAACCACGTCATTCACGGTAACTCCTAATTCGGGATATAGCATCTCTTCCGTAACAGGCTGCGGCGGCTCCTTGTCCGGCAACACCTATACTACCAGGCCAATAACCGCCAATTGCACTGTTACCGCCAGTTTTTCAGGTACAACGTACAGCGGCCGAGGTGATGATTAATCTCCGGCTTCAGTAAAAAGGAGGGGCCTTCCGGCCCCTCCTTAAATTTTTTATTTAAGGAGGCAGATTTGAAATACATTGGCGGAATATCATTAGGCATTCTTCTGGCCGGGGTCATTTTTATGGGCAGCTATCACAGGGTAAGCGCCGGCGGCCCTCAAAAAACCCTGGATGCGTATTTTTCGGCCGGCGTAAGGCAAGACTACGCGGCCGTCTATAACTGCTACTACGCCGCGTACAAGGCAAAGATCGGCAAGGCCGAATACATCCGCCGCCGCAAGGAGGATGCGGCAGTTTTAAAGGCCTACAAAATCCTCTCGGTAAAACAGAATGGCAGCACCGCCCAGGCAAAGGTACTGCTTACATTCAGGCCCGCACTCATGACCGCAAACGCAAAGACCACTGATGTAAGGGTAAAGGAAAACCTGGTGCGTGAGGGCGGCCAGTGGAAGGTGCAGGTGTGGGGTTAAAAATTAGTTAGTGCCATATTTGCCACACTTTTACGGGGCACGCCCCTCAGGATTGACCGGCAGGCCCGAAAACCTTTAGAATTGTTACTGCCGCCGGTGTGGTGGAACTGGCAGACGCGCCGGACTCAAAATCCGGTAAGGGCAACCTTGTGTGGGTTCGACTCCCACCACCGGCACTCTTTAAAATCAAGGACTTTAGTCCGTCTCACGGCTCCCCTTTAATTCCCTAAGGGGGGCTATTGTGCCCTTTTTTCGTCCGCTCGATTTTTTCTTCTGCTTCGCGTAAAGTTCGAGCACCTTTTCAGAGTCGCTTCTTTCTAAAAATCCGGCACCGGGTTTTAACTAGCCTCAATCACCCATCATTGGAACAAGACTCTGCTGATAAAGTGTCTGATGAAAACTGGTTGCACCGCCATATGAATCAAATGGGACCTGCCCGCGCGATCTAGAAGATATGGCCAGAGGCCGGATTCGTGTATACTTGAATAGGCTCAGGCTCTGAAATAAAGAAGC
>JAJYLE010000123.1 GCA_021788025.1 Nitrospirota bacterium
AGGCAACGGGGAATGGCAGATATTTCCTGAACAGCCCCGCAGGGGTTTTCAATCCGCCGGCAACAAAAAAATCGTAAGCGATAAAGATAAACGGCATTAAAAAGGCAGGCTCCTTGCTCAGGAATGCGGCCATCAGCAGTAAGAATTCAAGCGCCAGATATTTGATATACCCGGAGCGGCCCTCAGCCTGCCGCCTTGAATATCTTGCAAACACCAGGAATGACAACAGCGAGAAAAAAGCCGCCAGCAAATCCGGGTATCCGGCCGCCCAGTCCACGGCCTCCGCATGCAGCGGGTGCGCGGCAAAGACCAGCCCGGCCGCAAGGGCGCCCATGCCGCCGGTAAACATGCCGGCTATTTCATAAACAAGCACGGAATTGGCCGCGTGCATAAGCACGCTGGCCAGATGGTACCCCCACGGCTTCAAACCAGAAAAAGCATACGTAAACATATAGGCCACGTGCATCACCGGCCTGTAATAGGCCGACAATTTCCCCTGGAACGCCCAGACGTTCGCCTTGAAAGGCGCGGGGAAATTTGAAAAACTTCTGATCCATGGGTTCCTTAGTATCTGTGTGGTATCGTCACGCACAAAACCGTTGCCCAGGGAGTTGCAATAGATGAAAAAAGTAAAAAGAACTATTATGGCTGCATGGACCGGATTGAAGCCTGTTTTCTGGCCGGATTTCATCTAAATAAGAATACGGTTTTAAGTCCGTTTAACGCAAGCCCGCCCAAGCAGAGAATTTTTCAGCAGCCGTCCATTTCATACTGTTATTTACCCGTTACTTTGGGATAAAATAATTAAATTCCCGGAAAGGAAGTTTTAGCAATAATGAGTTATACAAGACCCGGCTGGGACGAATATTTTATCGGCATAGCCAAGGCCGTTTCGGGCCGGGCCACCTGTCTGCGCCGCAGGTACGGGGCGGTCATAACCAAGGACAGGGTAATAGTAAGCACCGGCTATAATGGTGCGCCCCGCGGCATGGAGGACTGTTTGGAAGCGGGCAAGTGCACCCGCCAGGAATTGCAGATACCCCATGGCGAACGCTACGAGCTTTGCCATAGCGTACACGCGGAGGCAAACGCGATCATCGGGGCCTCGCAGCAGGAACTGGAGGGGGCCACAATCTACATCTCCGGGGTGGACAGCGGGCCAAATGCGGAATGCCTTTCGGAGCCCTGCATGATGTGCAAGCGCATGATCCTGAACGCCCGCCTGGCCATGGTGGTGTATTCAGACGGCAATGGCGGCGTTTGCAGTGTAAACCCTGCGGACTGGCTTAATAAGAGGGTCTGATGAGTTCCATTTTCGGCCAGATAAGCCCGTATGACCTGCTGGACATCGCCCTTGTAGCAATTATCGTTTACAGGCTTCTGCTGATAATAAAGGGCACCAAGGCCGCCCAGATGCTGATAGGGCTTGCGGTGCTCCTTGCGGCTTCATTGGTTGCGCGCCGGTTCAACCTGCTTACGCTGGACTGGCTGCTGCAGGCTTTCTGGGCCTACATCATCATAGCTCTTATAGTTATATTCCAGCCGGAGATACGCCGGACGCTTGCCAAGATGGGCGAGGCCACTTTCCTGAAGGGCTTTGCCACCGCGGAGGAGCTTAAGTCCATAGAAGAGATAGTGAAGGCAACGGTGTCGCTTGCCAACAGAAAGATAGGCGCGCTGATAGTGCTGGAACGGGAGACCGACCTGCGGGACTTCATAGAAATCGGAATACCGCTTGAGGCAAGGGTATCAAGGGAACTGCTGCTTTCGGTATTCCACCCGACTTCTCCAATGCACGACGGCGCCGCCATAATCAGGAACAACCGGGTGGCGGCCGCTGGGTGCTTCCTGCCCATAACACTTACAGCGGAAATCAGGAAGGCTCTTGGCACAAGGCACAGGGCGGCAATCGGGATTACCGAGGAGACGGACGCCGTGGCCATCGCGGTCTCAGAGGAGACCGGGGCTATCTCTATGGCCATGAACGGGCTGCTTACGGAGCAGTTGGAGATGGGCGCGTTAAGGCAGATGCTCACAGAGATATTCACGGCAAAAAAGAAATGAAACCAAGTGCCATAACCGGGATATTCACCAGGAACCTGTGGCTTAAGACGGCCGCGGTCCTGATAGCGCTGGTGCTCTGGGCGTTTGTCATCTTCAGAAACCAGGTGGAGGTAAACATCAACGTGGATCCCGTATTCAGGAACGTGCCTGCCGGCCTGATGGTGGCCGAAACGAGACCCCGGTCCGTTTCCGTCACCATAATAGGCAGCGCAAACCTGCTGGGCAGATTGCAAAGCACGGACGTCCAGTTCATGATAAATTTGAAAGACGCCGGCCCTGGCAAGATTTTTGTCCGGGCGAAATCAGACCGCATTAAAAGGCCCCAGCATGTGGGAATTGTAAGCGTCACCCCGTCGGGCGTATGGGTAGTGCTTGAAAAGGCAAAACCCGGGCCGCAGGAGACGCCACGGGGCTTCCGTTAAAAGGCATTTTGATAGATAATGTACAAAGACCGCAAATTGCCCCTGATGGAATGCCCCGCCGGGGATTTTTGGATTTGGATAATGACAACGCTTGAGATAACAGCCAGGAGGATACGCTGATGCAAAAGCTGTTCGGCACGGACGGGATACGCGGGCGGGTAAACCGCCATCCGATGGACCCGGAGACCGTTCTAAAAGTGGGAATGGCCGCCGCCATGGTCCTTAAGAAGGAGCGCGGCAGGAACATGGTGCTGATAGGCAAGGACACGCGGCTTTCCGGCTACATGCTTGAGAGCGCCCTCACCTCCGGCATCTGCGCAATGGGCATGAACGTTACCCTCACCGGCCCCATACCCACGCCCGGCATATCCTTCCTTACAAAGACGCTGCGGCTGGACGCCGGGGTTGTCATCTCCGCCTCGCATAACCATTACGAGGACAATGGCATAAAATTCTTCGGCGCCGAAGGTTTCAAGCTGCCGGATTCGCTTGAGGCAGAAATAGAACAGCTTGTTTCAGACGAAAAAGCCTTCTCCAAAAGGGCCCCGGGCGCCGGCATAGGCAAGGCTTTCAGGCTTGAGGACGCGAAGGGCAGGTATATCGAGTACATAAAATCCACTATCCCCAAAGGCGAGACGCTTGAAGGGCTTAAGATTGTGGTTGATTGCGCAAACGGCGCGGCCTACAAGATAACCCCGTGGGTGCTGGAGGAACTGGGTGCGCACGTGATAACCATTCACGACAGGCCCGACGGCATCAACATAAACGAGGGCTGCGGCTCCCTGGACATATCCAGCCTTAAAAAGGCCGTTCTGGAGCATGGCGCCGACGCGGGAGTTGCACACGACGGCGACGCGGACCGCACCATCCTGGTGGACGAAAAAGGCAATGTTGTGGACGGCGACCATATGATGGGCATATGGGGCGTCCAGTTAAAAAAAGAGGGCCGGCTGGCCGGGGACACCGTTGTGGCAACGGTGATGAGCAACCTTGGGCTGGAGCATTTCTTTGCTTCCCACGGAATAAAGATGACCAGGGCCAAGGTGGGCGACAGGTACGTGGCGGAGCAGATGCAGAAGGGCAATTACATACTTGGAGGCGAGCAGTCCGGCCATATCATAAACCTGCTTTTAAACACTACCGGCGACGGGCCTATAACCGCCCTGCACATAATCCGCCTGGTAAGGCTGCTTGAAAAACCGCTTTCCGCCTTGAGGGAATCTATCCGGATTTACCCGCAGGAACTTATAAACGTGGAGATTAAAAAAGCCGTTGCCATCACCAAGATACCAGGGCTTGAGGACTTGGTGAAGGACTGCGAGAGGCAGCTGGGTGACAGCGGACGCGTACTTGTGCGCGCTTCCGGCACGGAGCCAAAGATAAGGGTGATGGTGGAGGGCAGCCGCAAGCAGGAAGTAAACGGCATCGCGGTAAAGATAGCATCGTTCATAAAAGACAATACCGCATGATGCCACACGTGATATCGCATAACGGCGCGGCATAAAGGGGCGGCACAAGCCCCCTTTCTTTTTATATGTTCCATCTGTTTTCTATTTTCTTTGTATTTACAAAGAGTTGGCTTAGATTTTTTTGTTCCATCTGTTCCATCGTGCGTTTTCAAAGAGCATAGGGAAAATCCTTCCCCCGGAAAGTTGGCCGGAAGCCGGGGCGGCTCCCACCACGCCAACAGATTAATACCACACCCATCCATGACATCGTCCATATGACATATGTCATGAAGTTCGCGTCATGGCAGCGCGTTTCGCTCCATCGGGTTTGGGCCGGAGCAGAAATCCATATGGTTATTTTCAGGCAACTATACCCCGT
The DNA here is from genome assembly GCA_021788025.1 of Nitrospirota bacterium. GTDB lineage: Bacteria > Nitrospirota > Thermodesulfovibrionia > Thermodesulfovibrionales > JdFR-88 > JAKAKS01. The sequence goes on from JAJYLE010000123.1 coordinate 4,314, forward strand.
ATCCATTATTGCGGTAATATAGACAAATTCGCGGATGACGGGGGGGGCAAATGGCGGGGGCCGTCTTAAAATCCTGCCCTGTTGGAACACAGGGCATTTTATTGCATAGACAGCCGTATAAATGACCTGTCTCATCGCCTTTATAGGGGGGATAGCTTTGTTTCAATCCTGGCTTTACCTGCCCATTATCACATTGTCCATCGTGGCTATTGCCGCGCTGTATCTTCTATACAGGCGCAAATACTGGGCAGCCGCGGCGCTTGCGGCCGGGTTCGCTTTCGCCGCCTTCAGATATACGCCCCCGGCACAGATAAATCCGGGTGAGGCAGCGATAACCGGCCTGCCCTCCCCGGCCGTGCATGCCAGATACGGGTACAACCAGATATTGCGCGTGAAGGAAATTTCACCCCCTGCAAAGGGGGCAGCGGGGCAAGTGCGCCTGTCGGCCCGCAAGCCGCTTCCGCTTGGAAAGCTCTGCTCTGTACAGGCAGAGGTGTTCCCGATGGACAGGCATTTCAATCCCGGCTCCTTTGCCCCCAAGCCCAGGGCAACGCTGCTTAACGTAATCTCGGAAAAACCGGCCTCTTTGCTTGAGCGCGCGCGGGCAAGATTGATGGATTACTACATTAAAAACCTTCCGCCGGACGAGGCCGCCTTTGTGATGAGCGCGATTACGCTTGGAGAGCGCTCCCTCTTAAAACAGCGCATATGGAACGATTTTACAAGGGCGGGGCTGGCCGATGTTATAAGCATATCGGGCACGCATTTCGGGATATTCAACCTGTTTTTATTCGGGATGGCAATGCTAGGTTTCCGGCTTCTGCCGCTGCGATGGATAGAAAAGGTCAGCCTGCGCGCAAGCCCAAGGCAGATAGCGGCCGCGGCGGCATTCCCGGTGCTGCTTTTATACCTGCTTATGTCCGGCATGCAGGTGCCGTCCATCAGGGCTTTTTTAATGACATCCCTGTTCATCACGGGGCTTTTGATAGGCCGGGGCAGGTCCTGGCTGGGCTCTGTTTTGCTGGCGGCTTTTGTAATATTGGTTTTCAGCCCCTCAGCCATAACGGAAATATCATTCCAGTTGTCATTTGCGTGCGTGCTTTTAATCGGGCTGCTCGCGGAGAAGTGGAAAACCCGGAACCAGGAGCTTGAAGATGCCCCATTTGCAAAAAAGACGCTTTACCGGGCCAAACAGGGTGCGCTTCTGACTGTGTCGCTAACGATGGGGATAGCCCCGCTTGCGGCCTGGTACTTTCACCGGGTGCCCGTGGTCTCGGTTGTCTCAAATATCGCAGTTGTGCCGTTTGTGGGCTTTGTACTGCTGCCAATCGCATTTTTTTCCGGCGTGGTCTTTATGGTTACAGGCTGGTATCCCCTGCCGGGACTAACCGGCGCGCTTGCGGCCGCAACGCTCAAAATGGCGCACGCCTTTGCCAGCATGCCGTTTGCGTCCATCCGGGTCCCGGCCTTCCCGGCAGGGCTTGTTATTCTGTTTTATGCGCTTCTTCTGGCCGGGTTTGCAAAGAAAAACCGGGCATTGATTGCCGCTTCTATACTCCCGTTTGCCGCCTGGGCGGCACTGCACTTCATGACCCCGGCAAAGCGGGATGTGAACGTGGCCTTTATAGATACCGGCGATGGAGAATCCGAGGTGCTCCAGACGCCGGACCATAAAACATACGTTGTGGACTCCGGCCCGGACGGACGCGCCACGGCAAGCTATCTGGATTACGAAGGCATATCCAAGATAGACGTCCTGGCGTTTACGCATTCCCACAGCGACCACGCGGGGGGCGGACCGTACCTGGCGCAGAAATTCCGAATAGGCCGGCTATGGGACAATGGGCGGCTGATATATCCACCCTCGATGGCCGCGATACCACGGGAAAAGCTCTCACGCGGGGACGTGATGAACGGCAGTGGGTATACGATAACCGTGCTTCACCCTTATCCGCAGTTCATGCCCACCCAGGGCCAGCCGCGGGAGGACATGATTAACAATTATTGCCTTGTGCTGAAGGTGCAGGACCAGGCAGGCCACAGCGTTCTTCTTACCGGGGACGTGGAAGACGAGGCCCAGGACGACATGCTTGCCCTTGGGGGGCTGCTAAAGTCCGACGTGCTGAAAGTGCCGCACCATGGCAGCAAAGGCGCATGCGATCTGGACTTCCTGAAGATGGTAAGGCCGGAATACGCTGTAATCTCCTGCCAGAAGGGAAACATCTGGGGCTTCCCCCATAAAGAAACTCTGGACGCGCTGGCAGGGCTGGGGGTGAAGGTTTTCCGCACGGACAAGGATGGCACCGTAATACTGCAAATGGGGCCGGACGGGCTTAAGATAAGCACTTACAACCAGTTTTTAATGACGCCTCATCCTCGCGGAATTAGCGGCGAGCTGCACAATTTAAAATTACTTTTCACCAGGGCCTGAGGCGTTTATAATATGGTGCAAATGCCTGAAGACAAAAAAGAAAAGATAAAAAAGGAAGAGCCACATTATCTGCATCACAGGCAGAGGCTGAGGGAGCGGTTCCGGAGGGCATCGCTTGAAGGGTTTCAGGAGTACGAGGCCCTTGAACTGCTTCTGACCTATACCATACCACGCCAGGACGTAAAACCCATAGCAAAGGCCCTTATAGAAAAATTCGGCAGCTTCCAGGGGGTATTTGACGCGCCTTTCGAGGAGATTGTCCAGGTAAGGGGCATAAAGGAGAACTCGGCCACGTTCCTCAATCTTCTAAAGGCCTGTGCCGGGCTGTACCTTAGACAGAAACTGAGAAAAAAAGACCTGATCTCCGGCACCTCGGTTCTGCTGGATTATTGCAGGCTGGAGATGGCAGGGCTTACGGACGAGCAGTTCAGGACCATTTTTCTGAACTCCCAGAACGAGGTGATCGCAGACGAGGTGATACATGAAGGCACGGTGGACCAGTCCGTTGTCTATCCCAGGAAGATAATGGAGAAGGCCCTTAAATACAAGGCATCCGCCATGATATTTGTGCACAACCACCCAAGCGGCAGCCTGAAGCCCTCCAAGGAAGACATAGTGCTTACCGCTGCGCTCAAGCAGGCTGCCAAGAGCCTCCAGATACGGGTGCACGACCATTTGATTATTTCAAAAAAAGGGTATTACAGCTTTCTGGAGAATGGGGATTTGTAGAGGATACGGCTAAGAAAAATGAATTTTGACGAACACAAAAAATCAGCAGATAAATTCATGACAAAAGATTATCAAGCCATGGTCAAAAATTTGAATGAGATCAGCAAACAATTTTTAAATGCAAAATGGTATTTCTTGTTAACAATATCAGCTTTGGGATTGGCTTACAAATATATCTTATTACATCCCAAACATGTGTTCCTACTCAACCCAACTAATTTAATATACTCAGTGATCGAGGCTAATCCCAGTAAAGGAAAAATTTACTCCTTTACCGTTTTCTTCGTATGCCTCATAGGGAACATTATATTTTGGCTAATTGGCGAGTATGCAGTTTCCCATGGCTTCCTTTTCAGAACCATTCAAACACGAATGGCCAGGATTTCAAAAGAGTTTGAAGACGATTCACTCAGAACGCGCGACCCTAGTCATTCAAGCAATTTTTTTGAAAACAAAGATTTAAAAATCGAATATTTTATCCCCGACCAATTTCTGCCTTTTTATTGGGTAGGCACATGGATGATACTGCTGAATACAATTTTGGCAGCGTTCCTAGAATTACAAAAAAATCCAGCATTCAACACATCCTTTATTGTTGAAGTTTTAATTTTCACATTAATCAGTCTGCCCTTTATATGGAAACTTTGGATGTATTATATTTATAAAATGAAAAAATTT
>JAJYLE010000124.1 GCA_021788025.1 Nitrospirota bacterium
TCCCCTTCAGGCCCATCGCCTTCGTTATGGCCGCCGTGAGCGTGGTCTTGCCGTGGTCAACGTGGCCTATCGTGCCAACATTGGCATGGGGCTTTACCCTTTCAAACTTCGCCTTCGCCATTAGAATGCCCTCCTGGTATATTTAAATCCTGTTTTTCCGAATTCGCGGAGCATCATTGTATCTCCTATCTCCCTTTTACCTTTTCTATTATCGTTTCGGAGATGCTCTTGGGGGCCTCCTCGTACTGCGCAAACTGCATGGTGTAGGTAGCCCTGCCCTGGGTCTTGCTCCGCAGATCGGTTGCATATCCGAACATCTCGCTCAACGGGACGAGGGCCTTTATCACCTGGGCGTTGCCCCTCATCTCCATCATCTGAATTTTACCTCTTCTGGAGTTCAGATCGCCTATAACGTCGCCCATGTAGGTTTCGGGGGTGACTACCTCCACATTCATTATCGGCTCCAGCAGGATTGCGCTGGCCTTTCTGACCGCTTCCTTGAACGCCATGGAGCCCGCGATCTTGAATGCCATTTCGGAAGAGTCCACTTCATGGAACGAACCGTCATAGAGTATGGCCTTAACGTTCATAACGGGATAGCCCGCCAGCACGCCGGAGTCCATCGCCTCCTTGATGCCTTTTTCAACGGCCGGAATATATTCGCGCGGTATGGCGCCGCCGATTATCTTGTTTTCGAACTCGAAGGTCTTGCCGTCCTTCAGCGGCTCCACCTCTATATAGACATGGCCGTACTGGCCGCGGCCGCCGGTCTGGCGAATGAATTTGCCTTCAGCCTTGGCCGATGATTTTATGGTTTCTTTGTAAGCAACCTGCGGCTTGCCAACATTTGCGCCCACCTTAAACTCGCGAATAAGCCTGTCAACGATAATTTCAAGGTGCAGCTCTCCCATTCCGGCTATAAGCGTCTGGCCCGTCTCCTCATTGGTGAACACCCTGAATGAGGGATCTTCCTGGGCAAGTTTCACCAGGGACTGGGAAAGCTTGTCCTGGTCCGCCTTGCTCTTGGGCTCTATCGCTACGGAGATAACCGGCTCCGGGAATTCCATCTTCTCCAGCACCACAATATTCTTATCGTCGCATACGGTGTCGCCGGTGAGGGTATCCTTGAGGCCAACCGCCGCCACTATGTCGCCGGCCTGTACCTCCTTTACCTCTTCCCTCTTATTGGCGTGCATTCTGAGAAGCCTGCCCACCCTTTCTTTTCTGTCTTTGGTGGAATTATATATATAGGAACCGGCGCCCATCGAGCCGGAATATACCCTCAGATAGGTAAGCTGGCCCACAAACGGGTCCGTCATCACCTTAAAGGCAAGAGCAGCAAAAGGCTCGGCAGGGTCGGCATGCCTTACCACCTCGTTCCCCTTGGCGTCCACACCCTTTATCGGCGGCACATCCAGGGGGGAAGGCAGGTAGTCCACTACCGCGTCCAGCAGCTGCTGAACACCCTTATTCTTGAAGGCCGTGCCACAGAGCACCGGGGTGATCTGCAAGGCTATCGCGCCTTTTCTGAGGGCGGCCTTTATCTCCCCGGCCGTTACATCTTCGCCGCTCAGGTATTTTTCCATAATGTTCTCGTCCACATCGGAGAGGGCCTCCAGCATTTTGTCACGCCTCTTTTTGACTTCGGCAACAAGATTGGCCGGAATTTCGATCTCGTTGCATTCAGCGCCAAGATTGCCCTCGGAGTAAGAATAGGCCTTTAACGTAATAAGATCTATCGGCCCGACAAACTGGTCCTCCGCGCCATTTGGCATCTGGATGGCAACGGGCTTTGCGCCAAGCCTGTCTACCATGCTGTTTACGCTCATATCGAAATCCGCGCCCACGCGGTCCATCTTGTTCATGAAGGCAATCCTGGGCACGCCATACTTGTCGGCCTGCCGCCAGACAGTCTCGCTCTGGGGCTCAACACCCGCGACGGAATCGAACAGCGCCACTGCGCCATCAAGCACCCTGAGGGACCTTTCCACCTCTATGGTGAAATCCACGTGCCCGGGGGTATCGATTATGTTTATCTTGTAATCCTTCCAATGACAGGTAGTTGCAGCGGAGGTTATGGTTATACCACGTTCCTGTTCCTGGACCATCCAGTCCATTACAGCCGTGCCTTCATGGACCTCTCCGATCTTGTAGGTAACCCCCGTGTAATAGAGTATCCGCTCGGTGGTGGTGGTCTTGCCCGCGTCTATGTGGGCCATAATTCCGATATTGCGCGTTTTTTCCAGTGGATTGCTCAATTCTAACCTCTTGCTTCCCTACCATCTATAATGCGCGAAGGCCCTGTTGGCCTCTGCCATTTTATGGGTGTCTTCCTTTTTCTTGAAAGAGGAACCCGTGTTATTAAACGCATCCAGAAGCTCTCCCGCAAGCTTTTCCCTCATCGTTTTTTCGTTGCGCGCCCGGGAGTATGTGATTATCCACCTGAACGCCAGCGCGCTTCTCCTGTTCGGCCTTACCTCCACGGGCACCTGGTAAGTTGCGCCGCCTACCCTGCGCGGCCTCACCTCGAGGACGGGCTTTACGTTTTCCAGCGCCTGCTTGAAAACCTTCAGCGGGTCCTGCCCGGTCTTCTGCTTAAGTATTTCAAAGGCCCCGTAGCACGCCTTTTCGGCGGTGGCCTTCTTGCCGTCTTCCATAAGAATGTTCATGAACTTGCTCAAAACCTTGCTGCCGTATTTCGGATCCGGCAGTATCTCTCTTTTTTCGGCTACCCTTCTTCTAGGCATTTTCCATTAACCTCTATTTGGGCCTCTTGGCGCCGTACTTGGACCGGCCGCGCCTTCTGTCGGCAACCCCGGCAGAATCCAGCGTGCCTCTGACTATGTGATACCTGACACCGGGAAGGTCCTTGACCCTGCCTCCCCTTATCAGAACTATCGAGTGCTCCTGCAGGTTATGCCCAACACCCGGTATATAGGCCGTGACTTCCATTGAATTGGTAAGCCTTACTCTGGCCACTTTCCTCAAGGCCGAGTTCGGTTTCTTCGGGGTGTGGGTATATACCCTCAGACAGACCCCGCGTTTCTGCGGACAGGATTTAAGAGCCGGGCTCTTTGTCTTCTGCTCGATCTCTTTCCTTCCGTGTTTTACAAGCTGCGAAATAGTCGGCACTTTTCCTCCGTAAAATTTCCGTACGCTGATTTAAAAACGGCCCGAAAAGCAGTTTTCTCCAAAGGCCGAAATAGAAGAATACCAGAGTAAAAAATTTTTGTCAACTTTATGTTTAATTTATAAAAGCCGGGGTAAATATTAGGGCTTTCCCCCTGGCCGGCATGGCCCTGACGGCTTCAGACTGCTTGGGCCTGGGCCTTTGAATTCTTGCCATTTTCCGCCCGCCGATCAGGTCAAAGCTGGCGATTTCCCTGCCGTTTGTCTCATTTCTTCAACCGCGCGGCGCTTCCGGCTGTCTCTTTTTGGGCCAGGCTGGCATATAACCCTGCCGCACCCGGGTTAAGTTTTCTGGCCAGCCAGAATTGGCTCTGAAAGCCCGCCAGATCGCCTTTTTTCAAATAAAGCAAAGCAAGCCTGTAATGGGGCTCGGCTGCGCCAGGGTTTAAACTGGCTGCGTCTGAAAAGGCCGCCTTTGCAATACCGGAACGGCCCAGCATATTGTAGGCTATGCCAAGACACACCAGTGAATCGTAAGTAGGGTTTATCCTCAATGCCTTGTCGCAATAATAAACGGCCTCGCGGGCCTGCCCTTTGTCATTGGCCACAAATCCAAGATATGTGTAAGGTACCGGGTTATCAGGGGACTTCGCAACCGTATCGCTCCACAAAGTCTCGTTATTTTTCCAGACAGGATTTCTCTTTACAGTGATAGCGGCCCCTGCGGTGATAACCAGGACGGCAACCGTGGCCGCCACCGCGGGCGCTGCCTTTTTCCAGAGGGCATTTTTTAATAAACTCAATCTCTCTAAACCCATGGATACAAGCAAAGCGAACCCGGCAGTGCTCAGGTACAGATACCTTTCGGCAAACACTGTAAAAAAAGGAAGCCTCAGCACATAAAACGCGGGCAGCAGAGGGGCAAGCGCCAAAATGCAGCAGAAGAAGGCCCTCCGGTTTTTCTTCCAGAAAAGCGCCATCAATCCGGCAACACACGCAGTCACCAGCAGGGAAACAGCAACCTTGAATTCAAGAAGCGATGTAACGGGATGGAATGTATAAGCCGCATTCAACACGGCGGGGAACGCCAGCTTGCCCATATATTTGGCAAAAAGAGGGAATGAATTAAGAATGAGCTGCCATAAATTCAAACTGGAGCGGGAGCTTACAAATGTTATCACTCGAAACGCGTTCCACCGGAGCAGAAAATAAATCGCCAGCGCTGGCAGAAATGGCACGTATTTCCGCCATGAAAGGCGCCAGCCAATGCACAAGTCATATGAGATCAATACGGCGGGTATCATCACGCCAGGCTCCTTGGACAATGCCGAAAGGAGACATAATGCACCCTGAAGCCACGGCATTCTTTCTTCTGCAAACAGGACAATGCAGGCCAGGAAGAAAAACGAATACATGGGTTCCGATATAGCTGACGCCAGGTCCACGGCGTCGGTATTAACCGGATGAACTGCAAACAAAAGCGCGGCAACCAGGGCGAATCTTCTTCTGCCAATCAGCAGCAAGCCCAGCATATATACCAGCACGGCATTGGCCGAGTGCAGCGCCACGTTTGCCAGGTGGAAGGCCCAGGCCTTAAGCCCGAATATCGAATAAATGGCCATGAATGCCAATCCGTAGGACACGGGCCTGTAATATGCCCCCGCTGAAGGGCGCTCAAACACCGCCGGGATATTGGCGAAACTCCTTGTAAACGCGGCAAAACTCCTTACAGACGGATTGCCAACCACCATTCCGGCATCGTCGCCCACAAAACCGTTTGAAAAAATATTTGCATAAACCGCAAATGAAACAAGCAGGATCAAAAGCACTGGCAGTGCATTTTCTTTTGAAATCAGATTGCCTTCAGCGCGCGGCGGCATCGTGCATTTTTCCATAATGGTTTTTCAACAGGGCCTTTAACAGCCCGGCTTTTTTTAACGTGCCCACAAGAATAGCCAGCGATGCAACAACCGATATCACCCACCCCGTAACCCTTGGCCACGTAGTGCCAAACCAAAGCGTTATCAAGTGCAGGCCGGGTGGTATGCCAAATGTGATAAACCCCTCCGGAGTGGTGGAAACAGGCAAGCCGCGGCCGTCTATCCGGAGCCTCCAGCCGGGGAAGTAGAATTGCGTGATTATCAGGTTGGCCGGCCCGGCGGCATCTGCAAGCACACGGATTTCAGTGCCGTTTGCGCTAGCCTCTTTAATATTGGTACTGGAGCCGGTGGTATAAAGAAAATCGTATCTTTTTGCGGTTACAGGCATGGTCTCCCACCTGGGCCGGAATTCGTCTGTTGGCGCTATTCCCATGATATTGGGGATGTCGTCTTTTATTGCCAGCCTTCCATAAGCAGTCCTTTGCGGGCTGGAAACAAACACGCAAAGCGCAAGCGCAATGCAGACAAGCGCAGCCGGCCCAAACCTCATCCGGCCTGCTGGTATCAGGCTGGCAGAATACCCTGCCAGCACGGAAAAAAACAGTGTTGCTATACCCATGTAGCTCCACGGAAACAACACATACTGAAGCGGGGTTAAGTATTTGTATAAAAAACCGGAAAGCGGTATCGTCATGAAAAGGGCAAGAATACCCAGCAACGGCACGATCAGGCCAAATCCCCTTTTCTGCCGCGGTACAGCAAACAGGGCCGCGATCGCCAGAGCGTCAAACCCAAGAAGCGCGTATCCGATCTGAAGGTCATCAAACAAATCTTTCGGGGGCTGAGTCCATCCGGCTTTAAACCATCCGGCGGCGGACATGAAGAGCTTGTAATACGGATAACCATCCAGGGTAGCTTCCTTGAATCTGGCCAGGTAGCCTATTTCCGTGAGCACCGGCAGCCAATAAAAAGCGGACAGCCCCATGCCAAGGGCCACACCCGTTGCAGCCCTTGGAAAAACCCTGGCGGGAGCCCCGGATGAAAATGCCAGCCATCCTATATACAGCGCAGCAAAAGGCGCGATCATGAACCCCATCAGGTTATGCGTCAACGTTATCAGGGCCGTAGCCAGTGCCGTCACAATAATGCCGGGCATATACCGCCTGTTTTGAGCACACATGAGGTCGATGCCGTAAAACAGGAACGGCATCAGGTTGACTGCGGCCAGTTCCGGCAGAGACCCGCGTTGATATAAATCGTGGAAATGATACGGGGCAAACATGAATACCGTGGCGGCAATAAGCGCCCCGGGTATATCGAAATGCCCTTTGGCCCACAGGAACATCCCCAGCCAGCCGGCAAAAAGCATGAGCATGCATACAATTTTCACAGCCGGAACAAGTTGGATCCCCATGGCGTGCAGATAGCCCGCCGCCAGGTAAAACCCCGGGGAGTAGAAATTAAGAAATGGCGACCCTTTGCCCGCGGCAGCCGCTGTCGTCCAGCGGGGGTAAAAATCGCCGTGTTTTACCGCATAGGACACGGCTTGCACTCTCTGGATGTGCATGTACCCGTCCCAGGTGGCCACCCATCCGCTATGAAATAAGGGCCATGCAGCAATTACCGCCTGGGCAATTGCAAACAGAAAAATAAAAGTCCATTTTCTGGCGGAAACGGGCATGGTATTCATTTTTTTTCTTTTCGCATCCATCACCCGGCACTGGCGGCCTGCGGCAGGGCCTGCACAATGGGATGGTCCCACACCAGGATAATATGGTTCTCAAACGCAAGGCTTTCATCCGGCCTGCCAAACTGTTCTTCAGCTAATGCCAGCAAGCCGTAATAATTGAACTGGCCTATCACGTTCTCCTTGCTTACCACCTCAAAAGGCCGGCCGTTCATGCCAAGTATCAGGAAAAACCGCCGCTGGTTTGCGGAGTCCCGCGGCCTAAACCACAGGCTTGAGATCTCATGCTGCCTGGGCATGAAAAACAAAGGCATTGCGGGGTTTGCCGCCGGGTCATACTCCAGGCTTACAGGGCGCACAACAACCCTGTACCCGCTTATCCAGCTTATGGTGTTTGCAGGGGCCGCCCAGTAATCCCCATACCCGTAACGGAGGCCGTTTTGTTCAAGAAACCCCGCCAGCGCCAGCGCCCCGTTATCGTTTATTTCCACCCGGTTTTCCCAGGCCGCCGGACCGCTTGCCGCGCCCGCCGCAATAAATATAAATACCCAAAGGCATACAGCCCATCTGGAAAAGGCAGGCATGGCCCTCCATTGCCAGGCAAATATAAATACCCCGAGGGAAAGCAGACCATAGTAAATGTTTACCAGATACCTGTAATCGCCTCTGTCCACAGCCAAAATCAAAAAAGCGGCAGACATGACAAGAATTGAAACCAGGAAAAAACCGGTAATCATCGCCTGCCTGGCAGTCAGCGTTATTGCATGCCGCGCCAGATGGCGGACCAGTTGGAAAGCCAAAAAAAGGCTGATAATGGCAAAGACCGCTCCCGCCATGTGGTTCCACGCCCATGACCGCAAAACCGGAAAGAACACTCCAAGTGCCGCCAGGTATGTATGGGCATTGACCATAAACTGGCCCCTGGAGGATATAAGATGAAAACTGTTTTTTGGGGAAAAAGACAACAGCCCCAGCCCCCTTGTATAGGCAAGCGCCCATCCGGTCATCGTCCCCAGAAGCAGGTTCAGCGCCGGCCGGCGGTATTGCCGTTTTTTTATGCAGAGCGCCAGCAGAACCATTACAATGGGCAATGTGCAGGCCGCGTTAAACCAAGGATCCGAAACGCCGGCCAGAAATACTATCGCGCCCAATGTAAAAGCATTTATCTTGTTGTGCTTCTCTATTGCGTAAGCCGCGGAAATGAACGCAATAAACGCCCAGGCCATCGACGAGTTATGGCAAACGATATAGGCCAGATATCCGTCCTTTATCGCGCTTTGACTTGCAAACAACCCCAGGCACAGGGCCACAAGCGATGCCGCGGACCATCTGCCGGACAAAAACCTGATTAAAACGGCAAGCAATACGGCGTTGATCACGAAGAACGCCCATCCCAAACCCAGCACAGTGTATCCGGT
>JAJYLE010000125.1 GCA_021788025.1 Nitrospirota bacterium
GTAACGCTGCCTGGACATCATCTTTACCGCTTCCCTGGAGCAAAGAAAGACGCTCTTCAGGTTCACGTTTATCACGGCGTCCCAGTCCTCAGGGGCCATGCGTATCAGCAGCCCGTCCTTTGTGATGCCAGCATTATTTACAAGTATATCCAGTCTTTCAAAATCGGCCTTTATCGCACCAAACGCCGCCTCTACATCCGATGCGCTGGAGACGTCCATGCCGTAGCCCTTTGCCTTGACACCGATGGCGGCTATGGCGGCGGCTACCTCCTGGGCATCAGCCAGGTTCCGGGACCCTATTGCAACATTGGCCCCCATGCGGGCAAGCTCTCCGGCAATCGCCCTGCCAATTCCCCTTGTTCCGCCTGTTATTAAAGCGGTCTGCCCTTTAAGCGGCACGGGATATCCTCCCCCTCTTGATAATAACCGGGGTCTTATCCCTCCGGTTTCGGGACAAAAATTCAGCTATGAATTTTAACAAGATTCCCCGTATTTTTCCACTTGGAAACCTGCCGCGAAGACTTCCCGGTTCCATTTTCTTTTTATATGTTCCGGCCAATTTTGTTTTTCCCTGTATTTACAGGAAGTTAAGCCTTAAATTTTTGTTCCGTCTGTTCCACCTGTTCGCCAATTGGACAATTTCATCCGGCATTAAAGCCCGTTCAATTTCGTCCATTGAAATCTTTGCTCCACATTCCCGTTTCCCAAGAAACCCACAGCCCATAATAAACCGCTCAACCATGACATTGTCCATATGACGCATGTCATTTTAAGATATATCAGCTTTATTCTTTTTATTGGATTTGCTCCAGTTACTTTGATTTCCGGTTTCATAAGTAAAAGAACGGGCTATTCAATTTTTTATTTTATAATTCCCTATATGCTCTTCTTTGGAGCATTTGGGCTGTATGTGGGACTGCTTAAATGTCCAAACTGTAATGATTTTTTCTTTTGGAATATGAACAAATTTTTGGGGTATAGCACTCTATTTACGAATAAATGCTTAAATTGCGGCATTGAATTGCGCGAAAAGAAATAGGTTCTACTGGGTTTCCCGCGGGGGCAAGTTTATTTGCGGCGTTCGCCGGTATGCCTGAATCTTAATGGCCGGGTTTTACTTTTTCGCGGGGCGGTGTTCGTCTCCGTTAGGCCCGCGTCTCACGTTATACAAGTCTTGAGGCATTACTCGCGCCGGAGCTGTTTCAAGCAAGGCTCTTTCAGACGTACGCACGCGCGGCCCACTGCGCTCACTAACCGCTCCCGCATTGCCCGTTTTGTCAAAATCAATCTAAAAGGCCCGGTTAAACCGCGTGCATAATATCCATAAACATCCGGCTTGAATCAGGACATTTATTGAGGAATTCCTGCATTCACTTGCAGTGCGGATGCTCTACCGTAACCGCGTGCGGGCGCAGGATATGGCTGGCGCCGACTGCGACGAAATACGAAGCCACGGCCAGCACCGATATATAAAAGCTCACCGGGAAGCGCGTGGCAAGCGCCAGCATAAGCCCGCACCATACAAATGAGATGCCAAGCAAGACCGAAAGGATGATGGCCGAAAGCGGCCTGCGCGTTATGTGCTGGGCGATTGCCGGAGGGGCAACGATAAGCGCAAAGATGAGCAGAACGCCAACCACCTGTATGGCCTCCGCTACCGTAACGGCCAGAAGCATTATAAACAGAATGGAGAGGAATTTGACCGGCAGCCCGCGCGCCTGGGCAGCCTCCGGATCCACGGAGGCAAACAGCAGCGGACGGAAAATCACTGCCAAAAGCGCAAGCGAGGCAAGCCCGAGGATTATCGTCCATATGATATTTGAACGCGTCACGCTCAGGATTGAGCCAAATAGCACGCTGGCCGTTTCGCTTGCGGAACTTGTGTAAAGCCTGAGGAAAAGCACGCCAAGGCCAAGCGCGAAGGAAAGGGTGATGCCTATCTCAACATCCCGCCCCCTTATCTTTTTGCCAAGCGCCCCCATGGCCAATCCTGCGGCAACGGTAAACCCGGAGGCACCCGCCAGTGAGCTTGCGCCCAGGAGGGCAGCCAGCGTGGAGCCGGCAAACCCCACGTGCGACAGCGCGTGGGCGGCAAACGCCTCGGACCGCAGCACCACAAAATAGCCCACTACAGCCGAAACGGCGGCTACAAGCGTACCGGCGGCAAAGGCATTCAGGACAAACGGCTCTTTAAGAAGAGAGAGCATGACGGGCCTTTCGGGTAAACTGCTGCATCAGCCGCACGGCCAGATATGTAAAAAATGAAATCGAGGCGATGTAAAAGCTCACCGGCCAGGAACTTATTGCGGCCAGGAAGATGCCAAGCCATGTGTACGCCAGCGCCAGCGATATCGAGAGGGCAATTGCCGCGCCGGGGCGGCTGGTGAGGCGCATCGCGGTTGCAGCAGGCCCCACCAGAAGGGTGAACACCAGAAGGATGCCCACAACCACGGCGGACATGGAAACGGCAATGGCCACAAGCACAAGAAAGATTATCCCCAGCATGCGCGCCGGCACTCCGCGCGCCTGGGCCGATTGAGGGTCCAGCGAGGCGAAAAGCAGAGGGCGGAAGACCGCGGCCATGGCCAGGAATGCCGCCAGCCCGAATGCCGCAGTAACCACCACGTCTGTTTGCGATATACCCAGGATAGTGCCAAACAGGATGCTGTACGCGCGTTCCGCGTAGCCCGTGTAAAGTGATATAAACAGGGCCCCAAGACCAAGCATCAGTATCATGATAATCCCGATATTCATGTCCTCCTCGCGGAGGTTTTTGCCGGACACGCCGATTGCGGCCCCGGCGGTTATTGTGAAGAAGAAAAGCCCGAATAGCGGGTCTACGCCAAAAACAAGCGCGCCAGCCGCACCCGCAAAACCTATATGCGAGAGCGCATGGCCGGCAAATACCAGGCCGCGCGCCGCCAGAAAATATCCGATGAATCCGGCAACAATCGCTATAACCGACCCGGCAATAAAGGCGTTCCGGATAAAGGAATATTGAAAAATGGAGAGGCCCATTTTTTAAACCGCCGCCCCAGCCACAAACACCCGGCCTTCCGCGCGGAAAACCTCCACCCTGGAGCTGTACAGGGCCGAAAGGGTCTCACTGGTTATCACCTCTTCCGTAGATCCCATCACGCCATGCCTGTTTGCAAGATAGAGCACCCGGCTTACGGCTTGCATAAGCGGGTTTATATCATGGGAAATAAGCATTATGGTGACCCCGCGCTCACGGCATATGCCTGACAAAACCGAGATAATCTCACGCGCGCGGCTGATATCAAGGTTGGACAGCGGCTCGTCCAGAAGCAGTATTTTCGGATTTGTAATGAGCGATTGGGCGATGAACATCTGCTGCTGCTCGCCGCCGGAGAGGCTGCCGGCCTGCTTGTCCGCCAGATGGCACGCGCCAACTTCGTCCAACGCCTTTTCTATTATCACATCCCGCTTGCGCCTGCCAAAGAGCCCAATTCCCCACCTGTTGCCGTCCAGGCCAAAACCAACAACGTCCCGCACCCGCAGGGCAAGGTCCGTCTCCAGCACCCGGTGCTGTGGGGTATAGCCTATCTCGCCTGCGCCCCGCCGCGGTTTTTTGCCAAGCACAAGCACCTTTCCACTGGCCGGGGCCAACAGTCCAAGCAGCGCCCTGAAAAGTGTGGTTTTGCCAGCCCCGTTTGGGCCAAGCACCGCAACGAATTCCCCTTGCATCACGTCGAAGCTGACGTCCTCCAGCACCGTGTGGCCGTCCAGCTGGAGGGCTAGGTTTTGCACCGTTATCGCGGTTTGCGGGGCACTCATGGTTTCAATGTACACCCTGGGCAAGCCCGTTTTCCACTGCGTTCAGTTCATCCATAATCCAGCCCTGGTATGTCTTGTGCGGCGGCATCGTCTCGGACACCGGCACAACCGGAATGCCGAGCGCCCGTGCGGCATTTTGCATGTTGGTTGTTATTGGCGTGACAGTCTGGCTGTTGTAAATCAATATTTTTATCTCTTTATTGCTTACCTGATTGTTTGCCGCGGCCACGCTTGCCGCGGGAGGATCGTTGCCTTCGGAGATGGCCTTTTCAAAAGCAAAAGGCGTCAGCACCTTCAGCCCCATCGGCTGCGTCTGGTACAGATAGATGGTCTCCGAAAGGCCGATAGGCGTGCCGGAGTATCTGGATTTGATCTCCTTTATTTTTGCCCGGAGGGGGGCAAGAGAGTTGTCAAATTGCGTGAGGTTGTTTTCAAAAAAAGTCTTGTTTTGCGGGCCGGCCTTTACCAGGGCTTCCGTAACCGCGTTGGCTATCGCCACAATATTGTCGATTGAGTACCAGACGTGCGGGTTGTATGGCAGCAGGTTTGGCGCAATTTCCCCGGCGGTTATAACGATGCGGCCGGTATTGGGCGAAGCGGCAAGCATCTTGTCCATCCATGAATCGTATTCAAGCCCGTTTTTGATTACGATACGCGCCTTTGCTATGGCAATTGCGTCTTCCACGCCGGACTCATATTCATGCGGGTCCGCGTTGGGGTTTGAGATGATGCTTTTAACTGAAACCTTGTCCCCGCCCAACTGGCCGGCGATATTGCCGTAAAAGTTCTCCGCGGCCACTATATTGATCTTCCCGCCCGCCGTTTCCGGTATTCCCGGAATTTCCTGGGGGCTCTTCTTGCAGCCCGCAAAAAAAACGATGCCCGCAGCCAAAATGGCGGCCAAAATAATGACCGTTGCCAGTCTGTTTATTTTCATAAACTATTTCCCTTTGCAGCCGGGGCAAAGCCCCTCTATCAAAACCTTCTGCCGCTCCGCTACAAAACCTTTCCCGATGCTCCCCTTGCACTTCACCTGAAAATCCTCCAGGCAGGCCGTCATTCCGCAGCTCCGGCATGAAAAATGAGGATGGCAATGGCTGTGGCCGCACTTGTCCGGAAGTTCGTAAACCCGGTGCCTGCCGTCCACGTAAGCCATATGCAAAAGGCCCGCCTCCGTAAACGCGCTTAGTATCCGGTAGACGCTGGCCCTGTCCAGCCTGGGGCCAAGCATCTCCATAATCTGCATCTGGCTGAGGGGGCGGCCAGCCTTGATAAAGAGCCCCAGCACCTCCACCCTGCCCTCTGTGGCCTTGAACCCGCTTACCCTTAAGAGGTCCGAAAGGGATGTCCTGTCAGCTTTCATTTTTTAAAACCTATCACAAATGCGACATACTTGCAAAAAAATCAAAAAGGGGCATTTCAGAACAACAGCCCCAGCCCGGCGCCAGTGTAATGAGTAAAACCGCCCAGGCCGCCGGACAGGCGCACGCCTTCGGACAGGTCCACCTCCAGCCAGTGCGCCACAATGTACTGGACGCCGCCATCGAAATCATAGCCTGCCCCCTGGCCGGGGCCGGTCTTTGTCTGCCCGAACACCTCGCCATAAAACTGAAGCCGGTCCACGGGGTCCCATGTGGCGGTGGCGTTTGTAGTAAAACTCGTGAAGCGGCCGCACCCTGCAAGCGCCGACGCGGTTTTTTGTGTATTTATTCCCAGTTCCGCCCCCAACGCAATCTGGTCTGTAAGCGTGTAACTTACCATACCGTTAAAGGCGGCGCCTAAACCATCGCTTCCAAATGCATCGTTGCCGGAGGGCATGGTAAGGATAGCCTCAACGGAACCAAGCCATTTTTTTGTATAGCCCAGTTCGTGCTTGAAACCGATGGATGTTGCCCCAAGCCCGGATGAAGCCACCTCAGGCATCCCGGCCCTCTGGCTGTTATAGTTGGAGGGAAGTACCTTGAACTCGTTTCCGCCCGGCAGGCCGTATCTTATTTCTGCCTCAGGGTAATTATCTGCCCAGCCGCCCCCCTGGCCTTGGGCGCGCGCGTGCTGATAGCCCATCTCCACAACAAAAAACCCAAGCGGCGCAACACAGGCGCTGTCCGAAACAGTGGGGCGGTCCAGAATGGCCAGAAGCGCGGACGGACTGGAGGCCGCACACGGATCCGGAACCACGGCGGATGTGCCGGCTGCGAAGGCTTTCTTCTGCCTTGCCATAAGGACAAGAGAGGCCATGCAGAAAAATACCATCAAAAATCTTTTCATAAACCTTCCCGTTAAGAATTGAATCGAGTTGCTAGCCAGAATATCACAAATGCGACATTATTGCAATTAATCATCGCGATTTGTTTCCCGTTTATCGTGAAACGGGTAGCGAACCACGGATCACGGACTACTTTAAAATCAGTTTTCTTGTCTCGCCCACGCGCATGGTAACGCGGTGGGCATCCAGAAACTCAAGAAACGGCAGGGCGTATTTTCTTGTGGTGCCCAGGATGTCCCTGAATTCAGAGACGGCCATCTCGGGTTTTTTAGAATAGAAATCCTTTAACAGCGAGAGCATCTTTTCATAGGCCGCGGCTGTGATGTAGACGGACTCGTTTATCCGCACCACGCTTCCCTCCCTGGCCATGAGGTTCAGCAGGTCAGTCAGGCTGCGCTCCGGCATGGCAAGCTTTTTTGAAAGCTCCGCTCTGTCCGGCGGCTGATAGTTGGGGGAGTCTATCTCTTTCAGTATTTTTTCCCTTGCGCCGTCCTGGCCCGCTGACAGCGCAGCCTGAAATGTCTTGAGCCTCACGTTCTCTTTTTCTATTACGATATCCGGCGCAAGCGGCAGCACGGCGGAAAAAATCTTCTGCCCCGCATGCAGCGCGGCCCTCAGTTCCTCCTTTGGCATCCCCGGCTTAAGCGGGTTCTGCTTGTGATATGCCCGCAGCGCCGATGCCGCCTGCTGCCTGAACGTTTCAAGCGCCTGCAAATGGAGTAATACGTCTGCCGCCTGGATTATCTTGCCTTCTTTTTTAAGCGCGGCAAGGGCCTTGTCTATCTCCGGCGTCTCCTCCTTTATCCAGCCTTCCAGAAACGGCCTGCCAACCCCCCCCTGGGCCACGGAAAACCTGGATATCTTGCGCTCCAGCTTCTGCTGAAGCTGCCCGCTGTCATACACCTCCAGCAGGGAAAGGTCGTCGCTTTTCTTCCTCTTCTCCGGCGAGGGGTCCAGCACGCTTCCGCCGCCAATGGTCTGTACCGGCGAAAAGCGCCTTATCACGAACCTGTCTGCCGCCTGGGCCAGCGCGGGTTCGGCAAGCCTGGCCTGCCCGTAGCAGGATTCCGATTCCTTCAGTTCCTGCCTGCCGTAAAGTACCAGCCTGGCTACAGTTTCGGACGTGCCCAGATGAAAATGAACCCTGGCGCCGGATTTTACCGGCGGCGCGCCTTTTGAAAGCTCTATCTTGATATCCATAGCTCTCGACACGCAGAACCTGCCTGGCGCAACTATAACATCGCCTCTGGAGATGTCATCTTTTTCTACGCCCTGGAGATTAAGCGCGGCCCTCTGCCCGGCAAGCGCATGTTTTACGGGTTTTCCGTGGGAATGTATGCCCCTTATCTTTGTTTCGATGCTTTTTGGCAGTATCTCAACCGGGGCCTCCACATTAACGCTGCCGGATACCACAGTGCCGGTAACCACCGTGCCAAACCCTTTTAGTGTAAACACCCTGTCCACCGGAAGCCTGAATAACCCGCCAGCAGGTTTTGGCCTGGCCAGGAGCGCCAGTTCCTTTATCTTCGATTTAAGCGCGTCCAGATTAAACCCGGTTTTTGCCGATACGGGAACAATCTCAGCGCTCTCCAGAAAAGTGCCCTTCACAAATTCCCGCGCCTCGCCGGAAACCAGTTCCAGCCAGTCGGGCTCAACCAAGTCGGCCTTGTTTATGGCTATGATGCCGCGCTCTATTTTGAGGAGTTCGCATATCTGGAGATGCTCGCGGCTCTGGGGCATGATACCCTCGTCCGCGGCTATAACCAGAAGCACAATATCTATGCCGCCCGCCCCGGCAAGCATATTGCGGATAAGCCTTTCGTGCCCCGGCACGTCTATTATGCCCACGGTAAGCCCCGCGTCAGGATAGTCCAGGTTGGCAAACCCAAGGTCTATGGTGATGCCGCGCTCTTTCTCTTCCTTCAGCCTGTCGGGGTCCGTGCCGGTAAGGGCCTTAACAAGGGCGCTTTTGCCGTGGTCTATGTG
>JAJYLE010000126.1:0-1770 GCA_021788025.1 Nitrospirota bacterium
CTCTGTAAACTCCGATGAGATATTCACTATTTTAATGGGCGATGCAGTTGAGCCAAGAAAAGAGTTCATAAAACACCACGCCCTTGAGGTGAGGAATCTGGACGTATAACTATAGTTGTGCGAAACGGAAGCGGTTTTTAGGATGCCTTGCGTACACCAGTTTTTTTCTGGCCGCCGCGGCCATCGCAGCGTTTCTTACGAGCCTTTTCGCGGTCCCACAGCCTGCCGGCGCCGGAGAGCTGCTTTGCTCACTGCCCAGCGGCATCACTCCGGGGGAGCAGACCGGATGGCAGCCCTATCCGGGGCTCTCAGTGGGCAAGCTGCTTATAGCAACCCGGCAGCTTGAAGGCCCTATATTCCAGCAATCGGTTATTCTGCTTATAAACTATGATCAAACCGGCACGATGGGGCTGATAATAAATAGGCCATCCGAAATGCCGCTTTCAAAACTGTTTCCAAAAATTAAAGGTCTGGAAAAAAGAAAGGATACGGCTTTCTTTGGCGGGCCTGTGCAGATGGACCAGATGTTTCTTCTGGTTGCCTCTAATAAACAGCCGTTCAATTCGTTTAAGGTGCTGGATGGGGTTTACGCCAGCCATGACAATGCCACATTTAAAAGCGTGGCTGCCAACCCCGGAACCGTGTTCCGTCTTTACGTGGGATATGCAGGGTGGGCGCCAGGCCAGCTGGAATCCGAACTGGCAAAAGGCAGCTGGTATGTACGGGACACGGACGCCGGCACTGTGTTTGGCAAATCGCCGGAGAAATTATGGCCTGCCCTCATTCAAAAATCGGGCATCGAAGCCCAAAGATAATCGGGCGGCGGCCTGCGTTCCAGATTTGTTATCCGTGATTTACCTTTGAGCTGAAGCGTATGACGAATGCGGCGCCGTTTTCACGGTGCACCTGTAAAGTGCCTTTCAGCTGGCCGGCAACAAGATTATTTACAAGCCTCAAACCAAGAGTTTTTGTCGTTTTTATATCCAGGCCTTCCGGAAGCCCCATGCCGTTGTCGGAATAGGCAAGCTCCAACTCATCGCCGCTCGTTCTGTGCAGGCCGATCCTGATGCTGCCGGTCATCCACCCCGGGAAGGCATATTTTAGTGAGTTGGCGAGCAACTCATTTATTATAAGCCCGCAGGGGATGGCCAGGTCTATGGACAATGGGATGCTCTCGGCCTCAACGTCAATCGATATCCTTGCCGAGTCCGCGATGTAACTTTCCTTCATGCCAAGGGCCAGGTCTTCCAGATACCGTTTCATATCCAGGTTGGAAAGGTCGGTTGATTCATACAACTCCTCATGCACAAGCGACATTGCCCTGATCCGGTCCTGCATCTCTTTAAATGCCCGCTGGAGGAGGCGGTCCTCCACGGCTGCCGCCTGAAGGCCCAGCAAAGACGATATTACCTGCATGTTGTTCTTCGTGCGGTGGTAGACCTCTTTAAGGAGCACCTCTTTTTCCTTCAGGGCGGCCGCTATCTTCTCGTCAGTCTTCCTGCGCTCTGTTACGTCCCGCTCGATAGCGAAAAAGTATTTATGACCGCCCTGCACTATAAGGCCTGAGCTGATCTCCACCGGGAAAATCGTACCGTCTTTTTTCCGGTGGTTTATCACCGCATGCAGCCATTGCCCATCCATTATCAATGCACGGCGTTCCACCGATAGCCTGGCGTCCTCGGGAGAGTCCACCTCCATTATGCTCATTTTCAAAAGCTCCTCAACGGTGTACCCGTGCATACTTGCCGCCGTTTCATTTGCAGCGACAAT
>JAJYLE010000126.1:1780-8044 GCA_021788025.1 Nitrospirota bacterium
GCCCTTCCGCGTCTATGATAAAAATAGCATCATGGGCTTTTTCAAAAAGCAGGCGGTATCTCTTTTCGGTCTCAAAAAGTTCCGCGGTGCGCTTTTCAACCAGCCGCTCCAGTTCCTGCCGGTATTCATTCAGGGCCTTTTCTGCCTGTTTGCGCCTGAGGATGTCCTGGCTTAAATGCTCGTTTGCCTTTTTTACATCTTCAACAAGCTCCAGATTTTCAAATTTCAAGGTGATGGCGGAAAGAATAGTGTTCTGATGAATGAAAGAAAGCCGAAGGACTGCTGCCAAATAAAGTACTGTCAAAAAAGCCAGGGTATAGCCGGGCGCGCCTCCCATAACAACGCAATGGGCAGCATACAGAAGCAAAGCAGGCATTGCCCATGACGCGGAGGCCGTCCGGATTGCCGCATGGGTTATCGTTGTTGCAGCTGCTAGGCTGGCAAGCGCCAGCAGAAAAATGGCCATCACCCCTACATGGCATACTGGGAATATCATAAAAGCTGACAGTCCCCAGACCGCCCCTGAAATAAGGCTTAAAACCAGAAACCATTTTTGCCAATGCTCAGCGGCAAAAGGGCCATTGCGTACGCGGAGAAACCGGTAATATAGCACTATCCGGCTGGCAACTACGCCTAGAATAAGCAGGTCCCACGCAAAAATGTGCGCATGCGGGACAATCTTCCATATAAGCCAGGAAAGAACCAGGGCCACAATGAAAGAGGCCGTCTGCATGGTGGGCAAATCCTTGAATGCAAGGCGTACCAGCTCCATCTGGATCTCATCCGAAGAGTTTTTTTTTGCTTTGTCCGCCTGAGGTGTACGCAATTCGTCCAATGCCGTCAATCTCCCTGCTCCGGTAATTAACCGTGTTGAGTTACCCAAAGCGGCATTTAACTTGTATGAAAAAACTATAACACGTCTTTCACGTACAGGAAATAAGAGCTCAAGTTAAAAAGGAAGAACGCAATAAAACTGGCAGGCGGCATATTGCCGCCTGCCAGTTGGGTTCAGAAAAAAAAGAATAGAACGTAACCTGCCGGGTTGAGGGGTAACTCCGGATTTAATCCGAGTGCGCCTGGCATTTTTTCGTGCACACACGCGCGCACGCTTCACAGCCTATGCAGTTTCCGGGATTGACTACGGACATCACCTTGTTTCCCATATCGTCGCCGTATTCGTCCTCGCCCACAAAAGGTTTTTCAATCAGCTCCAGGACGCCACGCCCGCATACCTTGTAGCAGCGGCCGCAGCCGATGCATTTTTCAATATCTATTGATTCCAGGAACCTGGGCGTCCAGGCGCTCCCGCTTCTGGTCAGTCCGGCAGCCATCATTTCACCTCCGTATCAAGAAATTGCCTCTCCGGCCTGCTCGCCGGTCCTTATCCTCAATGCGCCCTCGATAGGCGAAACGAATATCTTGCCGTCCCCGTTTCTGCCCGTCTGGTTGGCCTTAACTATTGCTTTTACAATGGTGGTTACAACGTCATCCGGGGCCACTATCGTAAGGAGCCTCTTTGGAACGAACAGGGCCACTTTGGGCAGGGTATGCTCCAGCGCATATGAAGAGGGCGTGGGCGTTAGTTTTACCGCCGTGCAGAAGGCGTCTGGCAGCTCGGAATCCATTTCCGCGCAGAGCGCTCCTCTTTGTTTTCCGCGTCCTTCCACGCTTTGAATAGTAAGCGATGGATAACCAAGGGCCTCCAGGGCAGCCCTTGTAACCGGCAGCTTGTCCCTTCTGATTATGGCCGTTATCTCTTTCATAGCCCGGCCTGCCCTGTCCTTATGGTGTAGGACTCTTCAACCGGACTTACGAATATCTTGCCGTCGCCGATAAAGCCCGTAAGGGCCTTTTCCCGTATGATCTTTATAACGTTTTCCATTGCGGACTCCTCAACCACCATCATTATCAAAGTCTTCGGCAGTTCGTCATAATGCACCGGGCCTATCTGGAGGCCCTTCTGCTTGCCCCTGCCAAACACCGGCATCTTGGTAAGCGATGGATAGCCCGCGCCCTCAAGCGCAAGCACAACTTCCTGCTCCTTTTCCGGCCTGATAAAGGCCCTGATCATTTTCATCTTAAAACTCCTCCTTCGTTGCCGTTATTGCCATTATTCAATATTGTTTTCTGGTGCGCTGTCTTCAAGCGCCCTCCTGAGCCAAACCGGGGCTTTCTGCTTGCCCGCAGTCTCCACAAGCTTTTCCATCAGCTCAAGCACAGGCGTGCTGTCTGCCACCTTCAGCGGCATGACGCCTTTTTTTATAAGCCTTGCGGCTGATGGCCCGCCTACCTCCGTCATGTATACGATCCGGCAGTCTGAAAGTGCGTCCACTTTCTTCTGCACCTTGCCTTCATGTTCGTCCCCCATGCCTTTGGTGGCCTCTATCTCCGTGTCCCTGCCGTCAGCGAATTTCCTTGTTCCAAGGAAATGATATTCACCTCTTGAAAACTCGTAGATTGAAAACATCCCGGCCCTGCCGAAGTGCTCGTTAACCGAAATGCCGTCCGTGGTTGCAAATGCCACTCTCACCGGTGTGCCTCCTTTAAGAAAATATTTGCCATGTCCGATACAAGCCTGGCCGCTCCTTTGTACCCGATGGACTCCTTCTGGCAATACCCGAAACTTTTGTATACGGGAAACCCCTCCTCAAGCATGGGGATGCCAAGCCTTAAAGCCGTATTGGTGCCGTGTGAGCTTGAGATGAGAAGGTCGAAATCCCCATCAACAGAGCTGAAATCCCCGATAATTACTTCGCGTGCCGCTATCCTATCCAGAAAGTTTGCCTTCTGCGGCACAACCGCCAGGGACACCTCTGCCCCTGTCCGGGCGATAAGCCTTGAAAGCGACAGCGCATGCGCCGGCTCCAGCGCAAGGCAGATTTTTTTGCCGGACAAATAATGATGGGCGTCCGTCATCAGGTCTTTCAATACCCTCAGTTCCCTCTGATATTTCCGGGGCGCGGGCGCTCCGGACAGTTCAGCAAGAGTCCCAAGAAGCAGGTTGCAGTCCTGCGGCCCCGCGGCCCCGTCCAGTACGGCGAATTGCACGCCGAATTCTTTTTCAATCATCTTTGCAGGCGGTTCCATCTGAGGGCCTATGGCCAGGCTGAATATTGCGGAGCCCATCATTTCTATTTCGTCCAGCCGGATGCCATCATGGGCCAGCGGTGAAAAATCTTCCCTGCTTCCGTCCATGCATGACAGGTCCGGCAGAATAAGCGGGGTAAGCCCAAAAGCCCTCGCCATATCTTTCACCGCGTAAAAGTCCGCGGGCGTGTGGTGCGCGCCCATAAATATATTTATGGACCTGCTCATATACGGCAGGCTGTCATTTTTCTTCTTGCCTGCAAGAGAGACCAGCGCCTCCACCGCTTTCACGTAACCTGTTTCCAACCCGCCTTCGTAGTCCGGCACAGGGATGTCCAGAACCGGCGTACCCGTTTCAGCCCGCATCTTTTTGCAGACGGGTGAAACGTCATCTCCCTTTATCGAAGCAAGACCCGAAGAAAGCACGCCTATGATCCCGGGCTTCTGCTTTTGGATAATGTCCAGGAGCTCCCGCTCAAGTTTTTCCTCGCTGCCCATCACAACCTCTTCGGTAAAGAGCTTTGTTGAGGCAAGCGATATGGGCTCCCTGTAATGCTTGGCAATCAGGACCTTCCCCAAAAACCCGCACCCTTGCGCCCCATGTATAAGGGGCAGCGCCCCGTGAACGCCCTGAAGGGCGATTGCTGCGCCAATTGCCTGTGAGTGCTTGAGAGGGTCTATGCTTGCGCTTTTCTGCTTCTGACGTATTTTTGGAGCGTGAAATGCAGACGCGCTTTTATAGAAGCTTATGCTCTCTGAGATGTCCCGCGCGAAATTCAAAAGTCCCGCATATCCGGCATAGGCGGTGTGCCGTTCCTGGTTAACGTCAACAAACGGGAACCCCTCCTTGGCGGCCAGATAGATATTCCTGCCCCCGGCTATAAGCATATCGGCCCCGGAATTGCGCATCAGCTTCGTTAATTTTTTGGGAGATACGTCCTCTACAAGCGGGGCGGCTTCTCCCAGAATTTCTTTCATCTTCTCTTCGTCTTCGAAGGTGCTTTTCTTTGTTCCTACCGCGCAAACCTCTACACCCAGATCAGTAAGGGCACGGATGAAAGACCAGCTCTTTACACCTCCGGTATAAAGGACCGCCTTCTTTCCAGCGAGGTGCTTATATTTTTCATCCAGTGCGCGTTTAGCCTGCGCCTCTTTTTGGCTTATGAACTCTCCGGCTTTTTTAAGAAACTCCGGGTCACCGTTTATTTCGGAGAGTTTTTGCGCCATGGCCCTTAAAGACCTGGAGCACTCGGCCATTCCGAAGAACGATGCTTCGATGTAGGGTATACCGTAGCGCCGCTCCATCTCCTTTGCCACGTTTATAAGGGCGCGTCCGCAGACTACAATATTGAGCCTGGCTTTATGGGCGTAAGTGACTTCGTCAAAGCTTGAATTTCCGGTTAGTCGCGAAAGGACTTTTCCTCCGGCGCCGGCAATTAAAGCCTCTATCTCATACAAATCGCCCGCGATATTGTACTCACCGATCAAATTAACGTCATAGGGCGTGACAATCGGCGCATCTCCGGTGCCTATCACGTAGTCCAGCAATACTTCCCCGGCTATACGATTGCCAAGGTTCTTTGGGCCAACAAAGCCCGGTGCGTTTACGGGAATAACAGGAATGCCAATCTGTCTGGCCGCCATTTTGCAAACAGAGTCAATGTCCTCGCCCATAAGGCCGCTAACGCAGGTGGAGTACACAAAGACGGCTTTAGGCTGGGCCCTTCCATGAACTTCGATGATTGCCCGGCGGAGTTTTTCGCCGGAGCCGTATACGATGTCCATCTCGTGCATATCGGTGGTGAAACCCATTTTATGGAGTACGCCTTTATCTGAAAGCGAGCCCCTGCCCTCCCAGGAGTTACCGGCGCAGCTTATCGGGCCGTGCACTATGTGCGCGGCGTCCGCTATGGGCTGAAGCACTATCATCGCCCCGTCAAACGCGCAGGACTCCCCGCCCCGTGCCCGGCAGACGCGCTCCTTCGGGTCTTTTCCTTTTCCCTGCGCGCCCGCCTGGCAGCCGTGCTCCGTCAATTTATTTAAAGAGGGCAGCATATAATCACCTCGTTAATTACCGGACCAATTTACCGGATTACGTCAAAACTTGCCGAGTGCATCGTTTTTCTGTCCATCTCGTCCAGGATGGTATTGACTATCCAGTTAACAAGATTCATCGCCCCCTTGTAGCCGATAACCGGATACCTGTGCAGGTGGTGCCTGTCAAAGAGCGGGAAACCAATGCGTACAAGCGGCGTGCCGGTGTCCCTCCAAAGGAACTTGGCATACGAATTTCCTATAAGCACGTCCACGGGTTCCGTGAAGAGCAGCGAGCGCAGGTGCCACATGTCCTTGCCAACATAAACCTTGCCTTCGCGCCCAAACGGGCTTGACGACAGAAGATCGTTGGCCTCCTGCTCGAAATTTTTGTCTCCGTTGGTGCACACGATATGCGCGGGAAGGCCGCCCATTTCCATGATAAGCGCCATCAAACCCAGCAGAAGGTCCGGGTCGCCCACAAGCGCAAATCTCTTGCCATGCACATAGGGATGGGAATCTATCATCGCATCCACCGCCCGGCCCCGCTCGTTTTCAAGCTCTTCCGGAATGGGCTTGCCCGTGATCTTGCCCAGTTCCTCCAGAAGCGCATCCGTGCCCTTTATGCCAATCGGGTTGGCCATAACTGTCTTTTGTCCCCAGTGCTTGTGGATGTAGTCCATTGTTTTCTGGGTGGAATATTTCTGGAGGGCGATGGTGGCTTCGCCGTTTATCGAATCCGCCGCGTCCTTAAGCGGCGTGCCGCCCGGATAAAGTTTATACTCGCCGGTGTTTGGGGAATCAAAAACGTCCGTAACATCGGCAAGCACGGTATGAGGCACGCCCATCATGTTAAGGATGCGCTTGATCTCCTCTAAATTGCCCGTATAAGGATCGAACCCGGGAATGATGTTTAACTTCCCGTTTGGCCCGCCTTTTTTGTGGGCTGTAAGCGCGGAGAGAATGCCTTTCAGCATATTGTCGTAACCGGTCAGGTGCGAGCCAACAAAGCTTGGCGTATGCGCAAATGGCACAGGCAGGTCCGCCGGTATAACGCCCTTTTCGCGCGCCTGTTTTATGTAGGCGTTCAGGTCATCCCCGATAACCTCCGCCATGCAGGTTGTGCTTACGGGGAGCATCTTC